>CAMNOL010000079.1 GCA_946546815.1 uncultured Oscillospiraceae bacterium
TAAATCAAGCTACGGCGTCTGGACGGTCTATTTTCCGCCATATAGCGTCCCAATTTCTTGAAATCCGTCAGGATTCCTGCGGAATTTGGCCACTATCTGGACGAAAAATATCCTCGCCCAGCCATCCGAGAGATTTAATCAGTCCTTCCCTTGGGTCCCCTCCGGTTGGGCGGGGACAATGGTAAAGTTTGAAAACGCAAAGGTGATGACGGTCTTGCCGTTCTGTGCCAGCTCGCAGCGCTGAAGGGCAAAGGTGTCCGGGTCAAACCAGCAGGAGGCGGTGATTGCTGCGTCATCAGGGTGCTCCAGCTTGGCATAGAGCTGCTGGGAATCCTCTGTTTCCTCCAGAGAACATTCCAGCAGGCTGCCGGCGCGGCAGGCCGACAGGACCACAGGGACGGCGTCGGCGGGGGAAAGGCCGCTTTCCGTCAGAGGGCCGGTTTCCAGCGTCACGTCCTCGTAGGAAAGGGAGGTGGTGCCGTCGGACCATTGCAGCACGGTGCCGGCGATGTTTTCCGGAGCCTCCACCGTCAGGGAGCCGCCGGACACATTGCCCTCCACGGAAACGGTGTAGCTGTACACCCGGTCTCCGTAGTCGGCGGTGATGTCTGCTTTTGCGGTGAGGCGTTCCATGTTCTGATACCGGCTCCGCATCCCACGGACCCGGCCTTCCGGGCTGGAGACGGCAGAGCCTCCGCAGGCGGTCAGCATCAGGCTGAGGACAAGGAACAGGGTCATCTTTGGTACGCATCGGTTCAGGTGCAAACGAAAACCTCCTTTTGCGCCGGCTTCCCCGCCGGGCTCAGCGCCGGGTCTCCAGCGGCTTCAATACCGGAGCAAAGTGCCCGATCAGATCGCAGGGGGTCATGGCCCGCTGGCCCAGCTCCGCCTCGCACAGATCGCCGGCCCGGCCGTGGATCCATACCGCCGCCGCAGCGGCCTTCACCGGCTCCATTCCCTGGGCCAGCAGAGAGACCATCAGGCCCCCCAGCACATCGCCGCTGCCGCCTTTGGCCATGCCGGCGTTGCCGGTGGTGTTGATATAAATCTCAGCGCCGTTGGTGACGACGGTGTTGTGGCCCTTCAACACCGCCACGCAGTGATGAAAGGCGCGGGAAAGGGCGAGCGCCCCTTCGATTCGGTCGGAGTCCGGCCAGCGCCCCGTCAGACGCCGGTATTCTCCGTCGTGGGGAGTCATGATACAGCGGGGACCGCAGGCATGGGCTATTGCATTTCTATGCCGGCTGGCGGCATTTAGACCATCTGCGTCCAGCACCACCGGAAGCTGGGTGTGCTCCAGCGCGCCAAAGACCAGGCTGTCCAGCCCATCGGACTGGCCCAGACCCGGGCCGATGAGGGCGGCGTCACAGCTGTTCATGCGCTCCAGCACCAGAGGAAGGGCCTCTTTGGAACAGGCTCCGCCCTCGTCCGGCAGGGGCGCGGGCATGGCTTCGTCGCACTTCACCGCGATGATGGGGTAGATGCACCGGGGGACCTGCAAAAACACCAGACCGGTGCCGCCCCGTACCGCTGAGCGGGCAGCCAGCACCGGTGCTCCGGTGTAGCCCTCGCTGCCGGCCAGGATGCAGACCTTGCCGAAGGTGCCCTTGTGGCCGTCCTCCGGCCGTTGGGGGAGCCAGCTGCGAATCAGCGCTTCGCTGAGGGGGATTGCCTTGCTCATAGGGTCACCCGGAACTGTCCCAGATATTTTTTGTTGTTCCAGGCGCTGAGGACCAAGCTCACCACCCAGCCCAGCAGGCCGATGACAATGGCGGCGATCTCAATGACGGTGAAGCCCGTTGCCAGCTTGGCATCCGGGGTTGCGCCGGCGGGGCCCCAGAAATTGGTTACTACCCAGTCCAGCATGGCGCCCACCACCACGGCGGTGCCGAAGTTCAGCCAAAGCTTCCGGCAGCGGATGCGTCCGGCCTTCCAGCCCTCCACCACAGCGTCGTCCATCCGCTGTCCGGGTGCGCTGCCGATGCCGGAGACCTTCTGCGCCCGCCGCAGATCCCGGGCAGGCCACAGCCAGAACACAAGGATGGTCAGAAGAATAGATACCATAGGAACACCTCCGGATGCTTTCGGTATGGACAGTGTACCAGTTTCCGCCGGAAATTGCAATTTCCTCTTGCAACTTTTTTTTGTTTATGGTATAAATAGGGTTACGTGCAGAGAATGGGAAGATGAGCGGCAGAGTCTTCCGCCAGAGAGCTTTTGTCACCGGCTGAAAGCAAAAGCAGGAGGGAGCCGCTCCGTTCGCCCGGGAGCAGCCATGGAGACATGGACGGCTGACCCCCGTTATCCGGTCATGAGTGTGCGGCTTTGTCCGCAAATGCGGGTGGTACCGCGGAAGGTTTGCCTTTCGTCCTGTTTTGGGATGAAGGGCGTTTTTTATTTCCATTTAAAACGTTCTGAGACAGCCGGCCCGGGAGCCGGTTCCGGAATGAAATCAAAGGAGCCATCAAAATGAGAGAACAACTGGCAAAAATCAGGGAGGAAGCCCTGAAAGCGATCCGGGAAACCGCCGCTGCCAACAATCTGGATGCGGTCCGGGTGAAGTACCTGGGCAAAAAGGGCGAGCTCACCGCCGTGCTGAAGCAGATGGGCAAGCTGCCTGCCGAGGAGCGCCCGGTCATCGGTCAGATCGCCAACGAGGTTCGCGCCGCGCTGACGGAGGCCGTCGCCGAGCAGAGCAAGCGGCTCACCGAGGCCGCTCTGGAGGCCAAGCTGGCGGCGGAAGAGGTGGACGTGACCATTCCCGGCAAAAGAATGGCGCTGGGACACAAGCATCCCATCACCAAGGTCATTGACGAGATCACCGACATCTTTGTGGGCATGGGCTTCAACGTGGCCGAAGGCCCCGAGGTGGAGCTGGCCGCCTACAACTTCACCAAGCTGAACACCGAAGAGGGACACCCGGGCCGTGAGTGGACCGACACGTTCTATATCACCCCCGGCAAGGACGACCCCAAGAACGACGCCGTGCTGCTGCGCTCTCAGACCTCTCCCATGCAGATCCGCACCATGGAGACCCGGAAGCCCCCCATCCGCATCATCGCCCCCGGCCGGGTGTACCGCAAGGATGAGGCAGACGCCACCCACTCCCCCATGTTCCACCAGATCGAGGGCATGGTGGTGGACAAGGGCATCACCATGGCGGACCTGAAGGGCACCTTGAACGAGGTGGTCAAGAGCCTGTACGGCGAGGACGCAAAGACCCGGTTCCGTCCCCATCACTTCCCCTTCACCGAGCCCTCCTGCGAGGTGGACGTGCAGTGCTTCGAGTGCCACGGCAAGGGCTGCTCCGTCTGCAAGGGCGAGGGCTGGATCGAGGTGCTGGGCGCCGGTATGATTCACCCCAAGGTGCTGGAAGGCTGCAATATCGACACCGATGTGTACTCCGGCTGGGCCTTCGGCATGGGCGTGGAGCGCCTTGCCATGATGCGCTACGGCATCAACAACCTGAAGCTGTGCTTCGAGAACGACGTGCGGTTCCTGGAGCAGTTCTGAGAATCCACATTATCACTACCAAAATGCTTGAAATAGAGGTCAGATTATGATTTTATCCCGTAAATGGCTGAATGAGTTCGTGGACGGCGTGTCCGTCAGCGACATCAGCGACAAAGCGTTTTCCGATGCCATGACCCTGTCCGGCTCCAAGGTGGAGACTGTGGAGGATCAGGGCGCTGAGTTCAAGAACGTGGTGGTGGGCAGAATCCTGTCCATGGAAAAGCACCCCAACTCCGACCATATGTGGATTGTCCAGGTGGATGTGGGGGAAGAAGAGCCCGTCCAGATCTGCACCGGCGCGTGGAACGTCCATGTGGGGGACCTGGTTCCCGTGGCCCGGCACAATTCCCTGCTGCCCGGCGGCCACAAGATCACCAAGGGCAAGCTCCGCGGCGTGGTGTCCATGGGAATGCTGTGCGGCTTGTCCGAGCTGGGACTGGAGGTTCGCGACTTCCCCTACGGCGAGATCAAAGCCGCTGCCATTCTGGGGGACTACCATGTGCTGCCCGGCGAAAAGCCCTCTATCCCGGAGGATGTACAGCCCGGCCTGCGGATTTACGGCAAGGTTTACACTGCAAAGGTGCTCTCCTGTGAAACCGTGGCCTATTCCACCTACAAGCTGACGGTGGACTGGGGCAAGGGCGAGAAGGAGCTTACCACCAACTGCGCCAACATCCACGAAGGCGACATGATCTGTGTGGACACCAAGTCCGGCGAGGTGCTGACCCTGGCCGGCCTCCACGCCCAGCAGAAGGAGTTCCCCAACTGCATTGAGGACGGCATTTTCATCCTCAACGAGGAGGGTGCCAAGCCCGGCGACGCCATTCCCGCTGTGCTGGGGCTGGACGACCACGTTGTGGAGTTTGAGATCACCCCCAACCGCCCGGACTGCCTGGGCGTCATCGGCCTGGCCCGGGAGGCCGCCGTCACCTTTGGCAAAGAGCTGAAGCTGCACACCCCCCAGGTGGAGGGCTGCGGCGACTCCATTCTGGACTATGCGGATGTGGATATTCTGGACGGAGACCTGTGCCCCCGGTACTGCGGCCGACTGGTGCGCAACGTAAAGATCGGCCCCTCTCCCAAGTGGATGCGGGAGCGCCTGCGCGCCTCCGGTGTGCGTCCCATCAACAACATCGTGGACATCACCAACTATGTCATGCTGGAGTACGGCCAGCCCATGCACTCCTTTGACTTCTCCTGCGTGGAGGGTCAGCACATCAACGTGCGCCGGGCCTATCCGGGGGAGAAAATGACCACCCTGGACGGCAAGCCCCACGAGCTGAATGAGAATATGCTGGTTATTGCCGACGAGGTCAAGCCCGTCTGTATCGCCGGCGTTATGGGCGGCGAGAACTCCGAGATCACCGACAGCACCACCACCGTGTTCTTTGAGTCCGCCAACTTCAACGGCGTCTCCGTCCGCAAGACCGCCATGGCGCTGGGCACCCGCACCGAGTCCTCTGCCCGTTACGAGAAGGGGCTGGATCCCATGAACACCATGCCCGCCGTGCAGCGTGCCTGCGAGCTGGTGGAGATGCTGGGCTGCGGCGACGTGGTGGACGGCATCATCGACGTGGTGGCCCAGGATTTCACCCCCACCCTGGTCAAGCTGGAGCCCAAAAAGATCAACGGTCTGCTGGGCACGGAGTTCACCCGGGAAGAGATGCTGCCCATCCTGAAGCAGCTGGGCTTCCTGCTCATCGAAGACGATATGCTGGTGGTTCCTAGCTGGCGGGGCGACGTGGAGCACTACTCCGACATCGCCGAGGAGATCGCCCGCTTCACTGGTTACGACAACCTGCCCATTACGCTGATGAAGGGCGAGACCACCCGGGGCGGCCTGACCCGCAAGCAGGCTGCAGAGAAGCTGCTGGGCACAGTGGCCCGGAGCCAGGGCTTCAATGAGATCATGTCTTACTCCTTCATCTCTCCCAGCTACTACAATAAAATCCGCCTGCCGGAGGATTCCCCCCTGCGCAACTCCATTCGCATTCTGAACCCCCTGGGGGAGGATACCTCCATTATGCGCACCACCGCACTGCCCTCCATGCTGGAGACGCTGGCCCGGAACTACAGCCACCACAACCTGACGGCAAAGCTGTATGAGCTGGCCCGGGTGTACTTCCCCACCGACCGGGAGGACGGCCTGGCCCGTGAGGAGCAGGTCATCAGTATGGGCGCCTACAGCCCGATGCTGGACTTCTTCCGCTTCAAGGGCTTTGTGGAGTCCGTGTTCGAGGCCTTCGGCATTACCGGCGTGGCCTGCACCGCGGAGAAAAAGGATCCCACCTGGCACCCCGGCCGCACCGCTGTGCTGAGCATCAACGGCAAGCGGATCGGCATCATGGGCCAGATTCACCCCCGGGTGACCAAAAACTACAACATGGATGTGCCGGTTTTCTGCGCCCAGATCGACTTTGCCGCCGTTCTGGAGGCTCAGCCGGAGATCATCGTGTACCAGCCGCTGCCCAAGTTCCCCGCGGTGGAGCGTGACATCGCCGTGGTCTGCGATAAGACGCTGCCTGTGGCTGCGCTGGAGGACTGCATCCGCCGGGGCGGCAAGGGTCTGGTCCGGGAGATCAAGCTGTTTGATGTCTACACCGGAAAGCCCATCCCCGAGGACAAGAAGAGCGTCGCCTTTGCGCTGAAGCTGCGCCATGATGAGCGCACCCTCACCGATGCAGAGGCAGATGAGGATGTGAAGTCCGTGCTGGCTCTGCTGGAGAGCGAGCTGGGCGCTGTGCTGAGATAACACCATTTCGGCTTGCAAAATACCCAGGGACAGTTTTTGGATTGTCTCTGGGTACTTGCTGTCAGAGAAATCAGATGGAACTGGGACAAGCAGGAGGAAAGACTGTGAAAAAGGGCGCTATTTTTGACATGGACGGGCTGATGTTTGACACGGAGCGGCTTTACAAGGAGAGCTGGATGATTCTGGCGGAGGAATTCGGACAGGTTCCCAATCCGGAATTTCCTGTCGCCGTGGCAGGCACCGCCGGTGAGACCATGAGAAACGTCATCCATCGGTATTATCCGGGGGTGGACGCAGAAGCCTTTATGGAGGCGTGCTATCAGCGGGTTGCCGGAATCACAGCGGTCAGCATTCCGGAAAAGCGGGGTCTGCGAAAGATTCTGGAAGGACTCAAAGCCGGGGGACTGAAGCTGGCAGTGGCCAGCAGCAGCCCCAAGGAGACCATTGAGCACAACCTGAACACAGCAGGGGTGCGGGACTACTTCGATGCAGTGGTGTCCAGCATCCACCCTGACATCAAAGACGGCAAGCCCGCACCGGATGTGTTCCTGTTTGCGGCAAAGCAGCTGGGCATCCCCCCGGAGGATTGCTATGTGTTGGAGGACAGCCTCAACGGTATCCGTGCCGGTTATGCGGCAGGGGCGGTCAGCATTATGATTCCCGACACCATGGAGCCCACTGCGGAGATCCGCAGGCTTTGCCATGTGTTCCCGGATCTGGGCGCAGCCATGGATGCCATTGAAGCCGGCGAGCTGTAAGCGGATTTCATATGAAATTTACGAAAAAGTGACCCTTTCCCCGAAGGAAAAGGGTCGCTTTCATTTTTGAAAGACTGTTTCCACAGCGGCGGCAACCGCAGCCAATGCCTCTGCTTCGTCAGGCCCGTCGGCGAACACATCGAAGGGCTGTCCGGAGGGGTGAGGGAGCCGCATCAGTGCGAAGGCGTCTTTGGCATCTGCCAGGCTGACGCCCACAGCGATCATCACCATACTCTGAAAGGGTTTGGCCGCGGCGGCGATTCTGGCAGCGGGGCGGGCGTGGAGAAAATCCGAAGGGGACAGGGTCATGGTTTTGGTGGTCATGGGTGCTCCTTCCCGGTGCAGCTGCAGGGACGATGAGCGCACCGCCCCTGCAGGAGGAAATCATGGAATCAGAACAGGGTCATGACCTCGTCATAGGCCTTGGTGACAGCGTCCAGCACAGCTTGATCGGTGACGCCGGAGACCTCGGCAAAGGCGGCGGTGACGCCCTTCTCGGCGATCTTCTGCTGCAGCTCAACGCTCTGGGGATCCTCGGGGTTGTTGTAGCGCAGGGCGGCGCCGATGCCCATGACCAGCTTGTCAACAGGCAGGCCATACTTCAGAGCGGTGTTCAGCGGGCTGACCAGGCGGTCGGTGGCGGCCAGCATCCGGGAGGCGCCCATTCCGCTGGGACACACCACTGCCACCACCACCCGGGTCTGTTCCACCCGCATGGTCTCCGCCGCCGCCACAAAGTGCATGGCCACGAAGGTGATCT
>CAMNOL010000080.1 GCA_946546815.1 uncultured Oscillospiraceae bacterium
CTTGAACCGCAAGCTGACGCAAAATAGACCGCAAGGCGCCGAAGTTCTCATTGTGGGGTGATGCCATAACACAATCATAGCACAAATCCCAATGAAATCCTCTCTGAATTTGAAAAAACTTTCTCTGACAGCGCCGGCATTGACCGCTTGGATGGAGACAGTTGCTGACCCGCACAGGGGGTGTTTCTTCTTGTCCGTCCGTTGTCCGCTCTCCGTCTGCAAAAGAAAAGATCGAACAGTTTTGGCCAGCTGTTCGATCCTTCCGGTTTCTGCTTTATGGGGTTTCTTTTCGGAACCCGCTATGGTCAATCCAGGTTCTGACTCCATCCTCCAACGAGCGGAAGAACCCTCATTATTTGCTGGCACTTGAGGCATCGGCAGCATCCGATGTCTCAGGAGCAAGATCATCCGCTCTGATAAACGTCTGCACATTTTCCGACGGGTCCAGCGTATAATCTGTCCAGTAGAGCAGTTCCGCAGAGGGACTGTAGGAGAAGAGCCCAGACCCGTTCTCATACTGCAGCTCGTCTGTATATGTTCCGTCCTCTTCAAAGGTGCGGATCACATAAGTGCAGTCCTCGTAGTACAGACTGCCATCTTCCTGATAGTGGGCACGCATGGTATAGACGTCCTTCTGGGGGAGATCCTCACGCCATGTGATCTCTGCATCATACCAGTCAGGTTCATCCGATTCTTTGATTGTCAGGATGACCCGCTCCGCTGTCTGCTCTGCCCAGGTTCCCGGGTAGGACTCTGCAGAAGCGGTTTCAAAATCGGCAGCGCTCTGCTCAGCGGATTCTGTCTCCGCAGTTGTTCCGGCAGCACACCCTGTCAAACCGCAAAGCATACATACCACTAAAATTGCACTTACAACCTTTTTCATGTTAGATTCTCCTCATTTCTTCGTTGTTCCATGTGTTGAGTGCGTTTTAACGCAAAGTAACCCTTGCGATATGCCTCGCTCATCACAACGTCCAGCGTGCAGCAGGCCGCCTGGAACTCCAGAACTCCTGCTGCATGGGGCTGGCGCACAAATTCATTGCTGATAAAGAAAAACCCTCCGGATCTTCATCCGGAGGGTTGGTGCGCGAGGCGGGAGTCGAACCCGCACGCCCGTAAAGAGCACTGGCACCTGAAGCCAGCGAGTCTACCAATTCCACCACTCGCGCATCAATGATTGGTGTTTTGCAGCCGACTCTTGCTCACTGCAAGAGTTATAATACCACTGCCCGTGGAGAAAGTCAAGCATTATTTTTGCTTTTTTCAGAGTTTTTTCCGGCCCAAAAGAAAACGTTCCGAAAGGGCGGATGCACGCCCTTCGGAACGTTTCTCCATTGCTCAGCCGGGAGGCCAGGTCATGTCGCGCCCCGCCAGCACGTGGAAATGCAGATGTTTCACGCTCTGCCCCGCCTGCTCGCCGCAGTTGGACACCACGCGGAAATCGGTAATTCCCAGCTCCTTGGTCACCTTGGCGATGACCTCAAAGCAATGGGCCACCACCGCCGAGTTCTCCGCCGTCACGGCGCCGGCGGACTCGATGTGGGCCTTGGGAATGACCAGAAAATGGGTGGGCGCCTGGGGGTCAATGTCGTAAAACCCATAGACCAGCTCGTCCTCGTAGACCTTTTTGGAGGGAATCTCCCCTCTGGAAATGGCACAAAACAGACAATCCATTGTTGCACCCCCTTTCTGCTGTTTGTCTTACCGCTATTGTAATCCAAACCCAGAAATTATGCAAATGGTTTCCCCCGCCTGGGGTCAGAGCATATCCTCCAGCCGGCCGTGCTTTTCATAGCTGGTCACCCGCACCGGGTGATTATCGTCGTCCACAAACAGCACCCTGGGGCTGTGGGCCTTTGCCTCCTCCGGGGTCATCCGGGCATAGCACATGATGATGATCTTGTCCCCGGCGCTGACGCAGCGGGCCGCCGCCCCGTTCAGGCAGATCATGCCGCTGCCCCGCTCCCCGGCGATGGTGTAGGTCTCAAACCGGCTGCCGTTGTTCACGTCCACGATCTGCACCTGCTCGTATTCCAGAATGCCGGCAGCGTCCAGCAGGTCCTCATCTACGGTGATGGAGCCCACATAGTCCAGCTCCGCCTGCACCACCGTGGCGCGGTGGATCTTGCCCTTGAGCATCGTCAGTTCCATGGGCCTCAACCCTCCTGCAGCTTCACGCTGAAGTTGTCAATGAGCCGGGTGCTGCCGATGTAGACCGCCATGGCCACCAGCACATTGTCATAAAGTTCGTCGGTGGGGGCCATGGTCTCCCCGTCCACCGCTTCCACATAGTCGATCCTTGCCAGCGGTTCGTGGGCGATCAGGTTGCGCATGGCGTTGAGCACCACGCGGGCATCCCGCTCCCCCTCCAGCACCATCTTTTTGCCCAGACGCACCGCCTGGCTCAGGCACAGGGCGGCCTTCCGCTCCTCCGGGCTCAGATAGGTGTTGCGGCTGGATTTGGCCAGGCCGTCCAGCTCCCGGACGATGGGGCAGCCCACGATCTCAATGCCGTAGGACAGATCCCGGACCATGCGGCGGACGATGGCCAGCTGCTGGGCGTCCTTCTCGCCGAAGAAGGCCCGCTCCGGCTGAACGATGTTGAACAGCTTGGACACCACCGTGCACACCCCCCGGAAGTGAATGGGGCGGGTCTTTCCGCACAGCTGCTTGGGCATATCGTCCAGGATCTCCACATAGGTGGCGGTCTGGCCGCCGGGGTACATCTCCGTCACTGCCGGGTGGAACACCAGGTCGGCGCCCATTTTCTCGCACACGGCGCAGTCCCGCTCAAAATCCCGGGGATAGGACTCCAGATCCTCCCCCGGCCCGAACTGGGTGGGATTCACAAACACGGAGACCACCGTCCGGTCGCACCGGGCGGCGGAGGTCTTGATCAGGCTGGCGTGGCCCTCGTGGAGGTAGCCCATGGTGGGCACCAGGCCCACGGTCAGCCCCTGCTTATGCCAGGCACGCACCTGGGCGCGCACTTCCTCAATGGTCGTTGCAATTTTCATGCTGCATTCTCCTTTCTTTCCCCAAAGGGGCCGGGTTTCTCAGTACTCCTCGTCCAGCCGAGCGTAGAACTCGTCGGAGCAGTCGCTCTTCACATAGGAGTGAGCGGCGTCGGGATAGGTGCCCGCCTTGACCTCGGCGTCGTAGGCCTTGTAGGCGTCGGTCATGATCTTGCCCACCTCGGCAAACCGCTTGACAAACTTGGGCACAAAGTCTCCTTCCAGACCCACGCCCATCATGTCCTGCATCACCAGCACCTGGCCGTCGCAGCCCGCGCCGCCGCCGATGCCGATGGTGATCATCCGGGTCTTTTTGGTGATCAGCGCCGCCAGCTTGGGGGGCACGCACTCCAGCACGCACATAAAGGCGCCGGCCTCTTCCACCGCCAGCGCATCCTCCAGCACACGACGGGCGTTTTCCTCGCCCTTGCCCTGCACCTTGAAGCCGCCGAACATGTTGGCGGACTGGGGCGTCATGCCCACATGGGCGCACACCGGGATGCCGCTCTCCACAATGGCTTTGATCTGAGGTGCAACCCGCTTGCCGCCCTCCAGCTTCACCGCGTTGGCAAAGGTCTCCTTCATCAGCCGGCCGGCGTTCCTCACCGCCTGCTCCACCGAGGCCTGATAGCTCATAAAGGGCATATCCAGGATCACAAAGGTGTTTTTGCAGGCCCGGCCCACGCTGCGGCCGTAGATCACCATTTCATCCATGGTGACGGGCAGGGTGTCGCTGTAGCCCTGCATGGTCATGCCCAGGCTGTCGCCCACCAGAATGGTGTTGATGCCGGCGGCGTCGGCGATGCGGGCCATGGAGTAGTCATAGCTGGTGACCTGAGAGACTTTTTCTCCCCGCTTTTTCATGTCCAGCAGGGTGGTAATGGTATTTTTCTTGGGCATAACGGTTATTCTCCTTCCAAATGTTCCTTCATTTCCCGATAGTCCCGCTCCGGATGCTTTTTTTCCGCCACCTGCACCAGCTCCCGGGACAGCAGCCGGTAAAGCTGCCGCTCCTCCTCGGAGTCCAGCGCCTTCAGGTGCTTTTCCACCGTGCCGACGTCGCCCCGCTCCACCGGGCCGGTGAGGCTGTCCACCGGGCCCGCCTGGGCCAGATGGGCCATGTTGCCCAGCAGAATGGGGCGCAGCGCGCCCAGGGCGCTCTCCCGGGTGAATCCGCAGCGCTCCAGCATCTGGAGGCTCTGCTCCACCAGCGCCACAACGTGGTTGCTGGCCACGGCGGCGGCGGCGTGGTACAGCACCTTGTCCTCCGCCCGGATCACCTGACAGGGGTTGCCGCAGCGCTCCAGCAGGGCTTTCACCTCCGCCAGACGGGCTTCATCGCCCTCAATGCAGAAAAAAACATCCGTCAGCTCCCGGTAAGCGCGATAGGGATCGCTCACCGCGAACAACGGATGGACCGAATAACCGTATGCGCCCGCCTCCTGAATGCCCGGAAAGGCCTCCACAGAGGGCAGCGCACCGCTGCAATGACAAATGATTTTACCTTTGACGGCCGTTTTGGGCAGGGTCTCCCAGACCCGCCTGATTTCTCCGTCGGGAACAGTCAGAAACAGAGCGTCACTTTCCCCGGCCAGCTCCTCCACAGAGTCAAACCGTTGTGTGTCCGTAAAATCTGCCGCTGCCTGTGCGTGGTCCGCTGTCCGGCTGTAGTAGCCGGCAACGTCGATTCCCCTGGTTTTAAGGTACTTTCCCAGGGTAAATCCCACTTTTCCTGCTCCGATCAATCCAATTTTCATCGCTGTCACCTTCCTCACATTTGTGCGGGGGAAGCTGACGCCCAGTCCGGTTCCCGGGGGATACCGGCCGCTTGTCTGAAAAGGCAAATCGGGGGAACTTGTCGATTATCAGAAGGTTACCATTTCGCAAACTGCGAATACAGTCCATCAGAGGACAGAATACCACCCCGGCAGGAAAAAGTAAAGCCCGCCGGGGTGAATTTGTTCATCCTTTGACAATCCTGGAACAGGATGCCCTTCTGATTGTGGAATTTTGCAAATGCTTCTTACAGGTTCTGTCCCGCCGTCTCGTGCCGGAGGATGCTCAGCGCCGGCGCCGGCACCGGCAGCTTCATCCGAAACAGCATCTGGGGGGTCTTAGGCTCCTCCAGCGCAGCGCCGTCCATGGCGCTCATCATGGGCGCCGTGAAGGCAACCGGCCGCAGGTCCGGCCCCACCAGCTCCAGGGTGTCTCCGGCTTTGAACTTGTTGCGCAGGCTGACCACGGCGTTTCCCTCTGGGTCGCAGGACTGGACGATGCCGTTGATCTGCCACTCCCGGATGTAGCGGCTGCTCTTGTAGTACTGCCCCGGGTTGCCGTAATAGAAGCCCGTGGAGTAGTGCCGGTGGCTGACCTTGTCCACCTCCGCCCGCCACACCGGGTCCAGCGGCTCCCCTGCCGCCGCCGCGTCAATAGCGTGGCGATAGGCGCCGGTGACCAGCGCGGCGTAGTAGGCGCTCTTGGCCCGCCCCTCGATTTTCAGGGAGTCCAGCCCGGCGTCCATCAACTCCTTCACATGGTCGATCATGCACATATCCCGGGAGGACAGGATGTAGCTGCCCTTTTCGTCCTCCTCAATGGGGAAGTACTCCCCGGGCCGCTTCTCCTCCATCAGGGCGTAGTGGTAGCGGCAGGGCTGGGCGCAGGCCCCCCGGCTGGAGTCCCGCCTGCTGTCGTTGGTCATGTAGTTGCTCAGCAGGCACCGCCCGGAGTAGGAAACGCACATGGCGCCGTGGACAAAGGCTTCGATCTCCAGCTCCTTGGGCGTTTTGGCCCGGATCTCCCGGATCTCCTCCAGGGAGCACTCCCGGGCCAGGATCACCCGGCTGGCGCCCAGCTCGTACCAGGCGTTGGCGGTCTCATAGTTGGAGATGCTGGCCTGGGTGGAGATGTGCTTCTGCACATGGGGGGCGTACTTCTGGGCCAGGCGGAAAGCCCCCAGATCCGCCACGATCACCGCAGTGACCCCCGCGTCGTCCAGGGTCTCCAGCCAGGCGGGCAGGTCCCCAATCTCGTCGTTCCGGGGCATGGTGTTGATGGTCACATGGACGTTGACGCCCTTTGCTTTGGCCAGTCTCACCGCCTCGTAAAGCTCCTCCCGGGCAAAGTTGCCCGCAAAGGCCCGCATACCAAAGGTGGTGCCCGCCAGGTACACCGCGTCCGCGCCGTAGGCCAGCGCCATTTTCAGCCGTTCCATGTCCCCTGCCGGGGCCAGCAGTTCAATTTTCTTTTTCATATGGTTCCTCTCTCATACCATTCTCATTCACAGGCAGCCTCCAGCAGCCTTGCTGCCACAGACCCGGCCTCGCTGGAGCCCCAGCCGCCGTTCTCGATCACCACCACAAAGGCGTAGGGATACTGGTCGCTGTCCACAAACCCTGTGAACCAGGCGTGGGGCGCTTTGTCCCCGCCCACCTCTGCGGTGCCGGATTTGGCGCACACGGGCAGCTCCCCAAACTGGTCCTGACCGTAGTGGTTCACCACGTTGTTGCGCATCATCTCCTTGACCCGCTGGCAGGTGGCGCTCTGCCAGCCGATGGCGGAGGTCTCCGGTTTCACGCCGAAGATGCCGCCCTGCTCCACCACCAGCTTGGGCGTCGCCGCAGTACCGCCCCCGGCGATGCAGCCCATCAGCGTCATCTCGGCGCAGGGGTTCACCAGGTCCTTGTACTGGCCCACGCCGGACCAGCCCTCGTCAATGGGAACGGAGGTGGTGGTAAAGCTGCCCTTTGCGGTTTTCAGTCCGGAGACGCTGACGCTGTCCAGCAGTCCGGCCTGCTGGGCGTAGGTTTCCAGGGTCTCGCTGCCCACCCGGTTGGCCAGCTCCGCATAGGCGCCGTTGCAGCTGTTGGCCAGCGCATCGGTGAGGTTCTGCCAGCCGTGCTCTCTGGGACAGGTGACGCTGTGGTCGCCGTAGGAGACGGAGCCGGTGCAGCGGAAGGAAAAGTCCTCCACGTCGGGCAGGGTCTCCAGCGCCGCCGCCGTGGTGACAATTTTAAAGGTGGAGCCGGGGGTGTAGGTGCTGGACAGGAACCGGTTCAGATATGCGCCGGTGTAGGCCTCCGCCCCGCTGTTGATGGCCTCCAGCTGGGCCTTGTCGTCCGGGTCAAACACCGGCCCGGAGAACATACACAGCACATCCCCGGTGCGGTAGTTGTACAGCGCCGCCACGCCCTTGCGGCCGTTCATGGCGTCCATGGCCGTCACGTTGAGCCGGGCGTCCAGGGTCAGCTTCAGCTGGTCGGTTTTGGCGTTGATGCCGGTGATCAGGTTGAAATCCGACATTTTTCCCGCAAACACCTGCCGGGCGCCGGTGGCGATGCTGCCCGTCCGGTCTCCCACCGCGTGGATGGTGGACACCCGGGTCTCGTAGTCCTCGCTGTAGCTGCGGCCGCCGTAGTCGTAGAGCACGGTGCCGTTCCGGTCCACGATCTGGCCGGAGGTGATGCTGCCCGACGGGCGGTGGGCCGCCCAGTAGGCGCCGTCCCGAATATAAAAGAACAGCAGCGCCAGCATGCCGAAGATCAGCATCCCTGTAAACAGCATCACAAAAATGGTGCGAAATTTCAGGCGTTTCATGGCTTATCCCCCCATTCCTCGTCACGGAGGAAGTATTCCCGCCAGTTGTCCGCGTCAGAGGTGCCCTCCTCCGCCACCTCCAGCGGCGGCAGCGGGTCCTCTGTTCCCGCCGGGGC
>CAMNOL010000081.1 GCA_946546815.1 uncultured Oscillospiraceae bacterium
CCGCTATATGGCGGAAAATAGACCGTCCAGACGCCGTAGCTTGATTTAATCAGTGGTTCCCTAAACAGCAAAAGGGGAAAACGGCTTTTTTCTGCCCCACAGACGCAAAAATCCCTCCCCTGCTGGGGGAGGGATCTTGGTTCTGAATTTCAGAGCTTACAGCTTGGCCTTTGCCATCTCGACCAGCTGAGTGAAAGCAGCCTTGTCGTTGACAGCCAGCTCAGCCAGGATCTTACGGTCAATGGCCACCTCAGCCAGCTTCAGACCGTGCATAAAGGTGGAGTAGTTGATGCCGTTCTGCTTGCAGGCAGCGCTGATGCGGGTGATCCACAGGCGGCGGAAATCACGCTTCTTCAGGCGGCGGCCCTTATAAGCATAGGTCAGGCTCTTCATAACGGCCTGGTTGGCCATCTTAAAATGCTTGCTCTTTGCACCCCAATAGCCCTTGGCCATCTTCAGGATCTTATTTCTTCTCTTGCGCGTCATCATTGCGCGTTTGACTCTAGCCATTTCAGTTGCCTCCTAATTTGATTATTTGTAAGGGATCATCTCGCGGATGGTTGCGGCGTTGGTCACATCCGCATAGGCGCCCTTGCGGAGGCCTCTCTTGCGCTTGGTGGTCTTGCCATGGCCGTTCAGCAGATGGCTCTTATAAGCGTGTGCACGCTTGACCTTGCCGGTCTTGGTGAGATTGAATCTCTTCTTCGCACCGCTGTGCGTTTTCATCTTGGGCATGGTGGTAAACTCCTTTCATCCGTCGGAATCACTCCGCGGTCTGTGCTTGCTTTTTGGGTTGGTTCCTTCTGCCTTCCTTCTTTCCGCCTTTGGACCCGTCCCGGTCCTTGGCGGTCTTGGGGGAAAGCAGCATGGTCATGTGGCGGCCATCCAGCACCGGCTTTTTGTCCATCACTGCAATCTCTGCGCTCTCCTCAGCGAACTTCACCAGCAGGTTTCTGCCGATGTCGGTGTGCGCCATCTCACGCCCCCGGAAACGGACCGTCACCTTGACGCGGTTGCCCTCGCCCAGGAACTTGTGTGCGTTGCGGAGCTTGGTGTTGAAGTCGCCCACATCAATGCTGGGAGACATGCGGATCTCCTTGATCTCTACCACATGCTGATTCTTTTTCGCCTCTTTTTCCCGCTTGGACTGCTCAAAGCGGTACTTTCCATAGTCCATGATCTTGCACACGGGAGGGACGGCTTTGGGAGAGATCTTAACCAGATCCAGTCCTTCCTTCGCCGCTTGCTGTAATGCTGCTCGAGAGGACATAATGCCGAGCTGCTGACCGTCAGAAGAGATCAGGCGAACCTCGCGGTCGCGAATCTCCTCGTTGATCTGATGAGACATACTGCTAATACTGAAACACCTCCAGAAAAAAATCAAAACGGATACCGGAACCGGCACCCGCGCAACAATTCCACTCCGGCCTGAACCAGAGGAGAAAAGAGCTATTGACCACCGCGCCCTGTGCGCGGAAGGTGAGGAACCGTTCCTACTTTGTTTTGCGAGAGTATTATAGCAGGAGCCGGACGCCGTGTCAAGGACTTTTTTCTCCGGAGTCAAAAATGCTTTCTCCGGGGGATCCTCCGGGAGAGGCGGTCATTTTTCTCCCCGTTTCCCCCGGGGCTCGGGGAGAATTTCCCGCAGATAGCTCTTGTTTTTTCCTCTTATCAGCGTTATAATTTTTTCGTATTTGCACAAAAATCAACACGCATCCCCCTTTGGTGCGTGTATGGAGGTTTACTATGGATCGTACGACTATCGCCAAGCTCTATGCGGATCCCGCCGCATATGCAGACAAGATCATCACCGTGGCCGGGTGGGCCCGCTCCATCCGGGATATGAAAAACCTGGGGTTCCTGTCCATGAATGACGGCAGCTGCTTCAAGTGCCTGCAGGTCATCCTGGATAAGGCGCTCCCCAACTACGCAGAAGCCGCCGGTCAGAACGTGGGCGCCGCCTTTATTGTAGTGGGCAAGCTGGTGCTGACCCCCAATGCCAAGCAGCCCTTTGAGCTGCAGGCCGCCGAGGTCACCGTGGAAGGACCTTCCGCCCCGGACTATCCCCTTCAGAAGAAGCGTCACGGAGTGGAGTTCCTGCGGACCATCCAGCACCTGCGTCCCAGAACCAACCTGTTTTCCGCCGCCTTCCGGGTCCGCAGCGTGGCTTCTCACGCCATTCACTGCTTCTTCCAGGATCAGGGCTTTGTCTACGTCCACACCCCCATCATCACTGCCTCTGACGCTGAGGGCGCCGGCGAGATGTTCAAGGTGACCACCATAGATGTGGAAAATCCCCCCCGCACAGAGGACGGCCATGTGGATTGGTCCCAGGACTTCTTCGGAAAGCACACCAGCCTGACCGTCTCCGGCCAGCTGAACGCCGAGAACTTTGCCATGGCCTTCGGCAATGTCTACACCTTTGGCCCCACCTTCCGGGCTGAAAACTCCAACACCCAGCGCCACGCCGCCGAGTTCTGGATGATCGAGCCAGAGATCGCCTTTGCCGACCTGAACGACGACATGAACCTGGCCGAGAGCATGATCAAATATATCATCAAGTTTGTCATGGAGCGCTGCCCGGATGAGATGGACTTCTTCAACAGCTTTGTAGACAAGGGCCTGAAATCCCGTCTGGAGCACGTTGCAAACTCCGATTTCGGCCGCGTCACCTACACCGAGGCCATTGAAATTCTGCAGAACTCCGGCAAGAAGTTCGACTACCCCGTGACCTGGGGCTGCGACCTCCAGACCGAGCACGAGCGCTATCTGACCGAAGAGCACTTCAAGCGCCCTGTCTTTGTCACCGACTATCCCAAGGACATCAAGGCCTTCTATATGCGCCTGAACGACGACGGCAAGACCGTCGCCGCCGCGGACTGCCTGGTACCCGGCATCGGCGAAATCATCGGCGGCTCCCAGCGTGAGGAACGTCTGGACCTGCTGGAGCAGCGCATCCATGAGCTGGGCATGAACCCCGAGGATTACAAGTACTATCTGGACCTGCGCCGTTACGGCGGCTGCCACCACGCCGGCTTCGGCCTGGGCTTCGAGCGGATGGTCATGTACCTGACGGGCATCTCCAACATCCGCGACGTGCTGCCCCACCCCAGAACCGTGGGCAACGCGGAGTTCTGATCTTCCCCCATACAACGACAAAGCGGACTGTCTCATCGGACAGTCCGCATTTTTTACAGTTTTTAACCCATGGACAGGAAGCAGGCAGCCAGATACAGCAGGACCAGAATTCCCGCCAGCACCACCAGACGGTGGGTCTTGGCCTTATGCTTTATTTTCTTGCTGCCCGGCTCCAGCTTCGGCGGCCACACCAGAACCCAAATCCCACCGACAATGAGCAGGGCAAAGATGACCTCAATGATGGTGGCGCAGAGGCCGGGATTGGCTGCGATCCAAGCCTGCATCTGATGGTGGACGTTCCCCCAGCCGGAGGTGAGCCAGCCCCAGAGGGTTTTCGCACCCGCCACCAGAATGGTGGCAATTTTACCTAAGATCTCCATTCCAATCTCCCCGTTCATCCGTTTAGAATTGCATTTTATTATATCAAAATCTGACAGGATTCGTCAACGCCCTTTCCCCCTCACCATGCGCCCACATTCTCCGGACAAAGAAGCGGCTCACGGGGCAGGATTCCGTGAGCCGATTTTCTTATGGCTTCACCGCATAATGGGACGAGAGCGGTGGGCGAGAAATTTTTCGTCAAATTGAGGCGCGAAAACGCAGTAATCCTTGTCGGATTTCAAGTTTTCGCAACGAAAAGTTGGCGGAAAATAGCCGTCCAGCGCCGAAGTCTCATTGTGCGGTGATGTCCTTATTCGTTGGGGTGATCCAGCAGTACACCGCTTCTGGGGGGCAGCAGAATCTGCACGCTTCCGTTGTCGGCCAGGTATTTCTGCCCGGTAAGCACATCCACCGCTGTCTCTGCGTCCCAGGGAACCTCCACTGCCTGGGCATTGTCGCCGCTGTTCACTGCTGCCGCCGCATTTTTTCCGCCGCAGCGGCGGGTAAAAGCCAGCACGCCCTGTCCGCAGGTTCCCCAACAGAGTTCCCCCTCCCGCAAAGGCAGGTTGGTTTTCCGCAGGTTGCCCAGCTTGGAGCAGTACTCCACCAGCTCCCGGTTCTCCTTCCCCCAGGGGAAGGGGCAGCGGTTAAAGGGGTCCTCAAAGCCTGTCATACCGGCTTCATCCCCGTAATACACCGTAGGCGCCCCCGGGAAGGTGAACAGCACCAGGAACCCCAGCCGCAGCAGCTCCAGTCCTCTGGTCAGCTGGCTGTCGGACATATGGTAGGCCCCCCTCCAGTCCTTGCTCTGGTCCCAGCGCTCGCTTCCCGTTCCCAGATAGGTCAGGATCCGCAGTGTGTCGTGGGTGCCCAGGGAGTTCATGGCGGAATAAAAGGCGAAACGGGGATAATTCTCCCGCAGCGTCTCCATGCACTCCCGGAAGCCCGCGCCGTCCCCTTTGAGCAGGAACCGGATCAGCGCCGTCCGGAAGGGATAGTTCATCAGGCCGTCCAGGTATCCCCCCAGCAGATGCCTCCGGCGCTTTCCGTAGGCGATTTTGGTGGAGCCGTCCTCCCAGACTTCTCCGATGACAATGGCATCAGGGTTGGTCTCCCGGGCCGCGCTGTGGATGCCGTGGATGAAATCATCCGGCAGCTCGTCGGCCACGTCCAGTCTCCAGCCGTCGGCGCCGGCCCGCAGCCACTTCCGAACCACAGCATTGTCTCCGCCAAAGATGAAATCCCGGTATTCCTGGCTGCTTTCCTTTACCGCCGGCAGGGAATAGATCCCCCACCAGCTCTCATAGCTGTCCGGCCAGTGCTTCCAGTCAAACCAGCCGTAATAAGGAGAGTCCTGGGATTGCAGCGCGCCCAGGGTGTCATAAAAGCCGTCGCCGTTGAAGTAGCGGGACACATACCCCGTGTGGTTGAACACTCCGTCCAGGATGATGCGGATGCCCCGCCTGTGGGCCTCTTGACACAGATGGGTGAAATCCTCGTTGGTGCCCAGCATGGGGTCCACCCGGCTGTAGTCGGCGGTTCCGTAGCGGTGGTTCTCCGCGGCCTCAAAGACAGGGCAGAAATAGATGGTTTCTACTCCCAGAGAGGCAATATAATCCAGCTTTTCCTCCACGCCCTTCAGATCGCCGCCGAAGAAATCCCGGTTCATGATGTCGTGTCCGTCCCAGGTGCGTCCCACCGGCCGGTACTCCGGGCACTCGTCCCAGCTCTGGTGGACCCAGCGGCCTCCCACCATTCCCGCGGGGTCCGGGATCCGGGTCCGGTTGAACCGGTCGGGGAAAATCTGGTAGCACATCCCCTTGCCGAACCAGTCCGGCACCTTCTCCTTCCCGTCATACACCGTCATCTGGTGCGTTCCCAGATTCAGCACCCGGCCGTCCAGCCGCTCCAGGTGGAAGGTGTACCACACCAGACCCACATAGTCCCCCGTGTCCAGCTCACAGGAGAACTCATCTCTGCCCAGCTCTGTGCTGACCCAGGGCATGGGCACCTTGACGGTGCGGTTTCCATCAAACTCAAAGACAGCGGTCAGCGCTGCACGCGAAAAGCCCTCTGCCCGGTCCGGGCGGAGGGTGAACTGAACCTTTGTTCCGGAGGGCACAGCTCCGTAAGGCTTCTTATAACGAAGATCCCGTGAATCGTATACTACCACTGGAGATGACAAGCTGATCAATTCCTTTTTTCGTAGTTTTCAGCGGCACGTCTCATCCGCAGGCGGCAGCCCGGTCAAAAGGATATGGGGAAAACGGTTTCTGCCCATCACTGTGCCTCTTGTAAATTTTCAGATATCATAGTACAATTATAGAGAAAATTTTCCCGAAAATCCACCCACAGCTGTGACAAATTTTATATTTTTTTCTGTTCATGGGTTGACGCTTTGTTCAAAGGCCCGAACTGCTTCTTTTGGAAACATTTCCTGTGGTTCCACAGAATTTTGGTTGAAAAATTCTGTCCCTTATGATAGGATGAGTCATGGACTGCGCCGGGCACAGATCAGATACCCCCTCCCTCCAGGGAGGTGCCTGGCGCATCAAACCTGACCATATCAGTGAGGATCGTGAGGATTGCTTATGGGATTGATTCTTTTTATCGCAAAATGCGGCCTGCGTTTCCTTTATCTGCTCTTTATGCCTTTGAAGGCAAAAAACAAGGTGGTTATGCTGTCCAGAGAGTCGGACACGGTCCCGCTGGACTTCCGCCTGCTGGAAAAGGAAATCAGACGCCGCTCTCCTGAGACGGAGATCGTCTATTTCTGTCGAAAAATGACGAAGAACATCAATGTGTTCGCCTATTGCTGGCTGGTGGTGCAAAGTCTGTACCACATTGCCACAGCCTCCGTGGCGGTGACGGACACCTATTCCATCCAATTGTGCGTACTGCCCCCCAAGAAGGGGCTGACTGTGATCCAGATCTGGCACGCGGTGGGCGCGGTGAAAAAGTTCAGCTATCAGTGTCTGGACACCCCCAACGGCCACAGCTCTAAAATGGCGGAGCAGATGTGTATGCACAAAAACTATGATTACATTCTCTGCACTTCGGAGGCCACCCGCGCCATTTATGTGGAGGCCTTCCACACCACGCCGGACAAAATTCTGGTAAAGGGGATGCCCCGGGTGGACTACATCCAGCGTGAGGCGCCGGGGATCCGGGAGAAGTTTCTGCAGGAGCGCCCGGACCTGCGGGGGAAAAAGCTGCTGCTGTACCTGCCCACCTTCCGGGAGGGCGTAGACGAGGGCACGGAGCGTCTGCTGCACGCCGCCGGCGGACGAAACGACATCGCGCTGCTGGTAAAGCCCCACCCCCTGTCTAACTTCCATGTGCCCCGGGGCAACCGCCCCGGAGCGGGCTGGTCCACCTACGACCTGATGAAGGTCTGCGACGGCATCATCACGGACTATTCCGCCTCCTCTCTGGAGGCCAGTCTGCTGCACAAGCCCGTCTACTTTTATCTGTTTGACTATGAGGCGTACAAGTACAACCAGGGCCTGAACATTGACCCCAGCCTGGAGCTTCCTTTCGCGGTTTCCGTGGAGGCAGACAGTCTGCTGGAGAAAATCGAGTCCAGGGGGTATGATATGCACGCGCTGGAGGAGTTCCGCCGGAAGTATATCCAGACCGCCGACGAAAACAACACCGCCAACATCACCGAGTTCCTGCTGGAGCAGATCCCCGCCGATCTGCGGAAGGTGCGGGAGCCGGCGCAGGTGTAA
>CAMNOL010000082.1 GCA_946546815.1 uncultured Oscillospiraceae bacterium
ATCTGGCTGAACTGATCCCGGTCAACGCCCAGAATCTCCCGGACTTTTGCGTCCACCGCCCGCGTCCGGGTGATGACAGCGCCATCCGGAAGGGTCAGCTCCGCATTGGCCGATTCCAGTTTCATGCCTGTTCCCCGCTTGGCCGGGCGCTCGTAGGAGGGGTTTCTGCGTACCGTATAGGTTTTCTGCCGATAAGCAAACACCAGCTCCACAAAGGTGGGGGTGTCCGCTGCGGCGTACTTGGAGCGCAGCATACCGGACTCCCGGTTCTGTCCGCTGGCCTCTCCGAACAGGGCAAAGGAAATGGCGTCGAAAATGGTGGTCTTGCCGGCTCCGGTGTCACCGGTGATCAGGTACAGGCCGCTGGTTCCCAGCGAATCCAGCTCCAGCACGCACCGCTCCGCATAGGGTCCGAAGGCGGACATGGTCAGTCTGATTGGTCTCATAGGTTCCTCCTGTATCCAGTTCCGGTTTTGATCTGGTTTCCAGTATAAGCACATTGGCCGGATTTTGCAAGAATGGGCTTTGCTCACACTCCCCGGCTCCCCTTTCTGTCTGGTTTGGACGGCAGTTTGTTTTCACCTGCTGCATATTGGACACCCGGTGTGCAGTCCTGTATAGCGGACTGAGAGGCAAACTTTCCGCTTGCTTTCTCACCGGGAAATGATATAGTTAAAGCAGTATCCTCATCCATGAACTGACATTGCGTTTCATCAGCAACGCAGAAAGAATCACGATTATGAACGAACAGATCACACTTCTCGACCACACCGTCCCTCAGCCGCTGCCCGCCCGGCTCCGTCCCCAGCGGATCGACGAAATTGTGGGACAAACCCACCTGCTGGGAGAAGGAAAGGTTCTGCGCCGCATCATCGAGCAGGACGCGGTGTCCTCCATGATCTTTTGGGGACCCCCGGGGGTGGGCAAAACCACCCTGGCAAACGTTATCGCCAACCACACCAAGGCAGCTTTTATCAATTTTTCCGCTGTGACCAGCGGCATAAAGGAAATCCGCACCGTCATGCAGCAGGCAGATCAGAACCGGCGGTTTGGGGAAAAAACCATTGTTTTTGTGGACGAAATCCACCGCTTCAACAAGGCCCAGCAGGACGCTTTCCTCCCCTTTGTGGAAAAAGGCAGCATCATTCTCATCGGGGCGACGACAGAGAATCCATCCTTTGAGGTGAACGGCGCTCTGCTCTCCCGATGCAAGGTGTTCGTGCTCAAGGCCCTCAGTGAGGAAGATCTGACAGAGCTGCTGCGGCGGGCCATCCACAGTCCCAAGGGCTTCGGCAATCAGACCATCCGAATCTCTGAGGATGTGCTGCACCTGATCGCAGGATTTGCCAACGGAGACGCCAGAACCGCCCTCTCCACACTGGAAATGGCGGTGCTGAACGGCGAGACAGAGGGCGATGTCACCACCGTCACCGCGGAGACTGTGGAACAGTGCACCTCCCGAAAATCACTGCTGTACGACAAAAACGGCGAGGAACACTACAATCTCATTTCTGCTCTGCACAAATCCATGCGCAACTCCGATCCCGATGCGGCGGTCTACTGGCTGGCACGGATGCTGGAGGCTGGAGAGGACCCGCTCTACATCGCAAGACGGGTCACCCGCTTTGCCAGTGAAGATGTGGGCCTTGCTGACCCCAGAGCGCTGGAGCTGGCCATTGCCGCTTATCAGGCCTGCCACTTCATCGGAATGCCGGAGTGCAGCGTTCATCTGACCCAAGTGGTGGTGTATCTGTCCCTGGCCCCCAAGTCCAACGCACTTTATATGGCCTATGAACAGGCGAAAAAGGATGCGCTGACTCAGCTTTCAGAGCCGGTCCCCCTCCACATTCGCAACGGCGTCACAACTCTGATGCGGGAGGTGGGCTACGGAAAGGGCTACCAGTACGCCCACGACACCGAGGAAAAACTCACAGATATGCGCTGCCTGCCGGATTCCCTGCTGGGAAAGGAGTATTATCAGCCCACAACGCAGGGGCTGGAATACAGATTCAGGGACCGCCTGGAGCAGATCAAGGAGTGGAAAAAGGCCCATCAGAAGCCATGAATAAAACGCTGACTCCCTTGCTATGAGCCATTTTTCTCAGTTTTTTTCGCTGCGCTCCTGCCGTTTCTGTGCTATAATGAGGGCAAGATCACCGCTGGAGGTAACGAAGATGAGATTTAAAATGGTCCATGAAAACTACAACGTATCAGATCTGGAACGTTCTCTGGAATTTTACAAGACGGCTTTCGGACTGACGGAAAAGCGCCGCAAATGTGCGGCGGACGGGTCCTATATCATCGTGTTTATTGGAAACGAAGAGAGCGACTTTGAGATAGAGCTGACCTGGCTGAGGGACCACCCCCAGCCTTATGATCTGGGTGAGGATGAGTTCCATCTGGCTTTCCGGGTGGACGATTTCGAAGCGGCACACCGACGCCATGAGGAAATGGGCTGCATTTGTTTTGAAAATCCCGCCATGGGCATCTATTTTGTGGAAGACCCAGATCACTACTGGTTGGAGGTAATCCCCACCAGATAAACGTCTCTTCCCCATCACATCAGCAAAAGAAAAGACCTTCACGAGACAATCCCGTGAAGGTCTTCTTTTTTATCTACCCATGAGCAAAGCGTTCAGGGGATCCGGAGAGGGCGCCGCCCCCTCCGGAGGGTTACAGGAAAAGTACCTGCAGGAAACTCTTACTCGTTGTACAGAGCGCCCAGCTTGGTCAGGTGCTCGTAACGGGCCATAGCGGTCTCCTCGCTCTTGGTGAACAGCTTGTCAGCACGCTCGGGGAAGCTGCGGGTCAGGCCGGAGAAGCGGGCCTCGTTCATCATGAAGTCGCGATAGCCAGCCTTGGGGGCCTTGGAGTCCAGAGTGAAGGGCTTGTCGGAAGCGGGGTTGTAGCGGAACAGGTTCCAGTAACCGCACTCGACGGCCTTCTTCATCTCGGCCTGGCAGTTGGTCATGCCGCCCTTGATGGAGTGCAGCTCGCAGGGGCTGTAGCCGATGATCAGGGACGGGCCGGGATAGGCCTCAGCCTCGACCATGGCCTTGATGCACTGAGCGGGGTTGGCGCCCATGGCGATCTGAGCCACGTAGACATAGCCGTACTGCATCTGAATCTCGGACAGGGACTTCTTGGCCACTTCCTTACCAGCAGCGGCGAACTGAGCGACAGCGCCGATGTTGGTGGACTTGGAAGCCTGGCCGCCGGTGTTGGAATAGACCTCGGTGTCGAAGACGAAGATGTTGACGTCCTCGCCGGAAGCCAGAACGTGGTCAACACCGCCGTAACCGATGTCGTATGCCCAGCCGTCGCCGCCGAAGATCCACACGGACTTCTTGTTCAGGTAATCCTTCTGCTCCAGGATGGCCTTTGCAGCCTCGCTGCCGTCAGCTTCCAGAGCGGCGATCAGGGCCTTGGTGGGCTCCTGGTTGTCGGTGGAGGAAGCATAGGTATCCAGCCATGCGCCGGCAGCAGCCTTGACGCCCTCGCTGGTCTCGGCCAGAGCCTCAACCTTGCCCTTCAGGGACTCACGGAGAGCCTTCTGGCCCAGGTACATACCGAAGCCGTGCTCAGCGTTGTCCTCGAACAGGGAGTTGGCCCATGCGGGACCCTTGCCTTCCTTGTTGACGGTGTAGGGAGAGGTAGCGCCGGTGCCGCCCCAGATGGAGGAACAGCCAGTGGCGTTGGAGATGAACATACGGTCGCCGAACAGCTGGGTCAGCACGCGAGCATAAGTGGACTCGGCGCAGCCGGCGCAGGAGCCGGAGAACTCAAGCAGCGGGGTCTTGAACTGGGAACCCTTAACGGTGTTGTCAACCAGCTCGTCCTTGACGGAGACCTTCTCGACGCAGTAGTCGAACACGGGCTGCTCAGGCAGCTGAGACTCCATGGGAACCATCTTCAGGCTCTTGGTGGGGCAGGCGCCAACGCAGACACCGCAGCCCATGCAGTCCAGCGGGGAGACAGCCAGAGCGAACTTGTACTTGCCCTTGCCGGGGCCGACCTTGAACTCGGTGGTCTTCATGTTGGCGGGAGCAGCGGCCACTTCGTCAGCGTCCAGAGCATAGGCGCGGATGGTGGCATGCGGGCAGCAGAAGGTGCACTGGTTGCAGGCGATGCACTTGTCGGGAGTCCACTCAACAACGTTGACAGCGACGCCGCGCTTCTCGTAAGCAGAAGCACCGTTGGGGAAGGTGCCGTCAACCACGTCAGTGAAGGCGGAAACAGGCAGGCTGTAGCCGTTCATGGCGTTGATGGGCTGCATGACTTCCTTGACCAGCTTGACGGTGGCGGGACGGCCAGTCAGCTCGGCAGCCTCAGCATCGGGAGCGGGGTTGGCCCAGCTCTCGGGGATCTCGCACTTGACAAAAGCGGTAGCGCCGGCGTCGATAGCGGCCCAGTTCTTGTCGACAACGTCGCGGCCCTTCTTCAGATAGGAGTGCTCAGCGGCGTCCTTCATATACTTGATGGCCTCGTCGGCGGGCAGCACGTTGGCCAGAGCGAAGAAGGCAGACTGCAGAACGGTGTTGGTGCGCTTGCCCATGCCAACCTTGGCAGCCAGGTCGATGGCGTTGATCATGTACAGGTTGATCTTGTGATCATAGATGTACTTCTTGGCGTCAGCGGCCATGTGATGCTCCAGCTCCTCGAAGGTCCACTGGCAGTTGACCAGGAAGGTGCCGCCGTCCTTGATGTCCTTGACGATGGGGAAGTGCTTGGTGATATAGGAGGGGTTGTGGCAGGCCACGAAGTCAGCCTTGTTGATGTAGTAGGGGCTGCGGATGGGCTTGTCGCCGAAACGCAGGTGGGAAACGGTGACGCCGCCGGTCTTCTTGGAGTCATACTGGAAGTATGCCTGCACGTACTTGTCGGTGTGGTCGCCGATGATCTTGATGGAGTTCTTGTTGGCGCCGACGGTGCCGTCGCCGCCCAGGCCCCAGAACTTGACCTCAACAGTGCCCTCAGCGGCGGTGTTGGGTGCGGGCTCCTCAGGCAGGGACAGATAGGTCACATCGTCGTTGATGCCGATGGTGAAGTGCTCCTTGGGCTCGTCCTTCTCCAGCTCCTTGTAAACAGCGAACACGGATGCGGGAGGAGTATCCTTGCTGCCCAGGCCGTAGCGGCCGCCAATGACCTTGATGTTGCCCTTGCCGCTGGTGGCCAGCGCGGTGACAACGTCCAGATACAGAGGTTCGCCCAGAGCGCCGGGCTCCTTGGTGCGGTCCAGAACGGCGATCTTCTTCACGGTCTCAGGCAGGACCTTCAGCAGCTTCTCAACGGAGAAGGGACGATACAGGTGGACGGTGATCATGCCGACCTTCTCGCCATGGGCCAGCTTGTAGTCCACAACCTCGCTCATCACGTCGTTGATGGAGCCGATAGCCATGACAACGTTCTCTGCATCGGGAGCGCCGTAGTAGTTGAAGGGCTTGTAGTCGGTGCCGAGCTTCTCGTTGATCTTGTTCATGTACTCCTCGACCAGGTCGGGGATTGCTTCATAGTACTTGTTGCAGGCTTCACGATGCTGGAAGAAGATATCATCGTTCTCGTGGGAGCCGCGGGTGGTGCCGTGGGAGGGGTTCAGGGCGTGCTCACGGAAAGCCTTGACGGCGTCCATGTCGACCATGTCAGCCAGGTCCTTGTAATCCCAGACGGACAGCTTCTGGATCTCGTGAGAGGTACGGAAACCGTCGAAGAAGTTCAGGAAGGGAACGCGGCCCTTGATGGCTGCCAGATGGGCAACGGGAGCCAGGTCCATGACCTCCTGGGGGTTGGACTCAGCCAGCATGGCAAAGCCGGTCTGACGGCAGGCCATAACGTCTTCGTGGTCACCGAAGATGTTCAGAGCCTGGGTGGTCAGGGCGCGGGCAGCAACATGCAGAACGCCGGGCAGCAGCTCGCCGGCGATCTTGTACAGGTTGGGGATCATCAGCAGCAGGCCCTGAGAGGCGGTGTAGGTGGTGGTCAGCGCGCCAGCGGCCAGGGAGCCGTGAACGGTACCGGCGGCACCGGCCTCGGACTGCATCTCAACAACCTTGACGGGGTTGCCGAAGATGTTCTTCTGGCCATGAGCTGCCCACTGGTCCACGAAGTCAGCCATGGGGCTGGAGGGCGTGATGGGGTAGATGCCCGCAACGTCGGTGAACGCGTAGGAGACCCACGCTGCAGCGTTGTTGGCGTCCATGGATTTCTTTTTTCTTACTACCATAGGTGAAAATTCCTCCTCGTTTTGGATTTTGAGCCTGTCCAAGGAGACGAACAGGCTCTTTAAAGGATTTCTCCAATCGGAAAAAACCGACTCCTATGAGCTTATTATAACACTCTTTTCAGATTTGTAAATGAGTACTTTTGAGAAAATTATCATTTTTTATCTGATCTGTCAAAAAAAGACCCTTTCGGCTCATTTTCTCTGTTTCCGCCGTAAAATGTTAAACTTTTAACACTATATGCAGCGGGATCTTATGAAATAACCCATTCCAGATGCATTTTCTCAAATTCTGATTTTCCTGTAGCCGAGATCCCTTCCGCTGGGCGACGGCACAAGCAAAACAAAACCCCCGGCGCTCCTTCACAGCAGCGGAAGCTCCGGGGATTTACATCACATCTTTCACTTTTATTAAAAGGTGCTTGGCCTCAGCTCAAATCAAGGGGCAGGCACTTAGGCAGCACCGCATAATAGCAGCTTCGGCGCCTTGCGGACTATTTTCCGCCACATTGACCGCGGATTTCTTGAAATCAGCAAACAATCTGAACGAAAAATTTTTTCGCAATCCGCTCTTGTCCCATTATGCGCCGTTACCTTAGCTTTCCACATGGAACTCGGACACCTCCGGATGGTCATGCAGAAACGCAATGACGTCCTTGTACTCAATGGGCGGGGCGGTTCGCATATTCAGTGTCATCTCCAGCTCCCCCTGCTCTCTGAGGACACGGCTGGAGTCAATATCCCCTCCATGCTGGTCCAACAGGGTGTGGAGTTCAGAAAGGGTGCGGCTGTCATCCGGCATACGGATATGGATCTGCTGCTCCGCCTGTGCGGTACTGCCAATTGGGTGCCGATGGAGAACGATCTGCGAGAGCAGCACCAGCGCTGTGGCAGTGAGTCCCACCCAGTACAATCCGGCGCCGATGGCCATTCCGATGGCCGCTGTCGCCCACATACCGGCGGCCGTTGTCAGGCCGACAATACTTGTGTTGCCATGCTTGAAAATAATGCCAGCCCCCA
>CAMNOL010000083.1 GCA_946546815.1 uncultured Oscillospiraceae bacterium
CACGGGATGTCCTGCCTGCTCCACGAGAAGCCCTACGCCGGCGTCAACGGCTCCGCCAAGCACAACAACTGGTCCGTGGGCACGGACACCGGGGAGAATCTCTTTGACCCCGGCGACAAGCCCGAGGAAAACCTGCAGTTCCAGCTGGTGCTCTCCTGCGTAGTCGCCGCCATCGACCGCCACGCCGCCATGCTCCGGGAAACCGCCGCCACTGCGGGCAACGACCACCGTCTGGGGGCCCAGGAGGCGCCGCCTGCCATCATCTCCATCTTCCTGGGGGACCAGCTGGAGGCGCTGGTGGAGCGCATTGTGGACGGCACCCGGAAGGAGGTCACCGCCGGAGACCTGGACACCGGCGTATCCACCGTGCCGGTGCTCCACAAGGACGCCACCGACCGCAACCGCACCTCCCCCTTCGCTTTCACCGGGAACCGCTTTGAGTTCCGCATGGTTGGCTCCTCCGACAACGTGGCCACCTCCACCACCGCTCTGAATACCATTATGGCGGAGGCCTTCTGCGACGCCGCCGACGCGCTGGAGGGCGCTGAGGACTTTGAGGGCGCCTGCAAGGCCTACATCAAACAGCTCCTCACCGACCACAAGCGGGTCATCTTCAACGGCGACGGCTATTCCGACGCCTGGGTGGCGGAGGCGGAGCGACGGGGCCTGCCCATCATCCGCTCCACGGTGGACGCCATCTCCGCCCTGACCAGCGAGGACACCGTGGCCACCTATGAGAAGTTCGGCGTGTTCAACCGCACCGAGCTGGCCAGCCGGGAGGAGATCCGCTACGAGGTCTACTCCAAGAAAATCGCGGTGGAGTCCCGGGTGATGATCCACATGGCGGGCAAGCAGTACATCCCCTCCGTCATCTCCTATGCCAACAACCTGGCCGACTCCGTGGCCTCTCTGGAGAACGTGGGCATGGACGCCTCCGTCCAGCGGGAGATCCTCACCGAGATCTCCTACCTGCTCCGCAAGGCCCAGGACGCGCTGAACCACCTGAAGGAGGTCTACCGGGACACCGACGCCATTGAGGACGTGCGGAAAATGGCCCAGACCTACTGCCACGTGGTGATTCCCGCCATGGACGCCCTGCGCGCCCCCATCGACCAGCTGGAAATGGTGGTGGACAGCGACTTCTGGCCGGTGCCCTCCTACGGCGATCTGATGTATAACGTATAACAAATTGCAACGCTCAGGCGCACTCGCACCTGAGCGTTTTTTCCTCACAGAAATGCAGAAAGGAACGGTATCGCGCAGAATACCGTTCCTTTTTTGTTGATTGTTTTACTCGGAGAGGATCATTTTCACGCAGCCGTACATTCCTGCGTCGTTGCCCAACTTCGCCACAGCCACGCCGGTGCCGGCGGACACATGGAAGGCGTACTTCTGATAGTACTTCAGAATGGAATTGGTGACGATGGCGCCGGCCCGGCTCATGCCGCCGCCGATGATGTAGATGTCAGGGTCGATGGTGCAGGACACATAGCTCATGGCCCGGCCCAGGTAGTCGCCGCAGCAGTCCAGGATCTCCAGCGCCATTTCCTCCCCCTCCCGGGCCAGGTCGCAGATGTCCTTGGAGTTGAAGGTCTCCATCTCCCGGAGCTTGGAGGGCTTGTCGCTGTCTGCCAGCATGACCTTTGCCATGCGCACGATGCCGTTGGCGGAGGCGTACTGCTCCAGGCAGCCGTACTTGCCGCAGCTGCACTGTACGGTCTCCTGGGGGTTGACGGTCATATGGCCCACCTCGCCGGCGCCGCCGTTGGTTCCGGCGATGATCTGGTTATTCATGACCACGCCGCCGCCGACACCGGTGCCCAGGGTGAACATCACCGCGCTCTTGTGGCCCTTGCCGCCGCCCTGCCACAGCTCGCCCAGAGCCGCCACATTGGCGTCGTTGCCCGCCGCCACGTTGGGAATCTCCGGCAGCAGCTCGTTCATACGCTCCTTGACGTTGAACACGCCCCAGCCCAGGTTCACACACTTGTACACGGTGAAATCAGCGCCCACCGGGCCGGGAACGCCCACGCCGATGCCCTCCACCTGGTCAGCGGTGATGCCCTTCTCCTCCAGGTGCAGGGTGATGGACCGGGCGATGTCGGGCAGCACATTCTCGCCGCCGTTCTCCGTCCGGGTGGGAATCTCCCACTTCTCCTTCAGCTCGCCGTCTGTGGTAAACAGACCGATTTTGACGGTGGTGCCGCCGATGTCCACACCAAAGGCATATGGTTTCATGTTGTCTCCTCCTTGACGTTGTTTTTTATCTATGAATGTTCACTTATCTGACACAATTTGTCCGAATATTCCACATTTTCACCTGATTGATTCCTTAAAGATCCAGAGGCTCCGTCTGGGTGACCTCGCCGCCGAAGCTCAGGGAAAAGTACATCCGCACGCCGTTGATGGAGCCGGTGCGGGCCAGGGTCCACATGAGCTTCACCAGCGCCGCCTCCCGGGTCATGTCCCCCGCCGGAATCACCCCGGACATCAGCAGCTGGCGGCGGGTCTGTGGATCCTCCAACTCCGCAGGCAGTCCCACCACCACAACCGGGATCTTCTTTCGGCGCAGGCGGGTCAGCGCACTGCGCTGCTCCTCCAGCAGCCAGCTCCGGTCTGTGCGGAAGCGGTTGAGAATGATGAGCACGCCGCTGCGCCCCAACAGATCCTCCCGGTCTGACATCCGGTCCCCGGGGAACACCTGGGCCACGTTGTTGTTCAGCGCGTCGCACAGCAGGAAGGGGTCCGGCTCCGCAGGGGGCAGCAGGTGGTGGAGAAACTCATGGGTCCAGCCGTCTGTGCGGCCCACCGGCGGAAAAAAAGGGCTGAAAACCCGCCCCTGGGAGGAGCAGGTGGTGCGGCAGGCCAGGTCAAGGCCGTCGCTGCCCAGGGCAAACACGCCGCTGACCTCTTTTTCCGCCCAGCGCACCGCCTCTTCCTCCTGGTCCTCCTGACAGAAGAGCACCACAGGTCGGCGGAAGTTCTTCAGCATCAGCGTCAGCGCCATGCCGTAGAAGGGAACGTCGCAGGACAAGGCCTTGAGCACGATGCCCTCAAAGTACTGGTACTGTGCCACCAGTCTGGCCAGGCGCTGGAGCTGCTCCGCGTTCAGCGCAACGCTGGGCACATCCAGACGCTTGATGGTATCCTTCACAGGCCTTCCCCCTTTCCCTGTTCCTTTGGAGCTGCCGAGCCACCGTGCCCCGTTGCGGGAGCCGTGAGGTCAGCCCGTTTCACTTTATCTTTATTGTAAGAAAAATCTGTCAAATGTCAAGAGAAAGGCAAATGAGCGCGCAAATCGGCTTTATTTTTGCTGAATAGGACAAGAAGGTTCCCTCATAGACTGTGGGTGCACCGAGCACGCCGCCCGGTCATCCGCCGCGGAACCGGCGGCAGTTCTCAAAAGGGGGAGTTTTATGAATCATCACCCGTTGGAAAACCTCTGGCGCAAGGTGTTCACTGTGGCAGCGCTGGGGCTGTCCCTGCTGCTCTGCGCCGCGGCGGGGCAAATCGGCTCCGCGGAGCCGGCGCTGGCCAGCCCTGACGGCAGCACGCCCCAGGCCCGTCTGGCCTACATCCTCTCCCTGGGCTGGGAGGTGGAGGAGGGCGAAACCGATGACCAGGTGGCGCTGCCCGCCTCCTTCGGCCCCTCCTACGACAGCTATCTGGCCCTGCAGAAGGAAAACGGGTTCGATCTGGCCCCCTACGCCGGGCAGACCGTGACCCGGTACTGCTATCGGGTGACCAATTACCCGGATTCGGACTGTCCGGTGCTGCTGGACCTGCTGGTGTACCAGGGGCAGATCATCGGAGGGGACGTGCGCACCGCCGCCCTGGACGGGTTCATGCGCAGCCTGGTGTTTCCCGGATGATCCGCGTCGGGAGGCCTCCTCTGACCCGTCCAATTCCAAAAAATAAGTGCAAAAAAGGGGCGGAATACTCCGCCCCTTTCAGGTTTGTGGAAGGATCAGTCCTTCATCATATGAACGTTCAGGTGGTTGTAGGTCATCTCCACACCGTTCTTGTCGAAGTAGACCTTCAGATTCTCCATCAGGTCAAAGTACACATCCCAGTACTTGGCGTTCTCGCACCAGACGCGGATAGTGTACTGGATGCTGCTCTCGCCGTAGCCGGAAACCCGGGCAAAGGGCGCAACCGGCTCGCTGAGCACATCGGGGGTCGCGTCGATGGCCTGAAAAATGGCCTTTTTCACCTGGGGAACAGGGGAATCGTAGGAAGCAGTGACGTTGATGTCCACTCTGCGCTTGCCCTCGGTGGAGCAGTTGGTGATGGTGGCGGAGGCGATGGTGCCGTTGGGCACGCTGACCCGCTTGTTGTCCAGGGTGTTCATGCGGGTGCTCAGCAGGCCGATCTCCAGCACGGTGCCCTCCACGCCGCCGGCGATGACGTAGTCCCCCACCAGGAAGGGCTTGGTGATGAGCAGCAGGATGCCGCCGAACAGGTTGCCCAGGGCGCCCTGCGCAGCCAAAGCAAAGGCCGCGGACAGAACGGAGGCCAGTGCCACAACGGAGCTGGTGTTGATGCCCAGCGCGCCGGCGATGATCAGAATCATCAGGAAATAGACCACAAAGCGGGACACATTGCGGACGAACTTCTTCAGCGTCATCTCCACGTTCATGCGCTCCATCATATGGTTGATGGCACCCAGCACCAGCTTGGCGATAATGAAGGTGATGATGGCGACGATGGCGGCGCTGATGGCCTTATCCACATAGCCCTGCAGGAAAGTGGGCACAATCCGATGGGTAACCTCCTGCACCACCTCTGTGGTGGTCTGAGTTGCCTCAACAACACCCTCTGCGACATTGTCGGTCACATTGGTTCCAGTGAGAAAAATCATGTAGAATACCTCCTGTTCTGATCGGACGTAGTATGGAAAAAGGGGACCGGCGAACCGGTCCCCTTGAACCTTCATTCAGAAGAACAAATTACTCGTTGATCTCGATGACAACACCGGAACCGACGGTACGGCCGCCCTCACGGATAGCGAAGCGCAGGCCCTTCTCGATAGCGATGGGGGTGATCAGCTCAACGTCCATGTCGACGTTATCGCCGGGCATGCACATCTCAGTGCCTTCGGGCAGAGTGATGATGCCGGTGACGTCGGTGGTACGGAAGTAGAACTGAGGACGATAGTTGTTGAAGAAGGGAGTATGACGGCCGCCCTCTTCCTTCTTCAGGACGTAAACCTGGCCCTTGAACTTGGTGTGAGGATGGATGGAGCCGGGCTTGCACAGAACCTGGCCGCGCTCGATGTCGGTACGAGCGATGCCGCGCAGCAGGACGCCGACGTTGTCGCCAGCCTGAGCGAAGTCCAGCATCTTGCGGAACATTTCCAGACCAGTAACGACGGAAGTCTTCTTCTCCTCTTCCAGGCCGACGATGTCGACGGGCTCGCCCATCTTGACGACGCCGCGCTCAACACGACCAGTGGCAACGGTGCCGCGGCCGGTGATGGTGAAGACGTCCTCGACGGGCATCAGGAAGGGCTGATCCTCCTTGCGGTCGGGAGTGGGGATATACTCGTCAACAGCGTCCATCAGCTCCTTGATGCAGGCATACTCGGGCGCGTTGGGGTCGGTGGAGTCGGAGATCAGAGCGTTCAGAGCGGAGCCCTTGATGATGGGGGTGTCGTCGCCGGGGAACTCGTAGAAGTCCAGGGTCTCACGGACTTCCATCTCGACCAGCTCCAGCAGCTCCTCGTCGTCGACCTGATCGCACTTGTTCAGGAACACGACGATGTAGGGCACGCCGACCTGACGGGACAGCAGCAGGTGCTCGCGGGTCTGAGCCATAACGCCGTCGGTAGCAGCGATAACCAGGATAGCGCCGTCCATCTGAGCAGCACCGGTGATCATGTTCTTGATATAGTCAGCATGGCCCGGGCAGTCCACGTGAGCATAGTGACGCTTCTCGGTCTCGTACTCAACGTGAGCGGTGTTGATGGTGATGCCGCGCTCCTTCTCTTCGGGAGCCTTATCGATAGAGGCGTAATCAGTGTAGTTAGCCTTGCCGGAGAAGGCCAGATACTTGGTGATAGCAGCGGTCAGAGTGGTCTTGCCGTGGTCAACGTGGCCGATGGTGCCGATGTTGACATGGGGCTTAGAACGGTCAAACTTCTGTTTTGCCATTTCATTTTCCTCCTAAAACTTGTCTGTAGAGAAATTAAAGCGTATTGAAACTCGCTATTGCCTATTGTATCTTACAATTCCGTAAAATGCAATAGGCTTTTTAGCGAAAAATCAGAGAAATCAACCCTTCTTACTGCGGTCCGAAATCAGCTCGGCGGCAATATTCTTGGGAATCTCCTCGTAGTGGCTGGGCTCCATGGTGTACTGGCCGCGGCCCTGAGTGCGGGAGCGCAGGTCAGTGGCGTAGCCGAACATGTTGCTCAGCGGCACGTGGGCGTCGATCTGGGTGGCACCGGAGCGGGGCTCCATACCCAGGATGTTGCCGCGGCGGGCGGTGATGTCGCCGATGACATCGCCCATATAGTCGTCGGGCACGGTGACGGAGACCTTCATAATGGGCTCCATCAGCACGGGATCGGCCTTGCGCATGGCCTCCTTGAAGGCCATGGAACCGGCGATCTTAAATGCCATTTCGGAGGAGTCGACCTCGTGATAGGAGCCGTCGTACAGGGTGACCTTCACGTCCACGACGGGATAGCCAGCCAGCACACCGGCCTGCAGGGCGCCCTGAATACCGGCGTCGACTGCGGGGATGAACTCCTTGGGGATGGCGCCGCCCACGACGGCGTTGACGAACTCGTAGCCCTTGCCGGACTCGTTGGGCTCCAGGATGATCTTGACGTGACCATACTGACCGGAGCCGCCGGACTGGCGCTTGTACTTGGTGTCCTGATCGGCCTTCTTGCGGACGGTCTCCTTGTAGGCGACCTGAGGCGCGCCGACGTTGGCTTCCACCTTGAACTCACGCAGCAGGCGGTCGACAATGATCTGCAGGTGCAGCTCGCCCATGCCGGCGATGATGGTCTGACCGGTCTCTTCGTCGGTGTAGGTCTTGAAGGTGGGGTCCTCCT
>CAMNOL010000084.1 GCA_946546815.1 uncultured Oscillospiraceae bacterium
AACGGAGGGTCATTGCCCTCGGCTTTTTTGACGGGGTCCACCTGGGCCACGGGGCGCTGCTCCGGATTGTAAAGGAGCGGGCAGAGGAGCTTCACGCAGCTGCGTCGGTGATGACCTTTGACGTTCACCCCAGCGCGGTGATCACCGGGAAATCCCTCCCCCTGCTGAACACCGCAGCCGACCGGGTTTGGATGATGAAACACCTTTACGGCATGGAGGATGTGATCCTGGCCCATTTTGATCAAACCATGATGCACCAGCCCTGGGAGGACTTTATCACCGACTACCTTGTGGGAGAGCTGGGCGCAGTCTTTGTGGTGGCCGGCCGTGATTTCCGGTTTGGTGACCGGGGAGAAGGCAACGCAGCCCGCCTGCAGGAGAAGTGCGCGGAGCTGGGCATCGGCTGCCAGATCGTTGGTATGGTGGCGATTGAGGGCAGAGAGGTCCATTCCACTCTGATCCGGGAGCTCATCGCCGCCGGAGAGATGGAACAGGCGGAGCGGTACCTGGGACATCCCCACATGATCTCCGATCAGGTGGGGGAGGGGAAGCATCTGGGCCACACGCTGGGCTTTCCCACGGTGAACCTGCGTTTCCAACCCGATATTCTGGTCCCTGCTTTCGGCGTGTACGCCACTAAGGTATATGTAGAGGGCGAAGCCCACATTGCTGTTGCCAACGTCGGCGTGCGGCCCACGGTGGAGCAGGCGGACACCCCCAATCTGGAGGCCTTCCTGTTGGACTATTCCGGAAATCTCTACGGGAAAACCCTGAGAGTGGCCTTTTTCCGCCACCTGAGGGGGGAGAAAAAGTTCCCCACCGTGGAGGCGCTGACGGAAGAGGTCATGCACAACGCACAGCAGACAAGAGACTATTTTGCGGAAAACAGGTAAAAAATTCGCCTGCCCGGAGCGAAACCGGACAGGCGTTTTTTCTGTTTCATGGTTATCGAATGGGGGTCAGGGCTGGTCTGTCTCTTCCCAGAACAGCTCGTCCAGGGTTTTGTCCAGCGCCCGGCAGATGGCAAGGCACAGCCTGATGGTGGGGTTGTAGTCCCCCTTCTCAATGCTGTTGATGGTCTGGCGGGAGACCCCCACCAGCTCCGCCAGCGCCTGCTGGGACAAATCCTTTGCCGCCCGGGCGGACTTCATACGGAGATTCTTCATTCCTCCTCCCCTCCGTTCCGGCGCTCCAGCAGAGCCTTGATTCCGATGGCGGCCAGCACCACAAGGGTCATACAGCCCACCAGCAGGTTCATGACGAAGGTGGAGCTGCCCGCCGCCCGGTTTGCAAAGCCCAGGCCCAGATTCGAGACAGTCAGAACCGACAGAGAAATCGCAGTCCGTTTCCGGTTGTCGTTGAGGCCGATGTAGGCATCCATCATGATGCAGCTGACCACATACACCAGCACACCAGTGAGCATGATGAGCAGAATGGTGAGATTCCGGCCCGTGGGCAGCCAGAGGTCACACAGGTCCAGAATGTACCACCCACACAGCAAAACCACCACTGTCCAGAAGCCGTTCCGATAGGCCAGCCCCTGAGCGACTTTCTGCCGCTCGTCATATTTGGAGAACAGCCCGCCCTCGTTTCGACGGCTGTAGGCCACGAGAGCGAGAATTCCCACGCCGATGATGATGCCGACTCCGATGCCCGCCAGCATCCTCAGGTTGGGTACCAGTGTCACGTTGTCGGACTGATCAATCACTTCAATGGATTTGAGAAGCATTGTTTTCATGTTCATGCACCTCCGTGCTCTTTGTTATCTGAAGCATAGCACAGAGGCGACACTGTGTCAAGTATAATTTACATAATAATTTTTATACTTGACCTTCTGTCGGGCGGAGTGGCGCACAATATACTCTACTCGGCATCAAAACTGAGGATAAAAACAAAAGGGCCGAGCAAGCTCAACCCTTACGCAAAAACAATTCTCATTTTACAGTCCCCCGGCGGCCCAAAGACGTTGCCCGTTTTGCTTCAGACAGGCCGCCGGCGGGGCGAAGCGATGGAAAGTTTCGGGTTCTCAGGGGGCTTTCCAAAGCCCCCTGAGCGGGTCCGGGCAGCGCCCGGCAGGGTTTGGGGCAGCGCCCCAACAACAGGTCAGTGGGCCGGGGCGTCCTGTTCGTCCCAGATGAGGGTGGCGAAGTAGTCCTCCGGGGTCTCTGCACGGCGCATCATACGCACCTTGCCGTCCTCCTGCAGCAGCAGCTCCGCAGAGCGCAGGCGGCCGTTGTAGTTGTAGCCCATGGCGAAGCCGTGGGCGCCGGTGTCGTGGATGACCAGCAAATCCCCCCGGTCAATCTTGGGCAGCATCCGGTCCACCGCAAATTTGTCGCAGTTTTCGCACAGGGAGCCCACCACATCGTATTTGTGGTCGCAGGGCTGATGCTCCTTGCCCATGACGGTGATGTGGTGGTAAGCCCCGTAAATGGCGGGACGCATCAGGTTGGCGGCGCAGGCGTCCACGCCGATGTACTCCTTGTAAATGTGCTTCTCGTGAATGGCCCGGGTGACCAGATGGCCGTGGGGGGCCAGCATATAGCGGCCCATTTCCGTGTACAGGCTCACGTTGCCCATGCCCGCAGGAACCAGAATTTCCTCATACTTCTGCCGCACGCCGCCGCCGATGGCGGAGATGTTGTTGGCGGCCTGCTCCGGGCGGTAGTCCACGCCCACGCCGCCGGACAGGTTGATAAAGCGGATGTCTGCGCCGGTCTCGTTTTTCAGCTCCACCGCCAGCTCAAAGAGCCGCCCCGCCAGATCGGGATAATAGTCGTTGGAAATGGTGTTGGAGGCCAGGAAGGAGTGAATTCCGAAGTATTTTGCCCCCATTTCTTTCAGACGTCGAAAGGCCTCAAACAGCTGCTCCCGGGTCATGCCGTACTTGGCATCGGCGGGGTTGTCCATGACCTGGAAGCCCTCTTTGCTCTCTCCCAGCTGGTACACGCCGCCGGGGTTGTAGCGGCAGGAGATGGTCTCTGGGATGCAGCCGATGGTCTCCTTCAGGAAGTCAATGTGGGTGATGTCATCCAGGTTGATGATGGCGCCCAGCTCCGCGGCCTTGACGTACTCTTCGGCGGGGGTTTCATTGGCGGAGAACATAATTTCCTGTCCGGAGAAGCCGCAGCGTTCGCTCATCATCAGCTCGGTCAGGGAGGAGCAGTCCACTCCGCAGCCCTCTTCCCGGAGGATGTTCAGAATCTGAGGGGTAGGAGTGGCCTTGACGGCGAAATACTCCTTAAAGCCTTCATTCCAGGAAAAGGCCTTGTTCACGGCCCGGGCAGTGGCCCGGATGCCCGCCTCGTCGTAGAGGTGGAAGGGGGTGGGGTAAGTCTGGCAGATTTCCTCCAGCTGGTCCTTGGTGACAAACGGTACTTTTTTCATAGATGAAGCTCCCTTATATGGATCAGTGGGACTTTAGTCCTCTGAATCGGCAAATTGCCTTTCTATTCTAACTGATTTCCCCGGGATACGCAAGGGCAAAAGTGAATTTTCCTGAAAAAAGTGCAAGTTGTTCAATTTAACTTGCAAAAGTGAAGAGCGTGTTTTATAATGACGGTATTCACACACGTTGGCCTCCGAAGGGGAGAGAAGGGAAAATAGCCCCCTTGACCGGTTGTTTTCAACGGCGTTGTGAATAATGGGAAAATCAGCGGAACGGGCAAAGGGCGAACGTTCTGCATTTCGAGGGGCTGGTCCGTGCAGAAACCCGGCATCCCATGGGCTGTGGGGACGGTGCATGATTCGGCGCAGGCGGCGCATAGACTGAGCCGGGACCGAATAGGTCCGGGAAGGGCCGAGAAAAGCGGCATGGCAGAAGAAAAGGATTCTGCTGGTTTTCCGGAGGAAAGAGAAGAAGCAGGAGAATCAGAGAGAGGGAAAGGAGCATTTTCATGTTAGAACAGTTTTCCAAGCTGATCCAAACCATTCAGGGCGTTGTCTGGGGACCGATTATGCTGACCATCCTGGTGGGCACCGGCGTGTTTCTGACGCTGCGCACAAAGTTCCTGTGCTGGCGCAGTCTGCCCTATGCCATCAGCTCCACGCTGAGCAAGGAGGCCCGGCAGACCCATCAGGGAGACGGCGACGTGTCCCCCTTTGCCAGTCTTTGCACCGCCCTGGCGGCCACCATCGGCACCGGCAACATTGCCGGCGTGGCCTCCGCCATCGCCTCCGGCGGCCCTGGTGCGCTGGTGTGGATGTGGATTTCCGCAGCCTTCGGCATCAGTTCTAAGTTTGTGGAGTGCACCCTGGCGGTGAAGTACCGCATCACCAACGACAAGAATGAGATGCTGGGCGGCCCCATGGTGGCGGCGGAGTACGGCATTCCGGCGGTGTACGGCGACAGATTCAAGGGGCTGGGCAAGCTGCTGGGCGTGCTGTTTGCGTTTTTCGCAGTGGTTGCCTCCTTCGGTATCGGCAACCTGACCCAGGGCAACTCCATTTCCACCGCATTCCAGAACGTCTGCGGTGTGCCGAAGATGGTCGTCGCATTTGTCGTCGGCTTTGCGGTGCTGGCCATTGTGCTTGGCGGTCTGCAGAGCATCTCCAAGGTGTCCTCCCTGGTGGTTCCCTTTATGGCGGTGTTCTACTTTGTCGGCGGCCTGATTATCATCCTGTGCAATATCACCGCTGTTCCCGGCGCGCTGGTGGATATGTTCCGCATGGCCTTTTCCGTCAAGGCAGTGGGCGGCGGCGTCGCCGGTACGGTGGTGGCCACCATGTTCCAGGCCATGAGCAAGGGCGTCGCCCGGGGCTGCTTCTCCAACGAGGCGGGCATGGGCTCCGCAGCCATCTCCGCCGCTTCCGCCACCACGGACCACTACATCAAGCAGGGCCTCATCAGCGAGACCGGCACCTTCTGGGACACCATGGTGGTGTGCTCCATCACCGGCCTGGCCATTCTGACCTCCGGCGTGACCAACGACATCACCTTTGCCGCTGACGGCACCCCCAATCTGACCGGAGCCTCCCTGACCATCGCCGCCTTCAAGTCCGTTCTCGGCCCGGCAGGGGGCTGGCTGGTGGCCATTGCGCTGGCGCTGTTCGCCTTCTCCACCATTCTGGGCTGGGAGTACTACGGGGAAAAGGCGCTGGAGTACCTGACTTCCTCCACCAGCGCGACGATGATTTACCGCATTGTCTTTTCCGCTATGGCCTTCATCGGCTGCATCTCCGCCTTTGAGCTGGCCTGGAACGTGTCCGACGTGCTCAACGCGCTGATGATCGTTCCCAACGCCATCATCATGTGGATGCTGGGCGGCACCCTGGTCAAGGACCTTGAGAAGTTCGTCAAAGAAGAAGAATCCGGGAAATAACCCTGTCAAATGGAAAAGCGCCCTGCCGGCTGGCAGGGCGCAATTTTTTTAAAATGACAAAGAAGCAATCAGCACAGCTTGGCGCCGGCGGGGATTTCGTCGCTGACCATCAGCAGGTTCAGCTTCTCCTCACCGTACTCCTTGTGCACAGCGGAGATCAGCATACCGCAGGACTCCAGGCCCATCATCTTTCTGGGGGGCAGGTTGACAATGGCCACCAGGGTCTTGCCCACCAGCTCCTCGGGCTTGTAGTAGGCGGCGATGCCGGAGAGGATCTGGCGGTCGGTGCCGGTGCCGTCGTCCAGCGTAAAGCGCAGCAGCTTCTTGCTCTTCTTCACGCTCTGGCAGTCCTTGACCTTCACGGCCCGGAAGTCGCTCTTGCAGAAGGTGTCGAAGTCCACGTTCTCTGCCTGCTGAGGCTCCACCTCCACGGCGGGCAGGCTCTTGCGGGCTTCCTCGGCCTTGCGGGCCTCCTCGATCTTGGCCAGCTCCTCCAGCTCCTTCTTCAGGTCAATGCGGGGGAACAGGTTCTTGCCCTTGGTGACCTGAGCGTCGGCGCTGAGCAGGCCCCAGGAGAGATCCTCCCAGCAGTTCTTGTCAGAGCCGATCTGCTTGGCGATCTCTGCCACGGTGTCGGGCATGAAGGGGGTCAGCAGGATGTTGCAGATGCGGATGGTCTCCAGCAGGTTGTACATGACCCGGGCCAGACGGGGCTTGGTCTCTTCGGAGCGGGCCAGCACCCAGGGGGCGTTCTCGTCGATATACTTGTTGGCCCGGTCGATGACCTTGAACACCTCCACCAGTGCGGTCTGGAAGGTGTAATGCTCCATCAGGTCCTGATACTTTGCCTTGAGGCCGGAGGCCATGGCGATGAGCTCGGCGTCCTTTTCCGGGTCCTCGGTCTGCTCATGGGGCAGCTGGCCGCCGAAGTACTTGCCCACCATGGCGGTGGTGCGGCTGACCAGGTTGCCCAGGTCGTTGGCCAGGTCGATGTTGATGCGGTTGATGAGCAGCTCGTTGGAGAAGTTGCCGTCGGAGCCGAAGGGGAACTCCCGCATCAGGTAGTAACGCAGGGCGTCCACGCCGTAGCGCTGGGCCAGAATCACCGGGTCAATGACGTTGACGGTGGTGTTTTCCTTGCTCTTGGAGATCTTGCCGCCGTCCAGCAGCAGCCAGCCGTGGCCGTACACCTTCTTGGGCAGGGGCATCTCCATGCTCATCAGCATGGCGGGCCAGATGATGGAGTGGAAGCGGACGATTTCCTTGCCCACAAAGTGGACGTCAGCGGGCCAGTACTTCTCGTAGTCGTGGTACTTGTCGTTGAGAAAGCCCAGGGCGGTGGTGTAGTTGAACAGGGCGTCCACCCACACATAGACCACGTGACCCGGGTCAAAGTCCACAGGAATGCCCCAGGTGAAGCTGGTGCGGGAGACGCACAGGTCCTGCAGGCCGGGCTTGACGAAATTGTTCAGCATCTCGTTGACCCGGCTGGCAGGCTCCAGAAAATCGGTGTTGGACAGCAGGTCCTCGATCTGCTTCTGGTACTTGCTCAGACGGAAGAAGTAGGCCTCCTCCTCGGCGTCTTGAACGGGGCGGCCGCAGTCGGGGCACTTGCCGTCCACCAGCTGGCTCTCGGTCCAGAAGGACT
>CAMNOL010000085.1 GCA_946546815.1 uncultured Oscillospiraceae bacterium
CGGCCGCAGTCGGGGCACTTGCCGTCCACCAGCTGGCTCTCGGTCCAGAAGGACTCGCAGGGCACGCAGTACTTGCCCTTGTAGGCGCCCTTGTAGATGTCGCCCTTGTCGTACATCTTCTTGAAGATCTTCTGGATGCTCTTCACATGGTAGTCGTCGGTGGTGCGGATGAACCGGTCGTTGGAGATGTTCATCAGCTTCCACATATCGGTAATGCCGCCGGGGGCGATGACCACGTTGTCCACAAACTGCTGGGGGGTGATGCCGGCCTCCTTGGCCTTGGTCTCGATCTTCTGGCCGTGCTCATCGGTGCCGGTCAGGAACATCACGTCGCAGCCGGTCATGCGCTTGTAGCGGGCCATGACGTCGGTGGCCACGGTGCAATAGGTGTGGCCGATGTGCAGCTTGCTGGACGGGTAGTAAATCGGGGTTGTGATATAAAACTTTTCTGCCATAATTATCCTCTCCTTGGGCCGCCGAATGGAAGCGGCTGCAGAATTTCAGCGCCTTGTCTCAAAATAAAACGCAGTAAACATCATTATATGCCATTTTTTGGCCGGTTGCAAGGGACAGAGTCCATTTACGGAGAAATTCTTTGTCAAAAGGGAAAACATTCCCCGCTGCTCCGAAAGAACAGCGGGGGATGTTGGGACGCTCTGGGTTACTCCGCCAGCGTCAGCGTAAACTGAAACTCCGTTACGCCGTTTTCACTGGTGACCGTGATATCCTCTTTGTGGTTGTTCAGAATGGTCTTGACGATGTACAGGCCCAGGCCCACGCCCTCCTTGTCCAGGCTCCGGGAGCGGTCGCTCTTGTGGAAGCGGTCAAAGATCATGCCAAGCTCCTCCGGCGGGATGGTCTCTCCGGTGTTTCGGACGGAAATCCACGCTTTGGTGCCCTTTGGCACGATGGAGACCCCGATGGCGGTGCCGGGGCGGGCGAACTTGATGGCGTTGTCCATCAGGTTGTAGCACACCTGGGTGATGCCGTCCGGGTCCCCCCAGACCAGCAGGTCGTTGTCCGGGAAGCGGGCGTCCACATCCAGATTCCGGCTGGTGATCTTCCTCTCCAGGCTGATGAGCACCTGGGCAAAGGTCTCCGTGATGCTGAACTGGCTTTGCACAACCACCTCGTGCTCCCGGGCGGCCAGCCGGCTCATATCCAGCATTTTCCGCACCAGGCGGCTGAGCCGGCGGGTCTCGTCGGAGATCACCATCAGGGATTCCCGCTGCCGCTCCGGCGGAATGGTGCCGTCCAGAATTCCGTCGGTGAAGCCGGAAATGGTGGTCATGGGGGTTTTCAGCTCGTGGGAGATATTGGCCACAAACTCCTGCCGCCGCTGCTCCGCACAGGCGATGGAGTCCGCCATGGTGTTAAAGGCGGTGGCCAGCTGGCTGATCTCCTCAATGCTGTCGTACTCTCTGGCCCGCAGGTCATATTCTCCCATGCCGAAGCGCTTGATGGTGTCAGTGAGCTCGTGCAGGGGGCGCACCTGCTGGCGTGTGGTGATGTAGCTGGACAGGAAGGCGATGAGCAGCACGGCCACCGCGCTGAGCAGAAACAGGATGCCGAAGCTGCGCCACATTCCGGTGAGGTTTTCCACGCTGGCGGTGATAAAGACATAGCCCACCGGCTGCTGATTCCCCGTCACCGGCGTGCCAACTGCAAACTTTTTTCCCTCATAGATGCCCAGATCCGACATGGCCTGGTAATGGTTTCCGCTGGCAATCTGAGAGAGCACACTCGGGTCAATGGCTCGGCCCTCGCAGCTGCCCTCGTCGCTGTGATCCCCTTTGAAGCAGTATTGGACGGTGCCGTCCTGGCCGCAGAGCAGCACATCCGCGTCGGGATTGTCCGCAATGTACGCCATCAGGTCCCGGAACTGGGGGTCGCCCGTCTGGAAATCAGGGTTTTGATCCAGAAACAGGCTGGCAACCTTGGCGATCTGAACCGCATCGGTTTCCAGGGTGCCCTTCTTCTCCCGAATGGCATAGGTGTAGGTGCTGGCCAGAAAGGCCACGCCCAGCATGATAAACGCGATGAGAATCAGGCCGGCGGTCAGCATGAAGTGCCGCTGATAAATCGAATAAGTTCGGCTCTTTTTCATACTGCGCCTCTCAGCTCAGCAGTTCAAATTTGTAGCCCACGCCCCAGACGGTCTTCAGGCTCCACTTGTCGGAGACGCCCTCCAGCTTTTCCCGCAGGCGCTTGATGTGCACGTCCACCGTGCGGCTGTCTCCAAAGTAGTCAAAGCCCCAGACCTCGTCCAGCAGCTGGTTCCGGGTAAACACCCGGTTGGGGAAGGAGGCCAGATGGAACAGCAGCTCCATCTCCTTGGGGGGCGTGTCCACCCGCTTGCCGTCTACCAGCAGCTCGTAGGAGTCCATGTTGATGACCAGCTTGTCAAAGGCCAGCTTCTTCTCCGGAACCTCTCCGGAATCGTAGCGGCGCAGCACCGCGTGGATGCGGGCCAGCACTTCCTTCATCTCGAAGGGCTTGACAATGTAGTCGTCCGCCCCCATTTCCAGTCCGTTGACCTTGTCCATGGTCTCGCCCTTGGCGGTCATCATGATAATGGGCACGTTGGAGCTCTCCCGGATTTTTTTGCACACGGCCCAGCCGTCCATCACCGGCAGCATGATGTCCAGCAGCACCAGATTGGGGGCTTGCTCCTGGAACAGGGAGACGCCCTTTCCGCCGTCGGCTGCGGCGCAGGTTTCATAGCCCTCCTTTTCCAGATACAGCTGGAGGAGCTGGGAGATGTTGGGGTCGTCTTCCACAATTAACACTTTTAATGCCATAACAGGTTCCTCAATTCTGAAAACAGTTCACAATAAAACGGGGGTTTGGTGTATGGAGGACGGGGAGTATGACTCCCCTGAAACAGTCGCATGATTGGACCATACACCACCTTTCAGTATACTACAATTTCGCCCCATGTGGGTGAATTTTCTGTAAATCAGCGCTGCCCATCACGCAGGCGCATCCGGCGGCCAGCACCCCCCGGGCGTGACGGCTGAGCAGTCCGGGCAGCCGCCGGGGGCCGATATCCCAAATCCGCTTCGACAGCCCAACCAGGTAATCTGCCTGCCGTCGGGGAGGGGCTGAGGGGTCAAACTGTGCCAGCGTCTCCATCAGGGACCGCTCCGACGGAGTCCACCGGAGACAGTGGGAGGCACGCTGCTCCAGCATATCCAGCCGCCGGAAGGTGTAGCGCACCAGCCATCCGGCATTTGCGGCGTCCTGCCGGGCCGCCAGGTCCGGGGCGGGAGCCCTGCCCCTCAGCGCCCAGAGAAACAGCCAGTCAAAGGCGGAAATGTTCACCGGATCATGGGAAAAAACAGGGAAACGGTCCGGGAAAGCCTCCGGCCCAGGGGGCTGCTCCACAGCGGCCTGATACCACTGTCGGGACAGGGTAAAGTTCAGAAACCCCCCTTCCTCCCAGACGCTGTCAAACCAGCTGCCCGACAGGGAGAGCTGTCCGGCAAGGGCGGCTCCGTCCAGATGGAGCGCCCGGGGGGCGGGATTGGCCACGGTGCCCCGGGAGGACAGGCGGCTGGGGGCCGGACAGGGGCGGCCCAGGGCGGCGGTGATGCAGTTGTCAGCCTGCGTGCAGGCGCAGAGAAGCAGGGGATGCATACATACCTCAAATTGCAAAGGGGAGGACGCAGAACGCCCTCCCTTCCGGTTACTGTGAAATTCTGGCCTCCCGAACCTTCAGGGAGAAGGAGTTCTCCCCGGCCAGCTGATGGTCGATGTCAATGGCGTAGTTGATCACAAGCTCTCCGCCCTGGTCGTTGATGGTAGAGTGCACCTTCCGCGCGGCGACGCCCACCTCAAGGCTGCCCATGGGGGTGCTGTACAGGGACAGGTGGCGCACGCCCTTCTCAAAGACCATTTCGGAGTTCAGCTGGCCGGTGCGGGTGAGCACCACCCGGTTGGGAGAAATCTCAAAGCTGGTGAGGGTCCCCTCCATACCGGTCAGGGCGCTCTCCTCATAGGACAGCTGGTAGCCCCCGGGGATCTTTGTCAGCGCGCCGGCAGTGGTCAGCTCGATGGCGTCCGTTTCGGCGTTTTCGTACTCCTGGAGGCCGGTGATGGAAATCATAACGTTTTTGGTCAATTTTGACATGAGTTGCTCCTCTTTTGCGGGGAAATAATGGGGTTCATCCGCGATGCCTTAGTACCGTTCAATGGCCACCTGCGACACCGGTTCTGTGACGGGCCGGCCCAGGAAGCGGGAAGCCAGTTCGCTGAAATTCTCGGTGGAGTCGCTGACGTACCAGCGGTAATAGCCCTTCCGGTCAGGATCAGCCTCCTGATTGCTGGCGTGAAGCCGGGAGCGGACCTGTCGGACGACCTCTGCGCCGGAGTCCAGCAGCGTGACCTCGGGCCCCATAAAGTTCTGGATGACCTCAGTGAGCAGGGGATAATGGGTGCAGCCCAGCACCAGCGTGTCCACGCCGGCTTCCTTCATGGGGGTCAGGTAGTCCTTGACCACCGTTTCGATGACCACATCGCCGGGGCAGGTGCGGCCGTTTTCCACCAGCGGCACAAACAGCGGGCAGGCAAGAGAGTAGATTTCCGCCATGGGGTTGGCGTGGCGCATGACCCGCTCATAGGCCCCGGTGCCGACGGTGGCCTTTGTGGCGATCAGGCCGATCCTGTTGTTGCGGGTCACCTCGGCGGCGCGCAGGGCGGTGGGCCCCACAACGCCGAACACCGGAATATCCTGTTCCGCGGAGATCTCAGACAGCGCCGCGCTGGATACGGTGCCGCAGGCGATGACGATGGCTTTCAGGTCAAAGGTCCGCAGGAACGCCACGTCCTGCCGGGCATATTTTACAATTGTATCGTGGGAACGGCTACCGTAGGGGACGCGGCCGGTGTCCCCGAAATAGATGACCGTTTCATTCGGCATCTGCTTTGCCATTTCACGGACTGTGGTCAGTCCGCCCATGCCGGAATCGAACACACCGATGGGTCTGTTGTCCATACTGGCAGGCTCCTTTCTGCAGCCCCGCTCCGGAGGAGGGGGGAGATCTCTGTAATCATATAATACAACAGACACAAAAACAAGGGGAAAAACCCACAAAATACCGGTGAAAACGGGGAGGAATTCCATTTGACAAAGGCGGTAAAATCAATATACTAGGAGTTACCGCAAAGAACAGACAAGGAGGGGAACTGCTGTGAAGCTTGAGCTGACATCCAAACAGTACCGGCGATTGCTGGACATGGTCTATATCGGCAACTGGGTGCTGAATTCCGCCCGGGGAAACGACCGCTTTCAGGACTACGATGAAGTGGAAACACTGCTGTTCTCCCAGGCGGAGACAAACGGGATGCCCACGCTGACGGAGCGATGGAACGGCCAGGCGGTGCCCAGCAGGGCCTTCGTCAACGGCGGTATCCATGAGGCCATCGCAGACTATGAGGATTCCGTCTTTTTCGATATTCTGGCGGAGGACCTGGCCCGCCGGGATATGAACGACGTTCCCATTGACGACAACAACTATGACGAGCTGACCCGGCGCATCGACGAGTATATGGTGGAGTTCGAGCTCCACGGAACAGACCGGGTTCAGGTTGAAAAAGATGACTGATATCATCGCACCGGAGGAAAATTCCAGTCCGGTGCGATTTTTTTCTTTACAAGTTGTATTCCCGCCGCTATAATAATACCTGCTGTTAAATTATCAGAGAAAAGTCTCATGAAGAACAGGTGCGGCAGCGCCTGCCAGAGAGAGAAAGAGATGGAGGATTCCCATGAGCACTGATTTTTCCCGCATTCTTTCCCTGCTGCGGAAGGAAAAGCACATCAGCCAGCGCGCTGCGGCGGCAGAGCTGGGCATCAGCCAGGCGCTGCTGTCCCACTATGAAAACGGCATTCGGGAGCCGGGGCTGGCCTTTGTAGTGAAAGCCTGTGATTTTTACGGGGTTTCTGCGGACTATCTGCTGGGCCGGACCATGAGCAAGGACGGCGCCATTATCTACACCGAGGAGTTGTATGACGACAGCCAGCACAAGGACAACTCCCTGCGGGGCAACATCGCCGCCCAGCTGAACAAAAAGCTGCTGGTCAACGCCATCTCCCTGATCTACAGCCTGCTGGGCCGGCTGGGCAACCGGGAGCTGATTCTTTATGTGTCCAACTATCTGTCCTGCGGGGTGTATACGGTATTTCGGGACATTTACAGCGTAAACCACAACAACCTCAAGAGCTTTTTTGCGCTGGATGACCCCGCCTTTTCCAGCGGCGCGGTGAGCGCGAATATGGCCCGGGCCAAGTGCGACATGGAGCTGGAGCTGCTGAACATGGCAGAGGACAAGGACCAGGCGGACACGCTGGCCGGGCTGTCTCCCCAGACCATTCAGAAGGAGTACCCGGCGCTGTATCAGTCCCTGCTGCAGATCCTGCACAACACCAACGGCCGGGTGAAGAAGATGCTGGCGGTAAAGTCCACGGACAAATAACCCAGGATGCTCATAGTTTTTGCTTGAATAGGAGTTTTACCATACATGAAACAGGAAAATATCCGCAATTTTTCCATTATTGCCCATATTGACCACGGAAAGTCCACCCTTTCCGACCGACTGATCGAGGAGTGCCACGCCGTCACCGCCCGGGAGATGGAGAGCCAGCTGCTGGACTCCATGGAGCTGGAGCGGGAGCGGGGCATTACCATCAAGGCCCGGGCCGTCACCCTGCGCTATCAGGCCGACGACGGGGAAACCTACACCCTGAACCTCATCGATACCCCGGGCCATGTGGACTTCAACTACGAGGTCAGCCGGAGCCTGGCCGCCTGCGAGGGCGCGGTGCTGGTGGTGGACGCCTCCCAGGGCGTGGAGGCCCAGACCCTG
>CAMNOL010000086.1 GCA_946546815.1 uncultured Oscillospiraceae bacterium
TTTCCCTTGACAACTCCGCCCCCTCAGTGCTAAACTATCTCTCACCAAGGCATTGACGAGGACAAAACCCGGTCCCCGCGCATCTCAGAGAGGACGGCACACGCTGAAAGCCGCCCATGCGCCCCCGGCATAAACCACCTCCGAGCCGCCGGTGAACGATTTTCTATTAAGCCGGCCGGGTGAGCCCGTTACAGCGAACACGAGCGGTCGCCCCTTTGGGCGGCAAGCAGGGTGGAACCGTGGAATAAAATCTCTTTATCCCACCCCTGACACATCATCAGGGGTGGGATTTTTTTCGCCCCGTGAACCAACATCCAAGGAGGAATCACCATGAGCGACAACAAATTTACCTTTGAAAACGAGGAGTACCGCCGCACCTACTGGCACTCCTGCTCCCACATTCTGGCCCAGGCCGTGAAGCGCCTGTACCCCGAGGTCAAGCTGGCCATCGGCCCCTCTATTGACGAGGGCTTCTACTACGACCTGGACTCCCCCGTCAGCTTTACCCCCGATATTCTGGAGAAGATCGAGGGCGAAATGAAGAAAATCTGCAAGGAAAAGCTGAAAATCGAGCGGTTTGAGCTGCCCCGCGCTGAGGCTCTGGAGCTGATGAAGGACGAGCCCTACAAGGTGGAGCTGATCAACGACCTGCCTGAGGGAGAGGTCATTTCCTTCTACAAGCAGGGCGAGTTCACGGACCTGTGCGCCGGCCCCCATCTGGACTCCACCGGCCGGGTCAAGGGCAACGCCATCAAGCTGACCAGCGCAACCGGCGCCTACTGGCGGGGCGACGAGCACAACAAGATGCTCCAGCGTGTCTACGGCATCGCCTTCCCCAAGAAGGACCAGCTGGACGCCTATCTGAAGGAAAAGGAAGAGGCCAAAAAGCGCGACCACAACCGCCTGGGCCGTGAGCTGGAGTATTTCAACACCGTGGACGTCATCGGTCAGGGCCTGCCCATCCTGCTGCCCAAGGGCGCCCGGGTCATTCAGACCCTCCAGCGCTGGGTGGAGGACGTGGAGCAGCAGCATGGCTATCTGCTGACCAAGACCCCCCTGCTGGCCAAGCGGGAGCTGTACAAGATCTCCGGCCACTGGGATCACTATCTGGACGGTATGTTCGTGCTGGGCGATCCCGATGACTACAGCAAGGACTGCTTCGCCCTGCGCCCCATGACCTGCCCCTTCCAGTATCAGGTCTATCTGAACCGCGCCCGCTCCTACCGTGACCTGCCCATGCGCCTGGGTGAGACTTCTACCCTGTTCCGCAACGAGGACTCCGGCGAGATGCACGGTCTGATCCGCGTCCGCCAGTTCACCATTTCCGAGGGCCACCTGGTGCTGCGCCCCGACCAGCTGGAAGAGGAGTTCAAGGACTGTCTGGATCTGGCCAAGTACTGCCTGGACACCGTGGGTCTGCTGGACAAGTGCACCTTCCGCTTCTCCCAGTGGGATCCCGCCAACCCCAACAACAAGTACGAGGGCACCGCGGAGCAGTGGGATGAGGCCCAGCGGGTCATGGCTCAGATTCTGGACGACCTGGGCGTGGATTACACCGTGGGCATCGACGAGGCCGCCTTCTACGGCCCCAAGCTGGACATTCAGTACAAGAACGTCTACGGCAAAGAGGACACCCTGGTCACCATCCAGATCGATATGCTGCTGGCCCAGCGCTACGGCATGGTCTACACCGACAAGGACGGCGAGAAAAAGACCCCCTATATCATCCACCGCACCAGCCTGGGCTGCTACGAGCGCACTCTGGCCTACCTGATCGAGACCTACGCCGGCGCCCTGCCCACCTGGATGGCTCCGGAGCAGGTCCGCGTGCTGCCCATCACCGACCGGGCCGCCGACTACGCCTGGGATGTGGCCAACAAGCTGAAGAAGAAGGGCTTCCGTGTGGAGGTAGACGACAGCTCCAACACCCTGCGCTACAAGATCCGCGGCGCACAGACCGAAAAGGTCCCCTATATGGTCATTCTGGGCGACAAGGACATGGAGAACCAGACTGTCTCCGTCCGTCACCGCTCCGGCGAGGACCTGGGCGCCATGAGCTACGAAGCCTTTGAGGCCCTGCTGAAGGACGTCGTGGACTCCAAGGCAAAGAAATAATACCCCATCAATGGCGTTCTGCCCCTCCGACAGAGCGCCATTGCGCTCTTCTCAACCCCAGGGGAAAGGAAGTGTTCCTGTGTCTTACCTGTTTGTAGAATATCCCAAATGCTCCACCTGCAAAAAGGCGAAAAAATTCCTGGATGACAACGACGTCCAGTACACCGACCGCCACATTGTGGAGGACAACCCCACCGCTGAGGAGCTGCGCCAGTGGCATCAGCGCAGCGGACTGCCCGTGAAGCGGTTTGTCAATACCTCCGGTCAGTTGTACCGCGCCCAAAACCTCAAGGACGTTCTGCCCCAGCTGGACGACCAGGGCGTGTATGACCTGCTCTCTACCAACGGTATGCTGGTCAAGCGCCCTATTCTGGTGGGTGAGAGCTTTGTGCTCACCGGGTTCAAGGAGCAGGAGTGGAGAGCGGCGCTGCACCTGTAAGGGTCTGTGTTTGCTCCGGCCATTCATGATATAACGAGGCCGTCGCTTTACAGCGGCGGCTCCGTTTTCCTCTGAAAGAGTTTTGATTGGTTCCGTTGTGATTCAGGCAGCAGGTTTTCAAATACGTTTTGCAATTATTTATTCGTAAATTGCGTTTTGTATTGTCTCATCTGCTTTCCGTCCGTTCTGTCCCGAGGAAATTTCCCCGTTGCGTTTTCCTGCTCTTTCCTCTATAATAAATTCCGGACATCTGCGTCTGTTTTGATATCTGGAGGCTTTTTACATGAAATTAGGAATTGTGGGTCTGCCCAACGTGGGCAAGAGCACCCTGTTTAACGCAATCACCGGCACGGGCAACGCCCAGGCCGCCAATTATCCATTCTGCACCATCGAACCCAACACCGGCGTGGTCGCTGTCCCTGACGAGCGGCTGGATCAGCTGGTAGAGGTCTGGCAGCCCGCAAAGGTCACCCCCGCTGTGGTGGAGTTTGTGGACATCGCCGGTCTGGTAAAGGGCGCCTCTGAGGGCGCCGGTCTGGGCAACAAGTTCCTGGGTCACATCCGGGAGTGTGACGCCATTGTTCACGTGGTGCGCTGTTTTGACGATGACAACATCATCCATGTGGTGGAAGACGCCACCAAGCCTGTGGCGGTGGACCCCGACGGGGACATCGAGTGCATCGACATGGAGCTGATTCTGGCGGATCTGGAAATGGCACAGAACCGTCTGGCCCGCATGGTCAAAACTGCCAAGAGCGGAAACAAGACCGCAAAGGCAGAGATAGCATGGCTGGAGCCGCTGGTGGAGCATCTGGGCCAGGGCAAGAGCGCCCGCACCTTTGAATTTGACGAAAAAGATGAGGAGCAGCGGTTCGCCCTGCGGGAAATGGGCCTGCTTTCCTACAAGCCCATCATCTACGCCTGCAACATGGACGACGACGGCGTCGCCAACCCGGAGAGCAACGAGTATTACAAGATCGTCAAGGCCCGGGCGGACATCGAGGGGGCAGAGGTCATTCCCATCTGTGCAAAAACCGAGGAGGATCTGGCCACCCTGGACCCTGAAGAGCGGGTCATGTTCATGGAGGATCTGGGCCTGACGGACTCCGGTCTGGACCGGCTCATCAAGGCCAGCTACTCCCTGCTGGGCCTGATTTCCTTCCTCACCGACGGCAAAAAGGAGTGTCGTGCCTGGACCATCCGCAAGGGCACCAAAGCCCCTCAAGCCGCCGGCAAGATCCACAGCGACTTCGAGCGGGGCTTTATCCGGGCTCAGGTCATCGCCTTTGACACCCTCAAGGAGTGCGGCTTCGATTACGCCGCTGTCAAGGCAAAGGGTCTCCAGCGCACCGAGGGCAAGGAGTATGTGGTCAAGGACGGCGACATCATCGAGTTCCTGTTCAACGTGTAACCGCCCTCTCAAATTATTCTAAAAAACAGTACGGGAAATTGCCGCGTTCAGCAATTTCCCGTATTTTTTATGATATTTCCCCAAAATGTGTTATCTCTGGTACTCGAACTGCAGGTCGTACATGACCACGGTGTCGCCGTCCTGGATGCCCATAGCCTCCAGCTTGTCGAACAGTCCTGCCTGACGCAGCTGTTTGTCAAACCAGTTGCGGCTCTCAAAGTCGCTGAAAGTGGTGCAGGCCACCAGATGCTGGAGCCAGGGCGCCTCCACAAACCAGAAGTGATCCTCCGTCTCGATGGAGACCTCGCCGGCGGTGTCCACAACCGGGGGCTTGGGGGTGTAAGTGGCCTCAAAGACCTTCACCGGGGGCAGGGTTGCCAGCTGCTCGGCAATCTTCTTCACCAGCTCTTTCACGTTCCCATGGGTAGCGGCGGACAGGTCAAAATAGGTGTAACCCAGCGCTTCTACATGCTCCCGAAGCCGCTTCTGATTCTCATCGTCATAGCAGAGATCGCTCTTGTTGCCGCAGACGATCATGGGACGGGTTGCCAGCTCCGGAGAATACTCCTTCAGCTCGGCGTTGATGGTGTCGAAATCCTCCACCGGATCCCGGCCCTCGCTGCCGGACACATCTACCAGATGCACCAGCAGGCGGCACCGGTCAATGTGGCGCAGGAAATCGTAGCCCAGACCGGCTCCGGCAGAAGCACCTTCAATGATGCCGGGAATGTCCGCCATAACAAAGCTGACGCCCTCTTCCACATACACCACGCCCAGATTGGGCATCAGGGTAGTGAAATGATAATTTGCAATCTTGGGATGGGCCTTGGAGACCACGCTGAGCAGGGTGCTCTTGCCCACGTTGGGGAATCCCACCAGACCCACGTCCGCCAGCAGCTTCAGCTCCAGAATGACCTCCCGGCTCTCTCCGGGCAGGCCAGCCTTGGCAAAGCGGGGGGCCTGACGGGTGGGGGTGGCGAAGTGCTGGTTGCCCCAGCCGCCCCGGCCGCCTTTGGCGGCGACAAATCTGTCCACACCGGTCATATCCTGAATGACCTCTCCCGTCTCTGCGTCCCGGACCACCGTGCCCTGAGGTACCCGGATGATCAGGTCCTTGCCGTCCTTGCCGGAGCGCCGGGCGCCGGACCCGTCCATTCCCGGCTCAGCGGTATACTTTCTCTTATAGCGGAAGTCCATCAGGGTGGACATACTGGGGTCGGGCACAAAGACCACGCTGCCCCCTCGGCCGCCGTCTCCGCCGTCGGGTCCGCCGTTGGCCACGTACTTTTCCCGGTGGAAGGCCACCGCACCGTGGCCGCCGTGACCGGCAATGATGGTAATGCGGGCGGTATCTACAAATGCTGCTGCCATAAACGTCTCCTTTTTCCATGCACAATGGTGTTGCGCAGTTCTGTATCTGTTCTTTCCTGCACAGTTTCCCCTGTGCCGGGCAGGATTATATCCATTACACAAAAAATGCACCGAACAAAGGGCGTCCGGTGCATCTTTCTGTCGTGTAATTACTGCTCGATTGCTTCGACAATGGAGACCTTCTTGCGGTCCTTGCCATAGCGCTCGAATCTGACGGTGCCGTCCTTCAGGGCGAACAGGGTATCGTCCTTACCCTTGCCCACGTTGGTGCCGGGATGAATCTTGGTGCCGCGCTGACGGACCAGGACGTTGCCGGCCAGGACGAACTGACCATCCGCACGCTTGACGCCCAGACGCTTGGACTCGGAATCACGGCCGTTACGGGTGGAGCCGACGCCCTTCTTGTGGGCGAAATGCTGGATAGAAATCAACATAGGTGTTACACCTCCAATTTTTTGGTCTAAAGATGGATTGTTCAGGGATTACTCCGCATCTTCGTCGTCATCGGCGGGGTCGTTGGCCTCCACCTCCACAAAAGAGGGGTATTCCTGATGGAGATCGCTGAGGTAGACCATCATGCCCGCCAGCAGATTCTGGCAGGTGGCCTCATCCGTCTCAGACAGACCTCCGGGCAGACGGAAGGAGACAAAGCCCTCTCGGACCTTCACAGAAGCGGCCAGCCCCAGCACCTCATTCACGGTGGCGTTCACCAGATTGACAGCGCTGGAAACAGACGCGCAGACGATATCCTCGCCGGCCTCTGCATAGCCGGAGTGGCCGCAGATCTCGAAGCCGATGATCCGCTCTCCCTCCATATGAAACGAAACAGTGGTCATCAGCCCACGGTGATCTTGCCGATGGTCACCTTGGTGTAAGGCTGACGATGGCCCTGACGCTTGCGATAACCCTTCTTAGGCTTGTACTTGAAGATGCGGATCTTCTTGCCCTTGCCGTTCTTCACGACGCTGGCCTCAACACTGGCGCCCTCCACAACAGGAGTGCCAAAGGTAGCCTTATCGCCGTCCAGCACAGCCAGAACCTGATCGAACTTCACGGTGTCGCCGGCCTCCACAGGCAGCTTCTCGATGAACAGGGTATCGCCCTCTGCCACCTTGTACTGCTTGCCGCCGGTCACAATAATAGCGGTCATTTACGTTGCACCTCTTTCCTTGATTACGGACTCGCTTTCCCAGGCGTTGAGACTCTGTTTCCTGCAACAGGACAGACCTCACCCTTATACCTGCTCAATGCGGCTTTTTCAGTGTAGCAGATTCCCCAGAGCTTGTCAACTGTTTTTT
>CAMNOL010000087.1 GCA_946546815.1 uncultured Oscillospiraceae bacterium
AAAACAACACAGGGAAAAGTACCGAATCCGGCGCTTTTCCCTGTTATTTTTCCGGGGGCTTCCGCCTCAGGCCGTTCTATTTCCTCCGGCATCTGAACCGCACCTCCGCCCTGTGCGTACAAAGCAAAAAGACCACCCTCCAAAGGAAGTTGGGTTGATTGCATCGCTTTAGCGTCGCCTGCCTGCCCCGTGGCATCCCCTGCCCAGCAGATGGGCCTGTCTGCTGTGAAACAGTCTGAGCACCCTGCCGCTGGTCTGCCGCTCGGCAAGGCGGCGTTTCCGCGCCTTGATCTGTTCAGTATTTATGAGCATTGTCATGGATTTCAGGCCGAACTGCGACAAAAGCGCCGCCAGCGTGAGCTGGCGGCGCCTTCACGAAGAGAAAGAAAAGAAAGAGAAGGAACGGAAACAAGCGTTATAAATCAGGCCTTTTCAGCCTCGAACACTTCCTTGAGCTTGGCGGTGATCTCCTTCATGGCCACCATGTTGGTCAGGCCGATGACCTTGGCGCCGGTCTTCTCGGCGTTGGGAACCAGATCGGCGGAGCAGATGAACAGGTCGGCGGCGCCCTCCATGACGTCGTCAACGGTGGAGTGAATCACTTCCACATCGGTGATGCCCATGGCCTTCAGCGCCTTCTTGGCGTTCATCTCCATGACAAAGGAAGTACCCAGACCGGAACCGCAGAAGCACATAATCTTTTTAATCATAATAGAACCTCCATAATTTTGTTTGAATGGTTTGTTGATTTTCTCGCTGCCCCGTGACCGGGGCAGCGATGGTTACAGGTTGTTGGTTTCCCGCATCAGGCCTTGGCCTTGCCGATGGTGTAGTTGTACACGATGGGGATCAGGAACAGGACCGCCACGATGATGGTCATGACGTTGGGGGCGACGACCTTGCACAGATTGCCGAAGATGATGCCCACCAGGGTGAAGTCGGTGTCAGAGAAGGTGGTGTTGGCGAAGCCCATGGAGCCCAGCACCGGATACAGGCCAGCGGCCAGGAAGGTGGCGATAACACCGTGGACGAAGGCGCCGACTACGCAGCCCTTCAGGCCGCCCTCAGCGTTGCCGGCAACACCGGCGGTTGCGCCGCAGAAGAAGTGGACCACTGCACCGGGCAGGATGATGGCAACGGCCAGACCGGTCTGACCCAGCAGCAGCAGGATGCCCATGGCCACCAGACCCCCGATGAAGGAGCAGAAGAAGCCGATCAGCACAGCGTTGGGGGCGAAGGGGAACACGATGGGGCAGTCCAGAGCGGGCTTTGCGTTGGGAACCAGCTTCTCGGAGATGCCCTTGAAGGCGGGAACGATCTCGTTGATCAGCATACGGACACCGGCCAGAACGATGTAGATGCCGCCGGAGAAGGTGATGGACTTGATGACGGAGTAGAGCAGCCAGTGGTCGCCGCCAAAGATCTCAGCAGCAGCCTCAGCGGCGGTGAAGTTGGCAACGCCTGCCACAACGATGTAGCACAGGAACATGGCCAGAGCGATGGAAACGGTGTTCTCACGCAGGAAGGACAGCCACTGGGGGAAGCTGATGTCCTCGGTGGTGGTGGTGTCGTCGTCCTTGCCGAACAGCTTGCCGATCTGGGCGCTCAGCCAGTAGCAGCCGCTGCCGAAGTGGCCCAGAGCCAGGGAATCGTCGCCGGTGATGTCCTCCATAACGGGCTGCATCAGGGCGGGGAAGATGGACATGACCAGGCCCAGCAGCATCGCACCGGTGATGATCAGCTGTACGCCGGTGAGGCCGGCGATGGACATCAGGATGGCGATCAGGCAGGACATATACAGGGCGTGGTGGCCGGTCAGGAAGATGTACTTCAGCTTGGAGAACCGGGCCAGCAGGATGTTGCACACCATGCCCAGCGCGAAGATGGAGGCGGTCTGAACGGCGTAATCGGTCAGGCCCAGAGAGGTGATGGCCTCGTTGTTGGGCACAACGCCCTCCAGCCCGAAGGCCATCTGGAACAGGTTGCCGAAGGGGATGATCGCCTGCTGAACCACGTCAGCACCGGCGCTCAGCACCAGGAAACCCATGATGGTCTTGATGGTTCCGGAGACACATTTCTGAGGAGTCTCCTTCTGGAGCACCAGACCCAGCAGAGCCAGCAGGCCAACAAAAATGGCCGGCGTAGACAGAATAGACTGAATAAACTGCAATACAGCTAACATAATTCTCTCTCCCTAATCATTAATCATTCAAAGTAGTTGAAAAGTTCTTCAATGCTCTGTGCGGCAAGAATCCGGTCCACCCGGTCCTCGTCACTGAGCAGCTCAGAGATGGACACCAGCGCATCCAGGTGGCTGTCGTTGTCCTTGGCGGCCAGCGTCACAAACAGTTGGGCTTCGGAGCCCTCCCGTCCAAATGCCACCGGGCTGCGGAACAGCGTCACGCCGATCTGGGGCTTGAGCACCCCCTGTTCGGGCCGTGCGTGAGGCAGGGCGATGTTCTCTGCAATCAGGATGTAGGGACCCAGCTTCTCCACGTTGGAGATGATCTCCTCCTTATAGCGGGGTTCCACATAGCCGTGCTCCTCCAGCGGGGCGGCGGCGATGCGGATAGCATCCTTCCAGTCCTTTGCGCTGTCGCAGATCTGAACGTTTTCCAGCTTGAGCAGGTTCATCGATGCTTCCTCCTTTCTTTTCTCTGATTTGTTCGGGTCCGGCGCATCCGCCGTCCCCTGGACTGACTAAAGCATAGCACCTCGCCGTCCGAAATAGAAGTCCAGCTATTGTACTGCTTTTGTGCAATCTGCTGTGCTGGGAGAGAGAATTTGCACAGCCAATTGTCATGTCGTTTCTTCCGCTTCCTCCGGGCGCTGCGCTAAAATCTGCTGTACCTGAGCCAATACCGCCTCACCGCCGGAGCAGGCGGCCAGCCGCTCCACCGCTCCCGGCGCGCTGATAAGCACCAGAATGTCCTGCAGCAGCCTCAAATGCTTCTCCTGATCCTCTGCGGCCAGAAGCAGCACCAGCTTTGCCTTCCGCTGGGAAGAATACACCACCGGCTGGTGAAACACCGCCAGGGAAAGGTCCAGACAGCTGACGCCGTCCTCCGGCTTGGCGTGGGCCAGAATGACGTCCTCTGTCAGGAACATATAGGGGCCGTAGTATTGCAGCTGGTGAATAATGGTGTCCAGATAGCGCTGCTCGATGCTGTGATGGTCCAGCAGGCACGCCCCGGCCAGGCGGATGCTCTGCTGCCAGCTGCACCGTTCCTCCACCACCCGGATCCGGGAGGCGTCCAGCACGCTGAGCAGGCTGTACTCGCTCTCCGTCTGCTCCGGCTCCCTGCCGCCGTCCTGAAGAAATGCGGTCAAATCCTCCATCAGATGGTCATAATCCTCCGGTTTGACGTACTTTTTCACCACCCGGAACAGCCTGTCCCGCTGAAGGGCCACGTTCTTGGGCGCCACCAGCCTGTGGTTCAGGATGGCTTTGCGGTCAAACTCGGTGAGAATGGGATGGACGGTGATGACCGGAACGATGCAGTTCAGCCGCACCGTGGAGATGACCAGATCACAGATGTTCTGGATGTTGACCATGCCCACCGCCGCCACCACGTCCACGATCTCCGCAAAGGGCAGCAGCTTCTGCACCTCCCGCTTGAGCATATTCCCGGTGGAGATGCCGTTGACGCAGACGATGAGGATGCGCAGCCGGTCCTGCCTTTCGTTGGCGATTTTCAGGAATCCGCCGAAGTGCAGCACCAGATAGGCCACCTCGCTGTCGGGAATGGGGAAGCCGATGCTCTCCTCCAGCCGCTTTGCGGCAATTTTCGTCAGCGCAAAGAGGTTGGGGTACTCGTTCATCACGTCGTCGCCCAGCAGGTTGCCGATCTGAATGCCGAAGCGGTAGCGATAGAGGGAGGTGTTCAGGTGGACAAACAGCGCCCGCTCCAGCTCCTCCCGGTTGTCAAAGACGATGCAGGCCACCCGCTCAAATTCGGAGATCAGCTCCTTGGTCAGGTCGTAGACATACTGCCTGGAATCGCTGACAAACAGCTCCTCCGGCACCAGATTGACCCGGGAGCCCAGCAGGTGAAGGGTGAGGTAGAGCTGCTCCTCATGAATCAGCTGGGGAAACTGGCTCTGGACCAGAGCAAATTCCCTGGTTTTTCCCATTTCCTCCTCCTTCAGTCCGGTGAATTTCAGGGGACTGCGATGTCGGCGCAGCACCGGCAGCAGGGCGGCAAGGGACAGCAGCACGCCGTCCACATAGTCGATGCCCAGCTCCTGCTGGATGCATTCCAGACGGTGCAGGTCTTCCCCAATCTGGTCCCGGTTGAAAAACCGGATGGCTCCGCTTTGATACAGGTCGCTCAGCTCGTTGAAATACAGGATAAACAGCGCCCGAATCCGAATGGGGTCTCCGTCCACATAGTAGCCCCGTTTGGCCCGGTATTCCAGCGTCAGGTCGTACTGCTCCAGCTGCTTTGTGACCTCCTTCAAATCAGCGAACACCGTGTTGCGGCTCACCTCGCAGCAGTCCATCAGCTGCTCCATATACACAGGATTTGCTTCATAGATGATGCAGCAGATGATGAGCTTCACCCGCTCCTCCGGGGAGTAGATGTAGACCGTCCTGTCCTCTCCCAAAAGGGAGTGGATGCGCCCGCGCATATCATGAGAGAGGAACAGTCCTTTCCCCCTCACCACCTCCAGCTGGGGCAATTGTGCCTGCTCCAGCCAGAGGTTGACCTTGCACACGTCATAATACGCCGTCCGCCTGGACACCCCCAGCTCCTGGGCCAGCTGGTTCATGGTGAGGTAGTCTGAGCGGGTGAGCAGAATATTCAGCAGCTTTTTGCACCTTGCGTTCATATACAGGGGTGACATTCCCACTCCTCCTTTTCCTTTCCCTTTTCCTTTCTATAAAACGCCACACAACAGCAGCTTCGGCGCCTGGCGGAAATTTTCCTCGCAATTCGCTCTCATCCCATTATGCGGTGTTTTCCTAAGTTTATTTTAGTGCTTCCCCTTCCATTTTACAATGGGGAAAACAATTCCATTCCTTTTTTCTTTTCTGACGGTTTTATTTTACCATTTGACAACGGAAAAAACAATCCCATTCCCTGCGCAGGCTTTGTGCAAACAGGGGGACATCAAGAGTCGTCTCCCCCTCGTGTGTGTTTTTTTCTGATGTTTTTTGCTCCTTTGGCTTCTCTATAAGACATCTGTTTTGCAACCGTCGGATGTACGGAAGTAATGGCACTCTTCAGCAGCTCCAGCGTAGGCCAGAAGTTTGGAAGCGTAAGAAGCGCAAAAAAAGGACCTCTGCACAAGGCAGAGGTCCAAAAAAGCTTTGATAGCAAATCAGCGCTTGGAGAACTGAGGTGCACGACGGGCAGCCTTCAGGCCGTACTTCTTACGCTCCTTCATACGAGGATCGCGGGTCAGATAGCCGGCGCGCTTCAGGATGGCGCGGTACTCAGGGTTCATGCCCAGCAGAGCGCGGGCGATGCCGTGACGGATGGCGCCGGCCTGGCCGGTGACGCCGCCGCCGGTGACAGTGGCAACGATGTCCACCTTCTCGACGTTCTCAGTGGCAACCAGGGGCTGACGGACGATCAGCTTCAGGGTGTCCAGGCCAAAGTACTCGTCAATGCTGCGGCCGTTGATGGTGATGGCGCCGGTGCCGCCCTCATAGACGCGGACACGGGCGGTGGAAGACTTGCGGCGGCCAGTGCCGTACAGATAAGGCTTCTTGCTCTTATACATAATTCTTTATACCTCCCGATTAGTCAATGACGATGGGCTTCTGAGCCTCATGGCCATGCTCGGCACCCTTGACAACGCGCAGGCGCTTCATAGCAGCGGTGCCCAGGCTGTTCTTGGGCAGCATACCCTTGACGGCCTGCTCCATGGCAAACTCAGGGCGCTTGGCCATCAGAGTGCTGTACTGGATCTCCTTCAGACCGCCGGTCCAGCCGGAGTGATGACGATAATACTTCTGAGTCAGCTTGTTGCCGGTCAGAACGGCTTTCTCGGCGTTGATGATGATGACGAAATCACCGCAGTCAACGTGGGGAGTGTACTCGGGCTTCACCTTGCCGCGCAGAATGTCAGCAGCGGCGACAGCGGTCTTGCCCAGGGGCTTGCCAGCGGCGTCCAGAACGTACCATTTGCGGCCGTTGACGTCCTTCTTAGCCATAAAAGTGGACATATGCGAACCTCCAAACTTATGATTCAAAAAAAGAAAACGTTATGTTTGACGTGTGCCCTCTGCGAGTGGGAAGCGCAAATCGGCACAGGTAATAATATAGCAAAACGTCTCGTCTCTGTCAACAGAGAATTTAATTTAACAGATTGAATTCTCTCGTTTTCTTTTATTATCTCCCGTTTTTTCTCGTTATCTCAATTTCATATTTTCAAATGATTTGTTTTCAATTCCTTTTGCCCTCCCGCTGACCTGTTGACTGGCTCAGAATGAGCGCCGGATGCCGGTTTTTTCCGGGGAAGGACTGATTAAATCTCTCGGATGGCTGGGCGAGGATATTTTTCGTCCAGA
>CAMNOL010000088.1 GCA_946546815.1 uncultured Oscillospiraceae bacterium
CAGCTGCCTTACGCGCTGACCGCAGCCGCCGTATCCTTTGTGGGCTACATTGTGGCCGGCGTGCTGGGCTACAAGTTCGGCAACGCCTTGGCACTGGTCTCCGCCCCCTTTACGCTGGTACTGATGGTGGTGACGCTGCTTGTCATCCGCTCTATCACCGGCGCAGAGAAGGCGTGATGAACGGAATCCTAAACCATACCAAAACAGGGACAGCCCACGCCGTCCCTGTTTTCTTCCTGAATTTTTTTGTTTTACCTCTTTACAAATCCGAAATTCCTGCTATAATAAGTAGCTGTCATGAGGATTTCTTCGTGGCAGATTTTACAAGGGCCCATAGCTCAGCTGGCTAGAGCGTTCGGTTCGCATCCGAGAGGTCGAGGGTTCGAATCCCTTTGGGTCCATTTTTCCGCCTGTTCAAAAAAACAGGCGGTTTTCTTTTATCCAGGTCTTTCTCCCTCCGCCTCAAAGTAAGTTCTACTCTCTCACCAATTGAACCAACAGAGGAAACAAAAAGCTGATGCTCTCACACCGCAAACAGAAGTGTGAAGAACATCAGCTTTTTCAGTATGATTCAGAGGTATTTAGACAGAGCAGGCTTATTTTGCCCACTTACCGCACTGCCAGTTCCAAGAATCGCGGCACATATCCTCCAGAGACTTTTCTGCCTTCCAGCCCAGGACTCTGGACGCCTTTTCTGTGGAGGCGTAGCAGGTGGCAATGTCACCGGCGCGGCGAGGCGCGATCTCATAGGGGATTTTCAGGTGGTTGGCCTCTTCAAAGGCGTGGACGATGTCCAGCACGCTGTAACCGATGCCGGTGCCCAGATTGAAGATTTCACAGCCAGTGTGGCTGGTGCTGTAGTTGTACGCGGCGACATGGCCCTTCGCCAGGTCCACAACATGGATGTAGTCCCGCACGCCGGTGCCGTCGTGGGTGGGATAATCGTCACCGAACACGGACAGATGGTCCCGAATGCCGGCGGCGACCTGAGTGATGTAAGGCATCAGATTGTTGGGGATGCCGTTGGGCTTCTCGCCGATCATGCCGGACTCGTGGGCACCGATGGGGTTGAAGTAGCGCAGCAGCACCACGGACAGCTCGGGGTCAGCCAGTGCGGCGTCCTTCAGAATCTGCTCGATCATGAACTTGGTCCAGCCGTAGGGGTTGGTGCAGCCCAGCTCCTTTGCGTCCTCTGTAAAGGGAACCTTATCAGAGGTTCCATAAACCGTGGCGGAAGAGCTGAAGATAAACCGATGGCAGCCGAATTCCTTCATGGTCTCCAGCAGGGTCAGCGTGGTGTCCAGGTTATTCCGATAATATGCAATGGGAATCCGGACGGACTCGCCCACCGCCTTGAAACCGGCGAAGTGAATGACAGCATCGATGCTGTTTTCAGAAAACACCTTCTTCATGGCAGCTTTGTCCGCCACATCTGCCTGATAAAAGACCGGGCGCTTGCCGGTAATGGCTTCGATGCGGTCCACCACAGACGCTGCGCTGTTGGACAGGTCGTCCACAATGACCACATCCTGATTGGATTGGAGCAGCTCCACAGCAGTGTGGGAGCCGATGAAACCGGTTCCGCCAGTGAGTAAAATAGACATACGAATTACCGTCCTTTCGTAATTACTGACTCTATTTTAGCTCACAGAATTACGGAACACAAGATATATTTTGTGAGGAAAGCTGTGAATTCCATATCAAAATGTGGTATGCTGAACGCAGGAGCACCCGCCGGCACGGTAGATCGCCGGGCAGACGAGTGCCTTGCCGAAGGAATAATCTCTGCCGGTTTTCGGCCCCGGCACACGGGAGTGACAGAAATGACCAGACTGAATCAGGATTTTTTTGACCGGGACACTGTGACCGTGGCCCGGGAGCTGGTGGGCAAGTACCTTGTACGGCTGCGAGAGGGCGAAACACTGGCCTGCCGCATTACGGAAACGGAGGCTTACCGGGGGCCGGTGGACAAGGCTTGCCATGCCTATCCCAACCGGCGGACCCGGCGGACAGAACCGTTGTTTGCCGCTCCCGGCCATGTCTATGTGTATCTGATCTACGGCCTTCACCACTGCCTGAACCTGGTCACCGAACCGGAGGGAACCCCCTGCGCAGTGCTCATCCGGGGCGCTGTGCCGAGACTGGGGACAGATCGCATCTGCCAACTGCGGTTTGGGAAGACATACAGCGCGTTGAGCGCTGCCCAGCGGAGAAATCTGCTCAACGGGCCGGGAAAGCTCTGCAAGGGGCTGGACATCACACGGAAGGAAAACGGTTCCGATCTGACCGCCGGCGGATCGCTCTATGTGACGGACTCTCTGGCGGAGCTCCACCTCCCCGAGGAAGTGCAGCCGGAGCAGATCCATGTGGGAAAGCGGATTGGAATCGACTACGCTGAGGAAGCAGCAGACTTTCCGTGGCGGTTTTGGTGTGAAACCGACTGAAGGGCCATGCTGACAGTGCCTGCTGAGCCCTTTGCAGACATGGAAAAACTTGGTATAAACAGACGCAGAACATGGATACAATGAAGAAACCGCAATTCTTCGGAGGTTTCTATGGAAGAAGTTGTCATTGTCAGCGCAGCCCGGACGCCCTTCGGGAAGTTCGGCGGTGCGCTGTCCTCCCTGTCTGCCGTTCAGCTTGGGGGGCTGGCTGTCAAAGAGGCGCTGCGCAGAGCGGGGCTCTCCGGTGAGCAGGTTTCCGAGTCCGTTCTTGGGATGGTGCTCCCCGCCGGAGCGGGTCAGGTTCCCTCCCGGCAGGCGGCTGTGCTGGGCGGGATCCCCCACTCGGTGCCGTCTTTTACCATCAACAAAGTCTGCGGAAGCGCGCTGAAAGCGGTGACGCTGGCCGCACAGATTCTCAAAGCCGGGGACGCTTCGGTCCTTGTGGCGGGCGGCATGGAGAGCATGAGCAACGTCCCCTATCTGGTGCCCACCGCCCGCTGGGGACAGCGGATGCTGGACGGCACCCTGGTGGACGGAATGGTAAAGGACGGGTTGTGGTGTCCGGACAACCATGTGCATATGGCAGTCATCGGCGGACAGGTAGCGCTGGAGTATGGCGTCACCCGGGAGCAGCAGGACCGCTGGGCGCAGCGCAGCCAGCAGCGATGGGCGGCTGGGGAAGCCGCAGGGGCATTCGACCAAGAACGTTTTCCGGTGGAAATCACCGCAAAAAAGAACCGGTTCACAGTAAAAAAGGATGAAGCTCCACGTCCGGATTCCACACTGGAGGGGCTGCAGAAGCTGCCTCCGCTGTTTGTGCCGGACGGCTGTATCACAGCCGGGAACGCTCCCGGCGTGAACGACGGCGCGGCAGCGGTAGTACTCACAACGCGCAGCACGGCGGAACGGCTTGGAATCCCTGTACTTGCGACCATCAAAGGCTATGCTCAGGTATCACGGGAGAGCCGCTTCATCGCCACAGTGCCCGGTCTTGCTGTCAGAGCGCTGATGGAACGCTGCAGTCTGAAGCGCAGCGAAATTGACCTTTTGGAGGTCAACGAAGCCTTTGCGGCGGTGCCTCTGGTCTCCTGCCTCCACATACTGGGGATGAGCCGGGAGGAAATGGACGAAAAAGTCAACGTCAATGGGGGCGCTGTGGCGGTGGGACATCCCATTGGAGCCACCGGAGCGAGAATTCTTATGACCTTGATCTGGGAGCTGAAGCGCCGGGGACAAAAAAACGGTGTGTGCGCCATCTGTTCCGGAATGGGACAGGGTGACGCAGTCTGGATTCAGGTCTGATGGGGAAAGGAAGCATTGGTTCATGAAAATTATGGTTGCAGGCGCAGGCCAGATGGGACAGGGCATCGCACAGATCCTGGCAGCGGCAGGGCACACCACGCTGCTGAACAATCTGGACCACACACCGCCGGAGCGGGGGCTGGAGCAGATCGCAATGCGGCTCACACGGGCCTCTGCAAAGGGGCTGGTCTCTCCGGACTCTGCCCATCGCACCCTGTCACATCTGACCCCCTCTCACCGCCTGCAGGACGCCGGCGACTGCGACATGGTGTTTGAGGCGCTGGCAGAGGATGAAGCGGTCAAGAAATCTGTCCTGGGGGAGCTGGATCGATGCTGCGGCCCCCGGTGTATTTTTGCCACCAACACCTCTTCCCTGCCCATTGCCAGACTGGCAGCTGCCACCAACCGCCCTGACCGGGTGATCGGAATGCACTTTATGAACCCGGTGCCCCGGATGAAGCTGGTGGAGGTGATTCCCGGGCCGGCTTCCAGCCAGGACACCATCCATGCGGTGGTCCGGCTGGCGAAAGAGCTGGGAAAGACCCCAGTGTCCGTTCGGGATGTGCCCGGATTTGTATCCAACCGGGTGCTGCAGGCGCTGATCAGCGAGAGCATCTGGTGCGTCTATGAGGGAGTCGGAAGCGCAGAAGCGGTGGACACCATTATGAAGCTGGGCATGAACCATCCCATGGGACCGCTGGAAACTGCCGACCTCATCGGGCTGGACACAGTGCTGTCCATTCAGCAGACCATGTACGAGGGGTACCATCTGGAAAAGTACCGCCCCTGCCCCCTGCTGTGCCAGTATGTGAAAAACGGCTGGCTGGGGAAAAAGGCCGGCCGGGGGTTCTACCGATATGAGGAAAAGGGAGCAGTGAATCATGCTTGAGGAACGTCCGGAATATGTGCTGATCCGGAAACTGGCCAGGGAGTTCGCCCAAAAGGAAGTGCGGCCGCTGGCGGCGGAACTCGACAGAACGGAGCGTTTTCCCACGGAAACAGTGGAAAAACTCTTTCAGATCGGCCTGCTGGGAATCAACTGCCCCAGCGCATACGGCGGACAGGGCGGAGATACCATGGCCTATGTGCTGGCGCTGGAGGAGATCGCAAAGGTCTGCGCCGCTACTGCGGTCATCTGTTCCGTACACGGCGGACTGTGTATGGATCTGCTGAATTCCTACGGAACAGAGGGGCAAAAACAGCTCTGGCTGCCCAGGATGAATCGGGATACCCTTTGTGCCTTTGCGCTGACAGAACCGGATGCCGGAACGGATGCATCCATGCTCTCCACCACAGCGGTGCGGGACGGAGCTGCGTACACGCTCAACGGCTGCAAAACCTTTATCACCAACGCCGGACACGCCGGGCTGTACATCATCCTGGCCAGCACAGACAGGAGCAGGGGCGCCCGGGGAATTACCGCTTTTCTGGTCCCGGCGGATACCCCCGGCCTTTCGGTGGGAAAGCCGGAAGAAAAGATGGGGATTCGGGGAAGTTCCACCTGTGAAGTGGTGCTGGAGAACTGCCGGGTGCCCGAAACAGCGGTGCTTGGCAGAATCAATGGCGGGTTTCGCCTGGCACTGTCCGGTCTCGACTGCGGGCGCATCGGCATCGGAGCCCAGGCGGTGGGCATTGCGCAGGGCGCCATTGACGAGACCATTCGTTACGTGAACACCCGCTTCCAGTTCGGAAAGCCACTGAGCAGGATGCAGAACACACAGTTTGTGCTGGCATCACTCCAGACCAGAACCGATGCCGCCCGGCTGCTGGTGTGGCGGGCCGCAGCCCTCCGGGATGCAGGCAGGCCCTACGGAACGGAGGCTGCCATGGCAAAACTGTTCGCCAGCGAGATCGCAAACGAGGTCACCAGAGCCTGTGTGCAGCTCTTTGGGGGCTACGGCTACACCCGTTCCTATCCGGTGGAACGGATGATGAGGGACGCGAAGATTACGGAGCTGTATGAAGGCACCAGCGAGGCGCAAAAAATGGTCATTTCCAGGGCCATGGGGGTCAGATAGCTTCATAAACAGAAAAAGCTCTGCTGTAACCAGATTTGGCTGCAGCAGAGCAATTTTTTATCGGATTATCATCCGTCTGACCTCATCAGGAGAGGAAGTCCTTCAGCCGCTTGGAACGGCTGGGATGGCGCAGCTTCCGCAGGGCCTTGGCCTCAATCTGACGGATGCGCTCCCGGGTGACATGGAACTCCTTGCCCACTTCCTCCAGCGTGCGGGGATGTCCGTCCTCCAGACCGAAGCGCAGCTTCAGCACCATTTCCTCACGGGGGGTCAGGGTGCCCAGCACATCAATGAGCTGCTCCTTCAGCAGGGTGAAAGATGCGGCCTCGGAGGGCTCGCTGGCGTCCTCGTCGGGAATGAAATCGCCCAGATGGGAATCCTCCTCCTCGCCGATGGGCGTCTCCAGAGAGACGGGATCCTGGGAGATTTTCAGGATCTCGCGGACCTTGTCCACGGGCATTCCCATCTTTTCGGCAATTTCCTCCGGCGTGGGATCGTGGCCCAGCTCCTGGAGCAGCTGCCGGGAAACCCGGATGACCTTGTTGATGGTCTCCACCATGTGGACCGGAATGCGGATGGTCCGGGCTTGATCTGCAATGGCGCGGGTGATGGCCTGACGAATCCACCAGGTTGCGTATGTGGAGAATTTATAGCCCTTAGTGTAGTCGAACTTCTCCACCGCTTTCAGCAGACCCAGATTGCCCTCTTGGATCA
>CAMNOL010000089.1 GCA_946546815.1 uncultured Oscillospiraceae bacterium
CCCATTGTACGGCGTTTTCAGAAAAAGAGGAATGCTATGAGTATCAAAACAACCGCCAAATCCCTGGCCTACACGGCAGCAAAGCTCTGCCCGCCCCTGCGGAAGGTCATCCGCAACGGGCTGTTCGCCTACCGCCGCCACCATTACCGCTCCCACACAAAGGGGCTGAAGGTGGACAAGAAGCTGATGGTGTTCTGCACCTTCTCCGGCAAGGGCTATTCCGACAGCCCCCGGGCCATCTATGAGTATATGCTCAGCCAGGAGAAGTACAGCGACTACCGCTTTGTCTGGATCTTCCGGGAGCCGGAAAAGTTCAAATGGCTGGAGAAAAACCGGAACACCACTCTGGTAAAGTGGGCCACAGTTCCCTATGAAAAGGCCATGGCCAGCGCAGGCTACTGGATTTTCAACTACCGGGTCAGCGACCACATCTGGCCCAAGGAGGATCAGGTCTATGTGGAGTGCTGGCACGGGACCCCGCTGAAGCGGCTGGGCTACGACCTGACCGCCGGGGGCAACGTGATGAACACCACGTCCGAAATCCGACAGAAGTACGACCTGGATTCCGCCAAGTTCCGGTACATCATTTCCCCCTCGCCCTATTGCTCTGAAAAGTTCACCTCCGCATGGAATCTGGCGGCTCAGGGCAAAGAAAGCGCCATTCTGGAGCAGGGATACCCCCGCAACGACGCGCTGATCAACAGCACGGATGCCGATATTCAGCGCATCAAGTCCGGCCTGCATATCACCCCGGAGGAGATCGGCAACCGGAAGATCATCCTGTACGCCCCCACCTGGCGGGACAACCAGCACGACAGCAGCACCGGCTACAGCTACACCCTGGGCGTGGATTTCCAGCGCCTGCGGGAGGCTTTGGGGGAGGAGTACATCATCCTCTTCCGGGCCCACTACCTGGTGGCCAGTCAGTTTGACTTTGCTGCCTTCCAGGGATTTGTGTACGATGTGTCGGGCTACCCGGATATCAACGACCTGTATCTGGCAGCCGACCTGCTGATCACGGACTACTCCTCCGTGTTCTTTGATTACGCCAACCTGAGAAAGCCCATGCTGTTTTATATGTACGATCTGGCCGCCTACCGGGATGACATCCGGGGGTTCTACATCAGTTTGGATGAACTGCCCGGCCCCATTGTGGAGACCGAGGACGCGCTGATCCGTGCCATTCCGGAGCAGATGGTTTCCCGGGACTGGGACGCGCGCTATGAGGCGTTCCTGAAAAAATTCGCCCCCTTTGATGATGGACAGGCAAGCCGCCGGGCCATTGAGATCATTCTGGGTGAAAAGCCCAATGTCCGCGCCAGCGAGATGCGCTGACGTCTGTCTGAATTCCAAGGAGCTATAATGTAATATGATTCGTTTTGCAAAAGATATCAAAAAGTACTGGCGGTACATGATCTATTCCGCCCGGGCGACCCTGAAGGATGAGGTGGCCAATTCTTTCCTGAACTGGCTGTGGTGGATTCTGGACCCCCTGCTGTTCATGCTGGTTTACACCTTTGTGTTTACCATCGTATTTGGCAGAAGTCAGGATTACCTGTGCGCCTTTATCTTCATCGGCTACACCACCTGGACCTTCTTCAACCGGAGTATTCTGGCCAGTGTCCGCACCATTAAGCGCTATCAGGGCGTGCTTTCCAAGGTGTACCTGCCAAAATTTGTGCTGCTGATCTCCAACATGCTGGTCAATGGCTTCAAAATGCTCATCGGCTACGGACTGATTTTTGTGTCCATGTTCATCTACCGGGTGCCGCTGACGCCGAAGCTGCTGTGGATGATTCCCTATCTGCTGCTGCTGGCCCTGCTCTCCTTCGGCCTGAGCTGCATCCTGCTCCACTGCGGGGTGTACATCGACGACCTGTCCAACATCGTCAACGTGCTGCTGCGGCTGCTGTTCTACCTGACGGGCGTCTTCTTCAACCCGGAAAAGCAGTTGGAGGGTCTGGTCCGGTATCTGCTGATCCGTCTGAATCCCACCTGCTACATCGTCACCAGCCTGCGCAACACCATGCTGTACGGCCGCTCCCCCATCCTGTCCTGGTTTGTGCTCTGGTGCGCCATCGGCCTGCTGCTGTCCGCCCTGGGCATCCACTTGATCTATAAGTACGAGCGCCGTTACGTCAAATCCGTGTAACCCCTTCCGTGGTGACAACTTCATCGAGTTCCATTCAGCGGGCTGTTCTGTGCAACAGCCCGCTTTTTCTCTGTATCAGCCCTCTGCGCCGAACACGCAGACCACTACAGCGTCCACCGGGCAGTTTGCCCCCAGCACCGCCTGCGCCGGACCGCCCTGGCAGACCACCACCCGGGAACCCGGCTGTGCATCCATCAGATCTGCTGCTGTCAGCACACCGCTGTCGGTTTTGACCCGCACAAAGGAGACCTCATCCAGTCCGCTGAGCCGCTGCTGCGCCGGGAGGACCTCTGTCACTTTCCCTGAGACCACAGGAATCACCTCCGTTCTTTCGGAAACCACAGATCAGTTCTGGGAAAGATCTGATCGTGTTTTCCCTGGAAATCGCTGAATCAATCCGGCTGCCCCATCCGGTCAGCCCGTTTTCTCACAGGCGCCGCCCGAATTGCCGCAAACTGCGTCACAGAGCGCCTGCGCCTGCCCCTCTGAGATGGTTTCTCAGCCCTTTCTTTAGTTTGCCTGGAATGGGAAAAATTATGAAACATTTTGCACCGGACCGCCGGGCAGCGCCCAATCAAAAACTTTCTGTAAAAGAACGGGAAGATTCCCTTTTCAAGCCGCTGGCTTTTGTGGTATAATTCCGTTATCTATGATGTCTTAGTATGCCCTTTGACAAAGGGAACCGAAAAAAATATAGAAAAGCTGCAGCCGGTGGGGCTGCAGGAGGGAGATCACGCATGAATTACAAGGTAAAGGTGACCATCGACGGCAGAGGCTATACCCTCTCCACCGAGAACAACGATGGCTATATTGAAACCGTCGCAGAGTACGTGGACAGCCAGATCAGCCAGATCGAGGCAGCTCTGCACACCTCTGCGGTGGATTCCGCAACCATGGCGGCGATGAACATTGCGGACAGCTACTTCCACGAGCGGGAAGCAACTCAGAATATCCAGCGCCAGCTGAAGGAAGCGCTGGACGAGCGGGCCAAGCTGAACCGGGAAATATCCGACCTGAAAATGGAAATTTTCCGCCTGTCCCAGAAAAAGTAAGGACTTATGATGGAGCTTTTGTCCCCGGCAGGGTCGCCGGAAGCAGTCCGCGCCGCGGTGCAGTCCGGAGCGGACGCCATTTACCTGGGTGCAGGCGACTTCAATGCCCGCCGCAACGCGGCAAACTTCGACCTGGAAACGCTGAAGGAGACCGTGGACTACTGCCACCTGCGGGGTGTCCGGGTCTATCTGACGCTGAACACCCTGCTTTATGACCGGGAGCTGCCCAAAGCCGCAGAGCTGGCCGCTTACGCCAGCGAAATCGGCGTGGATGCAGTGCTGGTACAGGATTTGGGCGTGGCGGACATGGTGCGCCGGGTGGCTCCGGACCTGCCGCTGCACGCCTCCACCCAGATGACCATTCACGATTTGGACGGGGCAAGATTTGCCGCAGATTTCGGCATGACCCGGGTGGTGCTGAGCCGGGAGCTGAGCCGGGACCAGATTGCCTTTATCTGCGCCCACTCTCCGGTGGAGATCGAAACCTTTGTCCACGGGGCACTGTGTATGTGCTACTCGGGACAGTGTTTCTTCTCCTCCGTGGTGGGCGGGCGCAGCGGCAACCGGGGTATGTGCGCCCAGCCCTGCCGCCTGAACTACGGCTGGAACGGCAAAGCCAACCAGCCGCTGCTGTCTCTGAAGGATATGAGCCTGGCCGAGCACCTGCTGGAGCTGGAGCAGATGGGCGTGGCCTGCGCCAAAATCGAAGGGCGCATGAAGCGGCCGGAGTACGTTTCCATTGTCACCCGGGTGTATGCAACCGCTCTGCGGGAGGGCCGCAACCCCACCCGGGAGGAACTGCACGCGCTGGAGCAGGCCTTCTCCCGTCAGGGCTTCACTGACGGCTTTTTCATGGATCGCACCGGGCCGGAAATGTTCGGTGTTCACGAAAAAAAGTCCCTTCCGGATGAGCTGTTTGCACAGGCCCGCCGTTTTTACGGAAAAGAACAGCCTCTGGTGCCCATTTCCATTTCCGCCGCAGTAAAGGCCGGGGAACCGGCTGTCATTTCGGTTTCTGACGGCATCCACACCGTCCGCTCCGCCGGCGCAGTGCCGGAACCTGCAGTGAATCGGGCGCTGGACAAGGCTCAGCTGCAGAAGCAGCTGACCAAAACCGGCGGCACCCCTTACTGCTGCACGGATTATCAGGCGGAGCTGGGGGAGGGGCTGTCCCTGCCCCTGTCCGGGCTGAACGCCCTGCGCCGGGAGGCCCTGGACAGGCTGTCCGCTGAACGCATCGCGCTGCCCCCCCGTCGCCGCGGCAGCTTTGCCCCCTCACCAAGCATCCGCAACCGGAGTACCCCTCCGGTGTTCACCGTGGCGCTGCTGCGTCCGGAGCAGGTGACCGATGCTCTGCTGGCACAAAAGCCGGCATCTGTGGCGCTGCCGCTGGAGGGATATCTCTCCAATCTGGACACAATCGGCAAAATCATACAAAACGGAATCGAATGTGCGGTGACGCTCCCCCGAATTCTCTGGCAGCGGGAGCGAGAGGGCGCAAAACATCAGCTGGAGTCCCTGCGGGAGCGGGGCGTCTCCGCAGCATACGCCTCCACCTGGTCCGGCGTGCTGCTGGCCCGGGAGCTGGGCTTCACGGTCCGGGGGGACTTTGGCCTGGGGGTGCTGAACAGCGAGACGCTGTACCAGCTGAAGGAACTGAATCTGGAGTCCGCTGTGATCTCTTTCGAGCTGAAAAGCCAGCGGGTCCGGGACCTGAACAAGCCCCTGGACACAGAGCTGCTGGTCTACGGGCGGATGCCGCTGATGATTATGGAAAACTGCATCATCAAAAACCGCACCGGAAAATGCGCCTGCAACTGGAAAACCGGCAAAAACCCCGTGCTGACCGACCGGAGAAACGCCAGATTTCCGGTGATCCACGCCTATGGGTGCCGGAATGAGATCCTGAACTCCGCTCCCATTTATCTGGCGGATAAGCCGGAGTTCTGGCAGCGCTGCGGCCTGTGGGCAGCCCGGCTCAGCTTCACCACGGAGCGTCCCGAGGAATGTGCTGCGGTTCTGCGCCAGTACCGGACCGGGAAAGCGGAGCTGCCCGGAGCGTTCACCCGGGGACTGTATTTCCGGGATGTGGAGTAACAAAAATCGACAAAGGAAGCCATTACAATGAAGTTGAAGATCAAAGCGGTGTCCCCGAAAATCGGCAGGGACATCCCCTTTCCCTACTACGCCAGCGCAGGCGCGGCAGCCATGGACCTCCACGCCTGCATCGATGCCCCTGTGACCCTCCCTGCCGGTCAGCGGTGCATGATCCCCACCGGCATCGCCATCGCCCTGCCGGACGCGGGGTATGTGGCGCTGGTGTTTGCCCGCTCCGGGCTGGGCATTAAGAAGGGAATCTGCCTGTCCAACGGCGTGGGTGTCATCGACAGCGATTACCGGGGCGAACTCTCCGTGGGACTGCTGAATACCAGCGACGAGGATTATATCGTCCGCCCCGGTGAGCGCATTGCCCAGCTGGCCGTGATGCCGGTGGTACAGGCAGAGCTGGAGCAGGTACAGGATCTGGACGAGACGGAGCGGGGTGCCGGCGGCTTCGGTTCCACCGGGAAATAACCCGTCCCGGGATCATTGTTCTGTTTTTTAGAGTAAAGGAGCTTATCGCTATGGCTATCATTCTTGCGTCCCAGTCCCCTCGTCGGAAGCAGCTGCTGCTGCAGATGGGGCTGGAGGATTTTCAGGTCATTCCCGCCGTTGAAGAGGAGAAATGGGACCCCCAGCTGTCTCCGAAAGAGCTTGTGCAGTTTCTGGCGCTGCACAAGGCCGCTGAGGTGGCAAAGAAATGCGATCCGGAGGACATTGTCATCGGCGCCGACACCGTTGTTGCGCTGGACGGGAAGGTGCTGGGCAAGCCCCACAACGCCGCTCACGCCTTCAAAATGCTCTCCAGCCTGTCCACCCGTCGGCACATGGTTTACACAGGCATCGCCATTCGTCAGGGCGAGCGAAAGATGGTGGGCGTGGAATCCACAGAGGTCCGGTTCTGCAGCCTGACCGAGCAGGAGATTCTGGACTACATCGCCACCGGAGAGCCCATGGACAAGGCCGGCGCCTACGGCATCCAGGGCCGCGGCGCACTTTTTGTTGACAGCATCCGGGGAGATTTTTATAATGTGGTGGGCCTTCCCATCTGCCGGCTGGGCCGTATGCTGGCCGGATTTGGCGTCAAGCTCCTGTAAATTCTGCTGTCATAC
>CAMNOL010000090.1 GCA_946546815.1 uncultured Oscillospiraceae bacterium
AATCCGTCAGGATTCCTGCGGAATTTGGCCACTATCTGAACGAAAAATATCCTCGCCCAGCCATCCGAGAGATTGAATCAGTCCTTCCCTAGACAAAACGGGCGGGCGCAGCGCCCGCCCATCATTTGATTTTACCGTAACCGGTGTAAAAATGTCAACTGGTCCTTCCCATCCGCCTCTCCGGAGACGACAGCGTGAAGGTCGGAGATCATGGCGCTGACCCCGGTGGTCTGCTGGAACATATTCTGCTCCGTACACCAGACATTTCCCTCCTGCACCGCCCGAAACTGACCCAGCAGAGGGCTTTTTTCCATCAGCTGGTCCAGTGTGTCCAGCTCTCCTTCAACGGTGGAGTTGTAGATGAGGACATCCGCATCTCTGGAACCGGCGAAAAACGCCTCCATCTGCAGATTCATGGTGGACAGGGCGTTCTCCTCCTCGGGAACCAGATCGTGGAACATGTACGTTCCCCCGGCCAGCTCGATCATTTTGGAAATGTAGTCCCCCGGCTTGCGCACGTTGACGTAGCCGTTTTGGGTGATGTAGAAAAAGGAAACGGTCTTTCCGGTATGCTCCCCGGTGAGGACTTTGCCCACCTGCTCCTCCTGAGCGTCAAAGAACGCCTCCGCTTCCTCGCGCTTTCCGGTCAGCAGACCGTAGAGCTTGATCCACTCCATGCGGCCCAGCGGATGGGGTTCGTAGCTGGAACGCTCCACCAGCACCGGAATACCCAGCGTCTCCAGCTGCTCCTTCACCTCCGGGCTGTGGTAGATCATGGTGGACTCCACACACAGGTCGCAGCCCTCGTCCAGCACCACCTCGTAATCCGGGGCGCTGTACTTGCCCACATAGAGGATCTCCTCCTGCTCCACCGCCGTTTTGATCTCCGGAATGCTCCAGTTCACCGCCGTGGTACTGGTCATGGTCACTGAATCCAGCGCCTCCAGCTCCCGGAACAGGTCCATGGCAGAGGATGCGGCCAGATAGATGTGGCGGATGGGCTGCTGCAGCACCGTTGCGGTCTCCGCCAGCTCTTCCGGCGGTTCCACCCCCTCCGGCACCACCAGGAACCGGTCTTCCCCGGCAATGGTCACCAAAGAACAGCCATTTTCGTAGTCATCCACGGTAAACTGGCTGGCATAGTCCAGCTTCATGGAGCCGGTGGGCTGAGGAGCATCGCCGGCTCCGGCGGTCTGTGAACGGGAGCAGCCGGTCAGCAGGCACATTCCCGCCACCACACCGGCCAGCAGAATTTTCCTTCTGCCCATGGTCACTTGACGCTCCGAATGGAAGCGGAGTCAAAGGTCAGCGTGTAGTCGATCAGGTAGGGCTTGCTCATGGCGGTGGTGTCCGCCTGCACCGGCATCGGGAAGTCAAAGCCCGTCACCGGCACTTCAAAGGTGGAATTTCCCTCGGTATTCACCGGATCCAGCTGGTTGCCGTCAGCAGTGACCATGAAGTCGTAGTTGGAGCTGGACCAGACAATGGTTGCCACACAGGCGCCATCGGAAACGGTGAGCTTTGCCGGGGACTCCACGCTGGCCTTGCCGGAGCCGCCTGCCAGCGCAACCTCCACCGTGTACGCGCCATCGGCCAGGTTCAGGCTCTCCGGGGTGGTGAAACTGCTGTCCCGGAAGGCCTCGGGGGGCATGGAATCCGCCCGGAACACCAGCGTCCGCTCGTACCACTTTTCCTTGCGCTTGCTGAAGGCGGCGCAGTCAAGGCCCTTGTCCAGCGCCTCCACCGGCACGGTGAAGGTGTGCTCTCCCTTCTCATTTTCCACCGGGGAAATGTACTCGCTCTCCGCCGCTGCAGCGGCCTCCTCTCCGGTGCCCATGTACAAATACAGGTAGCCCGTTCCGCCCATGGTCATCACAGCGGTCATCTGACCGTTTTCCACCGTCAGCTGGCAGTCCGCAATGCTGAACATGGAAGAGCTGGAGTCCACTTTGACAGAATATACTCCGTCCACGAGCTGGTCGCCGGTGACAGGGGTCATGCCCTCCTCCACCACGTCCTCCACGGCGGTCATTTCCGAAGCGGTGGCCACCTGATCGCTGACGGGAGCGGATCCATCGGCGGTATCGGCGCTTTGGCTGCTCTCCGCAGCGCCGTTTCCGGCGGCAGGGGCGGTGCCTCCGGCGCAGCCCGTCAGCAGGGACAAAGCCATGGCCAGTGCCAGGATCAGCGAAATCAATCTGGTTTTCATTTCATTTTCCTCCGTTTTTTCTGAAAAAAGAGGCCCGAAGCGCTTCGAGCCTCTTGAAACTGTTTCTTTGGGACGCTGAGCTCTGAATCAGAATCCGGGCTCAGTTCAGCGTGTCAATGGCAGCCTGGGCGTGCTGGACATACAGATTCTGAATGTCCTCGTTTTCACCCAGACCGTGGAGAATGCACTCCACCTCGTAGCCTGCGCCCTCGAAAACAGACTTCCAGGAATCTTCCTCGTCACCCGCCATGTCGTTGTTGGCGTGGTCGCCGGCCACGACCATCAGGGGCTCCAGCACCACGCGCTTGTAGCTGCCCTTCTGCACCATGGCCAGCACATCGTCCAGAGAGGGCGTAGCCTCCACGGTGCCCACATAGTAGTTTGCAAAGCCCTTGTCCGTGAGCACCTGCTGCATCTTTGTGTAGACGGCGTTGGAGTCGGCCTCCGTGCCGTGTCCCATGAAGCAGATGGCGGTCTCGCCGTCGTCGTACTCCTTGGTGGCGGCGGTGATGGCATTGGCGACAGCGTCGAAGTCCTCGTCGCTGGTCAGCAGAGGCTCGCCCACTGCCACCTTCTCAAAGGCGTCAGAATAAGTGGCGATTTCGTTCACCAGGTCGTTGTACTCCAGACCGTTCATCAGATGAGTGGGCTGAACCACCAGGTTTTTTACGCCGTTGTTCACAGCCCGGTCCAGCGCTTCGGTGACGTTGTCAATGGCGACGTTGTCCCGGCTCTTCACATGGTCGATAATAATCTGGCTGGTGAAGCCCCGGCGCACGCTCCAGTCGGGGAAGCTGTCGTCCAGCTTGCCCTCGATGGCGCCGATGGTCAGGCGGCGGCTGTCGTTGAAGCTGGTGCCGAAGCTGACCACCAGCAGCTCGTTCTCTCCGATTTCATCCTGGTTGCGGGCGTCGTCCAGCGCTGCGTCGCCGGTGGCGTAGTTTTCCTCCTCCTCTTCCTCAGCGGGGGCAGATGCCTCGCCGGACGTGACAGCGCTGACCTCAGCGCTGCCGGAAGCGGCGGCGGAGTCTTTCGCCGGGGCGGCGGAGCTGCCGGAGCAGCCGGTGAGTACGGCCAGGCACAGAGCCATAGCCAGCAGCAGTGCGGTGATTTTTTTCATGATGTTGTCCTCCTGTAGATTAAAATGTGTCCCTTCTTCCGGACGCAGAAGAAACCGGCGGAGGCACAGGAACGGTTTTCTCCCACCGGTGAGAAAAGGAAAAGGCCCTTTCCTCATCGGCAAAAGGCACCACAAATACAGCTCTGAACCGTAGGATTCAGAACCTCATCCGGTACGACCAATGACTCGTGATCTGGAATGTACAATTCCTGTACCAACAATCCGGCAGGTTTCCTGACTCGGGCCTCCTCACGCAGCACAGTCTTCCCATCCAAACGGACAGTGACTGCGGTTTTCCGCATTGCGCTGCGCTCCTCCCTCACAGTGACGAGATCGTACAGGATTTGCACCTGTTTCCCTTTTACCCACTGGCCCGGAACGTGTGTTCCGTCAGCGGCACCGGTTGTTTTGTTCGATTGTTCAGCGGGACAGCCGTCCGGACCGTCCCGCCAAATGATTATACCATAGAAAAGAATCCTTGTAAAGAAAGGGATGCATCGAATCCGCTCACTCCCGGACCACTGTGCAACAGCTGCCGCCGCTCTTCTGCCGGGTCACCAGAATCTGGCGAGGAATGCGCTCCTTCAGCTCAGAAACGTGAGAAATGATACCCACCAGCCGCTGCGTTCCGTCGGTCAGACTCTGCAGCGCACGGATGGCCTGCTGGAGGGATTCCTCGTCCAGAGAGCCGAAGCCCTCATCCACAAACATGGTGTCCAGCTGCACGCCGCCGGAGCTGGCCTGAATCTCATCGGAGAGCCCCAGCGCCAGAGACAGGGACGCCATAAAGGATTCGCCGCCGCTGAGGGTGTTCACGCTGCGGAGGGAGCCGTTGTAGTGGTCCAGTACGTCCATATCCAGTCCGCTCTGGCTCCGGTTGTTTCCCGCGGTTCTGCGCCGCTTCAGCTCGTACTGTCCGTTGGACATGATGCGAAAGCGCAGATTGGCCCGCTCCACAATACGGTCAAAAAAGCTCATCTGCACGAACGTTTCCAGCATGACCTTTTCCTTGCCTGCGATGTCGCCGTTGGCGGTACGGGACAGGGCCTGTACCATGCTCAGACGCTGCTCCAGTCCGGCCAGTTCACTGCTGAGGGATTCCATCTGCTTCAGGCAGTCGGCGTTGACCTCCAGATTGGTATTCAGACGATTCAGCTCCGCCTGCGTCCCCCGACGCTTCTCTTTCAGCGCAGCCTGCTGCTCTCCAAGCGCAGCCATGTCTGCCTGGGGCAGCTGTGCCAGCAGCTCGGAGAGGCTCTTCTCCTCTCCCCGGGCGGCGCTCAGCGCCTGGCGTGCTGCCTCGCACTGCTGCTGGGCAGACGCAGCGGAGGACTCGATGCCGTGCTTCCGCTGTTCCAACGACTGCACCTCCCGCTCCAGCTCCTCCCGGCTCTCAAAGGGCAGGCCGGCCCGCAGCCGGGCACACTGCTCCCTGCGGTTGCGCAAATCCGCCTGACCGGCGGCCATTTGAGTTTCCCGGTCACTGAGCCTGGTTCGAAGTTCCGTCACCGCGTGCTCCTGCCGGGGAATCAGCGCGTCCAGCTGACCCTTGCGCTGCTTTCTGGCGGTTTCCCTTTGCAGCTGCGCCTCTGTTTCCCGGAGGGCAGCGGTGTTTTCTGCCCCCGCCGATGCGGTTCTCAGCCCGATCTGCTCCCACTCCCCCGGGGTCAGCAGGCGCTCCGCGCGCTGGGTGAGGTCTTCCTTGGCCGCCTCCATGGCGGCGTTGGCTGCGGCAATGGCCTGTGCTCCCTGACGAACCTGTTCGTCCAGCTTCTGATTCTCTTCCCGCTGGGCAGAGAGCTGCTGTTCCAGCTTGTCTCGGCGGACTGTCTGCTCTTTCGCCCGGGCACAGTCCTCCCTCAGCTGGCGGCGCTGCTGATCCAATCTGGTTCTCTCTTCTGTTATCCTCTGTGGAATCAGCGGCAGCGCGCAGCCGTCCAGCAGCAGACCTGCACGCTCTTCCAGGTCTTTTTTCGCGCTCTCCAGCGCCACCCAGGCTCCATGGGCGTTCTGGCTTGCCCGCTGTGTCCGTTCCATGGCACGATCCGCTTCGGCCTTTGCCTGGTTCAGCTCCGTTTCCGTGGGCACCTGCGCTGCCTGCCGGGCAGGGTTCGGATGCTCCAGAGAGCCGCACACCGGGCAGGGAACCCCCTTCTGCAGCGTCTGAGCAAGAATTCCCGCCTGGCCATCCAGAAACAGCGTATTCAGCCTGGAATACTTCATCTGCGCCTGGTCAGAGCACAGTTTTCTCTTCTGATACTCCTCCCGATCGCGCTGCAGAGCGCGTTCCAGCTCTTCACAGGCCCCTTGCTTCCGCTCCAGCTCCCCCAGGTCCCGCTGCCGGGTGGTGATTTGCTCCAGTTGGCCGTTCAGCGCAGCCAGCCGTTCTCCGGCGTCCCGCAGAACGTTCAGCTCCGCCTCCAGCCCGGCCAGCGTCGTCTGCCGGTCCCGGAGCTGCTGGTCCCGGAGCTGCTGTTCCCGGCACATTCCCGCCAGCTTTCGCTCTCCGCTGCGGTATCCCCTCCACTTCCGGTCCAGCAAGGTCAGCTCGTTCTGTTTGTCGGTCAGGGTATCCAGCCGGTGACGAAGCTCCGCCAGCACTTCTCCGGCGTCGGACAGCTGTGCCAGCTCTTCCTTCGCATCGGAGAGTTCACGCTGCTGACGCTCCAGATCCTTTTGCTCCTCCTCAGCGGCACGTTGCTGCTCCCCCAGAGACCGTTCCAGCTGCGCCGCAGCGTCGGTCAGCTGCTCCAGCTCCTGGTACCGGGGCAGCTCATTTTTGAACAGAATGCTCTGCTTTCCCAGTGCCTCCGCCTGTGGGAGCGCATCTTTGGCCCGTTGTTCTGCTTCCTCCCGGGCTGCCAGCTCCCCTGTCAGATGCTCAATCTGCTTCTGCAGCTGCAACAGACGCCGCTGCTGCTCCGCCCGGTGTGCCCCCTGTTCCATCCGACGGGTCAGTTCCGTCAATTCTGTGTCCAGCGTTGCCAGGTCCTGAACCATGCGCTGCTGTTCGGCGCAATCCGTCTCCATCACCTGCTTCAACAGGGCAACCGTCTC
>CAMNOL010000091.1 GCA_946546815.1 uncultured Oscillospiraceae bacterium
CCGCAGCCCAGGCCGGCCGCCCGGCGCAGCACGTCCTCCGTACCCCCGGAGGGAATGTTGTCCAGATCCAGCGTAATGACGTCTCGTCCGGTGACAGCTTCCGCCTTCCGGCGCTTGCCGGAGAGAGCGCCGGCCACATAACCGCCCACATCCTTGAGGTCGTCCTGCTGGGCCTTGGCCATGCGCAGATAGTCCGCCTGGTTCTCGCTGCTCCGGGCCGGGGACTTCAGCCGCTGGTAGAACTCCGACAGGAGCATACCTTGCGGCATCCAGGAGGTTGCCTTCCGGCTGGCCCCTACAGTAATCGTAATTTGTCGGTCGTTCCGCACAGTTTCTGCCTCCTGTTACTTGATTTCTTCCAGCATGCGCTTCAGCAGCCGCTTTCGAACGTCCTGCACCCGTGTCCTGCTCAGCTCATCCAGACTGCCCAGCAGCTCCGTCGTGCGCCGGTGGGCCTCCTGCATCTCCCGTATCCTGCCGTTGATCTCGCCTAAAGCCTGGTTGATTTTGGCATCTTCGCTGGCGTCGACTGCGTCCTGCTTCAGCTTCTTCAGCTCCTGCCGCTTTTCCTCCAGCTTCCCCTGGAGCCGGGTGACGTTCTGCACCTGCTCATTCAGCTGGCGTTTGGCGGTGTCCAGCTCCCACTGTGCGTGCTCCCGGCCACGCTGTTCGGCGGCCTCGATCTGTTCGTCGGTGGCGTCCACTGTGGCCACCTCTACCGGGCGGTTCTCCAGCTCCTTCAGCCTGTCCAGCAGATCCTGCCGTTCCTGCTGGAGGCTGGCGGAGCGCTCGATCTGCGCCTTCAACTCAATCTGCCGGCTGGAAAGCTCCCGCCGGGCGCTGTCGCGTTCGCTCTCCCTCTGTCGGATGGTCTCGTCCCTCTGCCGGATGGCGTCCTTCAACTCCCGGACAGAGATGTCCTCGGCATGAACGGCTTCAGCAAATTCTTCCCGCTCCTCAGCAGGAACAGAGAGGAGAGCCAGGGCTTTGGTCACTCCCAAATTCGGAATCGATTCCGAATTTGAAAACTCCTTCGCTACCCTCATGAGCTTGTTAGCCATAGACACTGAAAAATCTACTTTCTCCTTCAGCCACGCAAGCCACTCCCCGTGGTTCAACTGCTCCTTTGCTTCGGCCAAGCGCTTTCCGATTTCCAGAAAAGCGGTTCCCGCCTGCTGCTTGTAGAACAGGATCTCTGTGGTAATGGTATCAATGCTTCTCTTCTCGGTCAGCTCATTCATGCGGTTTTAACCTCCTTGGTCTTGGGCAGGACAGGTGCCCCGTCCTTGTTGCGTTTACTTCCAGCTTCCACCCAGGCCAGCCACGGCTCCACGATGTCGGCGTACACCTTTCTGGGGTCTTCGGCTCCGTCCGCCTCATTCCGGTAGCCGTGAATCTGAACCACCCGGGAGCCGTTCATTTCGATAGTTACCAGCGGTGTATAGGGCCTGCTGTCATCCCGCAAAAACAGGATTACTACCCTGCCCTCTACGTGGCGCTTGGCGTAGCCTCCCACACAGTGCCGGAGCTGCTGACCCTCATCGATAATCTCTTGGGTAGACATGGGCGGACGAATGTGGAAACCCGCCATCTGGAAGGAGTAGCGCTTGTCCAGCTTTTCAGTCAGTTCCAGGAACCCAGCGGTGGAGGTTGCAGCCTCCTTGAGCCTCTGCTGCTCTGCTACGGTGTCGTGCGCCTGAAACAGGTCTTTGGGGTAGAGCACTACTTCCTGACTGAGGTCGTAGTGCATGGCTTCTGCACCATGCAGATAATCCTTCCAGTATTCCAGTGCCTGCCCCAGCCCGAACCAGCCGCCGTAACAGCGCGGACCTGTAAACTTGGTCAGATACCGCACCGTCTTGCGGAAAGACAGCGCATAGCGTTCACACAGCCGCACCAGCGTCAGCTTGTTCTCTGCTCCCATGTCCATTTCCACCAGCTCCCGGAAGTTCACCTTCTGCCGGTGGCGCCTCAGGCGCTTGCAGAGGGCGATGTCCTGAATCTCCGGGCGCATCTGGTTCAACCACAGCTTCAGCTCCGGAGCAGTCAAACCGAACGCCTTTCGGGGGTCAGTTTGTGTCCAGTCAATGGCGGCGGCATTCTTTACGCCCCGCCATACCAGCGCCCCCGCCACGTCCCACAGCTTCCATTTCACCAGCATTTCCAGCTGCGGGTAGAGGCAGTAGGCGGACAGGTAGCGCATCATGGTGTCATGGCGGCCTGACTCGTTGGGAACATGGAAGCTGCGCCAAGTCTCATACTGAGAGTAGCGGCCACAGCTGCGGGAGAGTGCGCCCAGCCCTATGATTTCGTAGTCGGCGTAGCCGAAGCCGCCGAGGTATCCAACACGAAAGGGGTCACCGAAGCGCTGATTTCGAATTTCCTCATAGTTCCCAGACCAGTAGTTTCGCGTCACCATCAGCGAATCACCGGGGGCGAAGCGGTAGGCCGCCGCAAAGCGGTAAACCGGGCAGGCGGATAGATCGAAGAGTTCGGTGTAATCTTTGTGAACCCAGTATGCCTGTGCATAGAGCGGGGTGTTCTCTTCGGCGTTGAGGAACACCACCCGGCGCCACTCCTTCAGGCTTTTCCGTTTGCCCGCCTTGGAGAGCCATTTTGCTTTGACCGATTTCCCACAGAAGGGGCAAACCGTCTCCTCGTTGTGTCGAAGATCCACGCAGACGGCCACTTCTCCGGGGAGGGTTCTCTGTTCGCTGATGGCGTAATCATGTACATGGCAGCAGCTGGTATACAGGTGCACCCCGTCCTCCAGCTTGGAGAGAAAGAGGTACGCGGGAAACAGGTCGTTGCATGCGTCCAATTGTTCCTGTGTGAGCACGGGGAAGCCCCCGCACAGCTTGGTAGCGCAGTAGTTTTTGACCTCCACAGCTCACACCTCCCCCATCATGTCGAACAGGTCGAGTATGACCGGCTTTGTCGGTGCGGGCTCCTCATCTTCCTCCACGCTGGCGCAGAGGTTGATGCGCATTTGCACTCGGATGTCCGCCCCGGGGAAATAAAACTGTACTGCTCTCCGGTAGGCCTCCAAATCGCTGAGCGCGCTCCCGGCGTCCTTGGCCACGGCCTCCATGCAGGCCTTGAAGCTCTCCCCCTGGTACACAGCCTGAGCGAACTCCTCATTCTGCTCACAGAAGTCCACAAGAGCATCGTGGACGGGTTTTTTCATCACATTGATGTGCTGGCTCGATTTCTTGAGCTCCTTGAGCTCCTTGTCCAGCTTCTGAATTGCTAAGTCTTTCATGCGGTGTTCCTTTCATTTTCAGAGAGGGGGCGCCCTCGGTCAGAGTGCCCCCGTGTCAATCCTTCCGGAAGAAATCTCCCGTCCAGCCTTCTGCCCTCAGGGGCAAGTCAACGGCCCAGGCGGGAGGTGTTCCCATGATGCGGCACACGTCTTTCAGCGCCGTCTCCGGTTCCCGGTCAGTCTCAATGACCACCTCGTCGTGGATGTGGAACACCACCGGGTAGCCGGCAGCCTCCAGCCGGGTGATACTCTCGGCCAGGCAGTCCCGGGCTACGGCCTGGGTGATGTTCTCCACCAGCTTCCCGCCGTAGGTCTCGAGCTGCATCCACTTCTTTGTGGTCTGGTTGAGGCCCCAGTAACCCAGCGATCGGCGGCCCCATCGGTCTGTTGTCCAATGAGGTCGGACATAGTAGAGCTTGCGTCCGTTGGGGAGCTGGATGGTCAGGAAGTCCTGATTGTTGGCCGGGTCGCATTCGTGGGCAAACACCAGCGTACCATTCCTGATGACCACGCTCTGCCCGGTCTCCAGTGCCTGAGCGGCTGCGGCCTGTACGGTGTTCCAGAACTGGCATATAGCCTGATTGGCGTTACGCCAGCGGTCTCGGATGTCCAACAGTTCCTCTTCCGGGGTGTCTTTGGCCAGCTGCCCGGCGGTGATCAGGGCGCTGGCACCCCCGCCGTAGCCCAGGGCCAGCGTTGCCGCCTTGCCCCGCTGCCGGAGGGCGTACTCTGGGTTCCCCTTGCGGATCTTCTCCATGGGCACGCCATAGAGTTGGGAGGCTGTGGCCTCGTAGATTTTGCCGTGGGTGCGGAACACCTCCAGCACCCACTCCTCACCGGCCAGCCACGCCACCACCCGTGCCTCAATGGCGGAGAAGTCGGCGTCCACAAATGTCTTGCCCTCCGCCGGGATAAAGGCCGTGCGGATAAGTTGGGACAGGGTGTCCGGCACGCTGCCAAACACCAGAGACAGCCCCACCTCCTGCCTGTGCTGTACCAGCCCCCGGGCCAGGGGGAGCATATCCAGGTCGATATAGGTTCGTGGCAGGTTCTGGGGCTGCACCAGTCGCCCGGACCAGCGGCCTGTCCGGTTGGCCCCGTAGAATTGTAATAGGCCCCGGAGACGATTCCCCTCCCCTACAGCTACCAGAATTTTGTCATACTTCTTTGTGCTGGTCTTGCTCAGCTCCTGCCTGAGCTCCAGCACTCGGTTGGCTTTATCGCCGGGGAGGTTGCCCAGCAGCTCCTTGACGGTGCTCTTGCGCAGGTCGGTGATTTCCTTCCCTGTCTCATCGGTAAGCCACTTGGCCAGCTTGGCCACGCTGTTGGGGTTCTCCAGTCCGGTGAGCTGCTGTGCCTCGGCCAGATGCCTTGAGCGCACGCGGTCATCCAGTTCCAGGGCACCGCAGACCAGCTCCATATCCACGGCCACACCCCGGAGGTTGATGGTCTGATCGGTGATCCACTGGGCCTGTACCTCAGCCGGAACGGGGAAGCGGCTCAAGCGCCTGTCCACTTCCATTTCTGTCTCTACGTCCCGGCGGTTGTACTCGATAAAGAGCTTCCACTTTTCCGGCATGTGCCGGGGCAGGTTCCGGGTGCGTCCACCGTTGGACTTGGTGGGCTTGCAGGGGGAGCAGAAGTCCCGGATCAGCTGTCGGCCGATGCCCATTTTCTTCTTGTCCTCAGCCATGCCCAGGGCCTCACCGATGGCACCCAGCCCAGCCGGGTAGCCACAGTAGAGGCCATGGAGCATGGTGCAGTGCCACTGCGGGAGCCACTCTTCCGGCCGTTGGAGCTCAAAGAAGCGGCTCAGGCAATACCACTCGAAGGCGGCGTTGTAGGCATGCTTGGTAACGGACGGGTCAAACAGCATCGATCGCAGCACGTCCGGGATAGGTTCGCCGGCGGTCAGGTCGAGTACCTGCACCGGCCCTCCGTCCACGCTGTAGGCCAGCAGCAGAATCTGGAAGTCCGGGCTCTGGGCGTACCGATAAAGCCCGGACTTCCGAATATCGATGCTGCTGAAGGTCTCCAAGTCGATGAACAGATGGTGGAGAATCAGCGGATCCATTTAGCCGATGGGCTGCCCGGTGATGGGGTCATACTGCTGGCCGTAACCGGTGACCCCCGGAGCATAAGCGGGGGCGGGCTGGCCGTAAGCGGGTGCAGTGGGCTGCCCGTAAGCGGGAGCAGTGGGTGCGGCAGGAATCGCAGAGAAAACACTCTCAGCAGTGACCGTGCTGCCCAGCGGCTCATCGTCCCGGAGCTTCTGCACACCCACCAGACCGCAGCCGATTCCCTTCTTGCCGTTGCTGTTGTAGGCGTAGAAGCTGATGCACACGTTCGCCCACACACCGGAGTACATCATCCGGGGGTCGATAATGGGGTTCAGGCTGCCGTCCACCACAAAGGGCTTGTGATCCTCAGAGGCGGAGGCGGTGAGCACCCACATGCCACGGCACTCCGGTCCGTAGGGCGCGCCGTCGCTGGGACGAGGACCGTCGCCGTCGTGGAGGCAGATGTCGATGCGAGGAGGTCTCTGCCCGTTCCATTTGGCACCGATACCCTTCTCAATGGCAGCATTGATGGCCTGGTCAAGGGCAGCTTTGGCGGCGGTGTTGGTCTTGGGGATCAGCAGGGTGGCACTGTACTTGGCATCCTGCCCAGGCCGGGCAGAGGGCTTGAGTACGTTGCAATAGGACAGACGAACTTCGCTAATGGTGATGGTATCCATAATCATAGTTTCCTTTCTGAATTGAAATAGGTTTGGAGTCTTACGGCTCGGTTGTAGTCTTGCTTGGCTTGGCGTTCTGCCGCTTCAAGCTCTTTGTTGCGCTGCCTGGCGGCAGCGTCTTCGGGGCGGCGGCTTCTGGGCGGGACGTTCACATGCTCCCGCTGGTTCTCCCGCTGGACCTGTTCGTAAACGAAGCGGGTGGTTTCTACGTACTTTTCCAGCCAGTCGCCGGTCTGTCGGATGG
>CAMNOL010000092.1 GCA_946546815.1 uncultured Oscillospiraceae bacterium
GGAATTCTTGCTTTGTACCGTTCTTCTCAACTTCATTCAGTTTTTATAAGAAGGGATTTGAATTGCTGATTTGCGGCGCAGCCGCTCCACTGCATGAAACCGATGCGCTTCAACTCCCCCCAGAGACAAAACTCCCCCGTGAACCAATCATTCACGAGGGAATTCTTTATGAGCCGCCGAGCAGCGGTGATGTTTTTACTTCACAGCGATGACTTCCATTTCCATCTTCGCCCCGGCAGGGAGCTTGGCCACCTGCACACAGGAACGGGCAGGGGGATTTTCCGGGAATTTCGTGGCGTAAATGGCGTTCATAGCGGCGAAGTCTGCCAGGTCGGTAAGAAACACCGTGGTCTTCACCACATTGGCAAAGGTCATACCTGCGGCAGCCAGCACGGACTCGATGTTGCTCAGCACCTGATTGGCCTGGACCTCGATGCTCTCCCCTGCCAGCTTTCCGGTCTCGGGCACCAGGGGCACCTGGCCGGAGGTGAACAGCATATCTCCGGCGAGAATGGCGTGGGAATAGGGGCCAAGCGCGGCGGGCGCGTTGGAAGCGGTGATAACAGTGGACATAGGAATTCACTCCTTTAATATGGTACTGTGAAAGAGTATAGCACAAAATCTCCCCTTCGTAAACTTTGAATTGCGTATCCGTGAAATCTGTGCTATACTAGAACATATTTTTGATTGACGAGGTTTTATTATGGTCATTCTCGGCATTGACCCCGGGGTTGCCACCATCGGCTTCGGCGTGATCGAAGCACAGCGCGGACACAACCGTCTGATTCAGTACGGAACCATCACCACGCCGCCGGGCATCCCTCTTTCTGACCGCCTGCTTCTGATTCACCGGGACATGGGACAGCTTTTGGAGCTGTTTCATCCCGACGAGGTCGCCATCGAGGAGCTGTTCTTCAGCAAGAACATCACCACCGGCATCGCCGTGGCCCACGGGCGGGGCGTGATTCTGCTGGCGGTGGCGGAAAAGGAAATCCCGGTTTATGAGTACACCCCCATGCAGGTCAAGCAGTCTGTCGCCGGGTATGGCAAGGCGGAAAAGCGCCAGGTCATGGATATGACCCGCCGTCTGCTGCGCATGGACCACGTCCCCCGGCCGGACGATGCGGCGGATGCGTTGGCGCTGGCCATCTGCCACGGGCGGGCGGCCACCAGCCTGATCAACACGGACCGGAAATTTGACGCAAAAAAGTACGACACCCGCTGAAAGCCAGAGGAGTACATATGGTTTTTCATTTTTCCGAGTGGGCGGTGGACATCGACACGGAGCGCACCCGCGCCTGGTACCGCTCCGCCGCCCAATCTGGCTGTGACTGTCTCAGCTGTCAGATCTTTCGTGCCGCCGGAGCTTCTTCCGAAGCGGTGGAACAGTTTTTCCGTCAGCTGGGTGTGGAGTACCGCAAGAGCGCTGAACTGTGCATTCCATACTGTGAGACTCCGGAGGGACCCATGCTGTACGACGGCTGGTATCATCTGTGCAGAATCATTCTGGCGCAGCCGGTGTACGGCCAAAAAGGCCATCAGGTGGACAAGGATTTCTCCGTCTGGTTCAGCCCGGACTGCGCGCTGCTGGAGGAGGGATTTCCTGCTCCGGCTATGGAAATGAGGTTCCACGCAAAGATTCCATGGGTGCTGGATCAAAAAGCGAAACAAGAATATCTGTTGTAATCGAGGAAACGCTACGTGTTTTATTATCTGAACGGAACGGTGGCCCACGTGGCCCCCTATCTGGCGGTCATCGACTGCGGCGGCGTGGGTTACGCCTGCAAGACCACCAACTACACCCTCTCTACCATCAAGAAAGGGGAAAAAGCCAAGCTGTACACCTACTTTTCTGTCCGGCAGGACGGAATCGATCTGTTCGGGTTTTCCACTCAGGAGGAGCTGAACCTGTTCCAGCTGCTGACCTCCGTGTCCGGCGTAGGGCCCAAGGCGGCGCTGTCCATTCTTTCCACCTCTCCCCCTTCCAACCTGGCGCTGAGCATCATCACCGGGGACGTAAAGGCACTGACCGCCGCCCAGGGCGTGGGCAAAAAAATCGCCCAGCGCATTGTACTGGAGCTGAAGGACAAACTGGCCAAGGAACAGAGCGAGCGTATGGAGAGCGGCGGCTTCCCCTCTGCACCGGCAGGGGTGACTCCCATTCCGGAGGACAAGCTGTCCGAGGCCAGCGCGGCGCTGGCGGTGCTGGGCTACAGCCAGGGGGAGATCAACACCGCGCTGCGGGGCCTGGACATGGCGAGCCTGTCCGTAGAGGAGGTCATCAAGCAGGCGCTGCGGCGCATGGTAAAGTAAAGCAGCCAGGGAGGAAACTGACATGGCAATTGATTTTGGACAAATGCCGGGGGAAGCCGCTGAGCCCCTGGTCACTCCGGCGCTGACCCGGGAGGATGAGGCAGAATACTCCCTGCGCCCCAGGTATCTCAATGAGTATATCGGCCAGGACAAGGCAAAGGGCAACCTGGAGGTTTTTATCGAAGCCGCAAGGCTCCGCAGCGAACCGCTGGACCATGTGCTGCTCTATGGCCCTCCCGGCCTGGGCAAAACCACCCTGGCGGGCATCATCGCCAACGAAATGGGGGTAAACCTGCGAGTGACCTCCGGCCCCGCCATTGACAAGCCCGGCGATCTGGCGGCGCTGCTGACTAACCTGTCGGAAAACGACATTCTGTTTGTGGATGAGATCCACCGAATGAACCGGGCGGTGGAGGAAATATTGTATCCGGCCATGGAGGATTACGCCATCGACATCATCATCGGCAAGGGCCCCAGCGCCAACTCCATCCGGCTGGACCTGCCCAAATTCACCCTCATCGGCGCCACCACCCGGGCCGGCTCTCTGTCCGCCCCCCTCCGGGATCGGTTTGGCGTCAACCTGAGACTGGAGCTTTACACGCCAGAGCAGCTGGCCTGCATCGTGAAACGCTCCGCCGGAATTCTGGGGGTTCCCATCGAAGAAACCGGCGCGATGGAGATCGCACGCCGCAGCCGCGGCACCCCCCGCATCGCCAACCGGATGCTGCGCCGGGTCCGGGACTTCGCCCAGGTCCGGGCGGGCGGCGTCATCACCCGGGAGGTTGCGGACAGCGCGCTGACTGCGCTGGAGGTGGATCACATGGGTCTGGACAACATCGACCGGCGGATGCTGAAGGCCATCATTGACTTCTACAACGGCGGCCCGGTGGGACTGGACACTCTGGCTGCCACCATCAACGAGGACACGGTGACGCTGGAGGATATGTACGAGCCTTATCTGCTTCAGCAGGGATTCCTGACCCGGACCCCCAGAGGCCGGTGCGTCACCCCCTACGCCTACGAACACCTGCACATGACCTATCCCGGACAGCAGCAGACCCTGTTTTAATGTGAAAGGAGCGGTGCCGGAATGAGTACCTATGAGAAGGTCAATCTGTCGGACGAAGCCCTCTGCGCTCTTGCCCGTCAGCAGGATTCTGACGCAGAGGACACGCTGGTGCGGCGCTTCACCCAGCTGGTGCGAGTCTGCGCCCGCCCCCTGTTTCTCTTCGGCGGGGACAGCGAGGATTTGACCCAGGTTGGGATGATGGGACTGATCAACGCCATTCGGAAGTACTCCCCCGACCGGGGCAGCAGCTTTCGCTCCTACGCGGAGCTGTGCATCCGCAGAAGTATGCTAACCGCCATCCGGGACGCCTCCGGCCAGTCCCACTCCCCGCTGAACGCCTCCGTCCCTTTGGAGGGTCTGCTGGGCCAGGGCGGGTTCGATGGGCTGCCCGATGTGGAGACCGACCCGGAAATTCTGTACATCCTGAAAGAAAACCTTGCAGAGCGGCTCAAAAGCATTCGAAGCCGCCTGTCCTCCTTTGAAAAGGAAGTCTTTGAGCGGTATCTGAAGGGATTCACCTGCGGGGAGATCTCGGCGCAGCTGAACCGGTCAGCAAAATCCGTCGATAACGCCATTCAGCGCATCAAGCGCAAGGTGCTGGAGGATCTGAACGAGAAGGATTCCTGAGCGTTGCGTACGATAAGAAAAAGCGGTTCACAGCCGGTGTGGTTGTGGACCGTTTTCTTTTGCCTGTTCCGCCTTCAGAAATGAATACAGAGATGGCGGCCTTACCAACGGGCAAGGCATCCCATTCTGCAGTTATCTGACAGCTTAGGCAGCCGCATGGTAAACAATTAAGTGAATCAGAAAACAGCGCTCCCGAACCACTTCGGCTCAGGAGCGCTGTCTCTTTAAACTATGTTTCAATGGTTCCCTCGGCGGTCAAACGGCGTTCCCCGTTCCGCTTCGGACGGAACCGCCGATGGGCGGAGCGATTGGGGTCCGGGTCCCCGCCCCGGCGCCGACGGGCGGCTGAGATTGCCTCAAGGCGCAGCCCGGTCAGAAGCCCAGCTCCTCCCCCACCAGAATCAGGTGGATGCGGCCGGGAATGCGGCTGTGGCGGGTGATGACGGTGTTGCAGCAGATGCAGCCCTCGCTGTGGCAGTCGGCGCAGACGCCGGTGACGCTGCAGGGGGTAGTCAGCTGTAAACGCACACAGTTGGGCGGCGCGGCGACGGTTTTCACCCGGTCCAGCGCAGCGTCCAGGTTTCTGGCCACCTTGTTCATGCCGATGACCAGCACCACCTTCTCCGGCCCGTGGATCAGGCAGGCCACCCGGTTGCCCGCTCCGTCGATGTTCACCAGCTCGCCGTCAGCGGTGATGGCGTTGCTGCTCATAAAATACAGGTCAGACATCACCGAGCGGGCAAAGTACTCCCGCTTTTCCTGGGGCGTCTTTGCCCCAGAGCGGTCCAGATACACACAGCCGGCCTCTTCCGCCAGTGCCCGAAAGCCCAGCTGATTCAGCGTCTCGCTGCCGCCGTGGGCCACCGTCAGGCCGGGCTTCAGCAGCTCCCTGATCTGCGCCTTCGCGTCCTCTGCAGTGGGAGCATAGCTGCCGGTAAAATTGCGCTTTTTGCAGTTTTTCAGCACCGTATTCGCCAAGTGCTCGTAGTTGATCTGGATATTGGTCATCCTACCGCCTTCCTTCCCGTTCGTTTTCTCTCGCTTCTTATGCCTGCTCCTGGTGCTCCAGAAGCTCACGCAGCAGGGTGTTGTAGATGGCATCCGCCCGGCTGCAGAAGGCGTCCGCCAGCAGTTTTCCCTGTCGGGCATCCGGAGCCAGCATGTCCATGGTCAGCAGGTTGCCGGTGTCGTCATCCAGAATCATGCGGACGGTGACGCCATTGCCGTCGCTGCGGGGCAGGATATCCGCGCGGATCTGGTTCTGCCGCTGGAGCACCTTGTTCATCTCCGCAACGCTGCGGTCACACTTCAGGCGGACCGAATAGGCCACCTCGTCTTCACAGATGGAACCGTTTGCCCTTCCCTTTGGGGTGATTGCAATTTTTCCATTCTCTGAACGCTCAATGTGGCCGGTATTCATCAGGCTGGCCAGCGCCTCGGTGAACTGAAAATAGTTCACGCCCTCGTCGCACAGCGCCAAATCCAGCAGCTGCGCCTCATCAATGGGGTACTCCACCCGCGCAAGTATGTAGAGGAGCAGCAGCCGGACATCCAGCTGCCCCCGAATAAAACCATGTGCCATAGGTATCCCCCCAGCTCAGCCGAATGACCCGGCATTTTCTATATTATATTATAGACTGTTTTTGTAAAAAAACAAGTGGATTTCCGCACATGTTCTATAATTACACTTGTAACCAGGGGTATCTCAGCGATTCTTCCTTGACGGAATGAAAATCCTCTGGTACAATGGGGCGTACAGAAAACAAAAATGTAAAGCACTTTTAAAAAGGAGATGTCTCTATGAGAAAACTGATTGCTTTGCTGCTGGTGCTCTCTATGGCACTTTGCCTGATTTCCTGCAGCAATTCTTCCAGCGCTGTTGTCACAGAGGATACCAACGGCACCGCCGCCTCTGCGCCGAATGAATCGGAGGAAACCCAGGCGGCGGACGATGTGGACTGGACCACGGTCAATCCCCTGACCGGCGAGCCCTCTGAAAAGGACTACACCAACACCCGGCCCATCGCAGTCATGCTGAACAACGTCAAGGACGCCCTGCCCCAGT
>CAMNOL010000093.1 GCA_946546815.1 uncultured Oscillospiraceae bacterium
AATGAAACTGTGCATTGACGACGCAAACGTAGAGAAAATCCGCAGAATTTACGAGTATTATCCGGTGGACGGCGTGTCCACCAACCCCTCCATTCTGGCCAAATCCGGCCGTAACCCCTATGAAGTGCTCAAGGAGATCCGCTCCATCATCGGAGACGATGGGGAGCTGTTTGTGCAGGCGGTGTCCTCCGATGCTGAGGGGATGGTGGCTGAGGCTGAGAGAATCGTCGAGGAGTTGGGGAAGACCACGCTGGTGAAAATCCCCTGCACTCCAGAGGGCTTTAAGGCCATGAAAGCACTGAAGAAGAAGGGGATCCGATTCATCGGCACCGCAATTTATACCGCCATGCAGGGGTTCCTGGCCGCCAAGTGCGGAGCGGAGTATGTGGCCCCCTATGTGAATCGGATTGACAACATGGGCTTTGACGGTGTACAGGTTGCCAAAGACATCCACGACGCCATTGTGCACAATGGTCTGGAGCACAGCGGCCTGCTGGCAGCCAGTTTCAAAAACAGCCAGCAGGTTCTGGAGCTGACCAAATACGGTGTGAAGGCAGTGACGGTTGCGCCTGATGTCATCGAAGGCCTTGTCAAAAATGCCGCTATCGACGCTGCCATCAGCCAGTTTACCAGCGACTTTGAAGGTTTGGCTGGCAAGGGCAAAACCATGGTGGATTGCTAATCAGCATCCTTGAGGAGGAGCTGCCTTGACCAACAAACAGAAAAGCGCCTTAGTACACCAGATGACTGATCGGCTGAAAAAGCTGCCCGACGGAAAAAAGACGTCGGTGGCAAAGCTGCTGGAGCAGGCTGATCTTTCAGACGAGGAGTTTGCCTTTGACGCAAATGACCTGGAGAACCTCTGGGAGACTCTGCTCCGGCAGACAAAGCGGGAGCGGCTCACATTGCAGATCATTCACACGATTCCAGGGATGGAATACCTCAGTGAGTTTGCAGTAAAGAGGAACTAAAATGAAAAGTCCGGCAGGGAAGAGGAGGTTCTTCCCTGCCGGGCAATCTTTTGTCCATATTATTCCCAGGTCAGCTCATAGGGCCAATCGATCAATCCGCCAAAGTCATGGACATTGGTGTAACCCAGTCCGGCCAGAATGTGGCACGCGGTGCGGCTTCTCTTTCCGGTTTTGCAGTAGACCAAAAGTAAGGTATCTTTTGAGGGGATGGTCTCAGCGGCAGTCTGCTCATTGATCTCATCCAGCGTCAGCAGCACAGAATCCTCTATGTGCTCGATGATGTATTCATCCTCTTCCCGCACGTCCAGAACCATGCAGTGTGGGTCGGTGTCCATGATCTGTTTTGCCTGTTCCGGGGAAATGACGGTGTAGGTTCCTGCCATATTCAATGCTCCTTTTTTCTTGTATTCGCTGCCCATTATACCCCATAGAAACCAGAATATCCACCCAAAATTCCACCGATCAGCAAAACAGCTGCTGATCGGTGGATACTCTTTCTGCACCTCTCCAGCGCCCCCGCTGAAATCATTTGTATTTTATCCGGTTTTTTCGCTGCCTGTCCGGTTTTTATCGGTAATATTTAACAAATTAATGTATAAAAGATGTGAATATTGTGAATAAAACTTGTCATTATTCTGGATAAGATGTATAATAACCACGTTGTCATGAAATGACAGTCTGCAATTCAAAATTTTAGGAGTGAATCAATGATGAAGAAGATCCTCGCTTTGCTGCTTTCCCTGGCAATGTGCCTGGGTATGCTGGCCGGCTGCGGCTCCTCCAATACCACCCCCGCTGCTGAGGCCTCCGCTGCCACAGATGGCTCTGCCGCCGCTGCTGACACCGCTGAGGTGGACTGGAAATCTGAGCTGACCACGGTTGCTGACGGCAAGCTGACTGTTGCCACCAGCCCCGACTTCGCCCCCTACGAGTTCTACGCACTGGACGAGAACAACACCCCCACTCTGGCCGGTTTTGATGTGGCGCTGGCCGGTTACATCGCTGACTACCTGGGCCTGGAGCTGGAGATGGTCACCGTCGACTTTGACGGCGTTCTGTCTGAGCTGCAGACCAAGTCCGTGGACTTGGGCATGGCCGGTCTGTCTCCTGACCCCAAGCGTGAGGCCATCATGGACTTCTCCGACATCTACTATAAGGGCGGCCAGTCTCTGGTCACCGTGAAGGCAAATGCTGACAGCATTACCTCCTTCGACGACATCAACAGCTCCGAGTACACCATCGGCGCTCAGACGGGTTCCATCCAGCTGGATCTGGCCAACCAGAACACCCCCGACGCCAATATCGTCTCCATGCCCAAGGTGACGGACATCATCTCCGAGCTGCTGGCCGGCAAGGAGTACGCCGCCTTCATCGAGACCGACGTGGCCAAGAGCTATCAGAAGAACTACCCCGATCTGGAGATCGTGCTGGACGTTCCCTATGAGCAGGAAGGCTCCGCCATCGGCGTGAACAAGGGCAACGCTGCTCTGCTGGCCGGTGTCAACGAGGCCATCGCCGCTGCTCAGAAAGACGGCTCTCTGGAGAACTTTATCGCCGAGGCGAACGAGCAGGCTTCCGGCAACAAGTATGAGGGTCTGCTGAATGAGGACGGCCAGGTGGAAACCGATGCGGCTGCCTCCAGCGCCGAGTAATCGTCAGGGTTTGATCCTGTAACTTTACCTCCCTCCTCTGTCCTCGGGGAGGGAGGACTTTTATCATCACCGAGTTGTTTCTGAGTCTGGTAAAAAAAGGAGCATTCTATGGACTCTTTTGTGAAGATTTCCAATTTTCCGATGGTCTTTGAATACAAGCAGCTCTTCATTCAGGGTCTGCTGGTTACGGTTCTGCTGTCCATTCTGACAGTGGTCATCGGTTTCGTTCTGGCCTTGATTCTGGCCCTGATGCGCCTGTCCAACTTCCGGCCCTTTTCCTTCCTGGGCCTGAACGAGGAGGGCTTTGAGGTGGACGGCGGCTGGCGCTCTGTTGTCAGCAGGTTCAATCCTCTGTCTCTGCTTGCCACGGCGTATGTAGAGATTCTCCGTTCCACCCCTGTGATCGTGCAGGTTTTCATCGTTTACTACGGCGTGTTCAGCCTGATTCACCTGCCCTCCTTCACCTTCTTTGGCTTTATCAAGTTCGACCGGTTCTTCCCCGGCGTGGTGGCCATGGGCATGAACTCCGGCGCATACCTGTGCGAGATCATTCGCTCCGGCATTCAGTCGGTGGACGGCGGCCAGACCGAGGCGGCCCGCTCTCTGGGTCTGAGCCAGGCGCAGAATCTGCGTTTTATCGTTCTCCCCCAGGCGATCAAGAACATTCTGCCTGCCATTGCCAACGAATTCGTTGTCATTATCAAGGAGTCTTCCATCACCTTTACCATTGGCGTGCAGGACATCATGTCTGCTGTCAACGCTGTCAAGGGTGCAACCTTCATCCTAGTGGAACCGCTGCTGGTGGCCACCGCCATCTACTTCTGCCTGTGCTTCCCAACCTCCAAGATAATTGCTTACTTTGAAAGGAGAATGAGTCGTGGCGACAAACGGTAACACACTGATTCAGGTGAAGCACCTGAAAAAATACTACAACCGCGGGGCGATCAAGGCGCTGGACGACATCTCTGTGGACGTTCATCAGGGAGATGTGATCGCCGTCATCGGTCCCTCCGGTTCCGGTAAATCCACTTTCCTGCGCAGCCTGAATCTGCTGGAACAGCCCACCGGCGGCTCCATCTTTTTCGACGGCGTGGACATCACCAAGAAAAAGGTGCCGGACGCCAGCGGAAGAATGGTAAAGATGAATCTGGATCTGCACCGCCAGAAAATGGGCATGGTGTTCCAGCACTTTAACCTGTTTCCCCATATGACCATTCTGCACAACATGACCCTGGCTCCTGTACAGGTAAAGGGCATGAATGAGGCAGTGGCAGAAAAGAAGGCAAGGGAGCTTCTCTCTCGCGTAGGGCTGGAGGACCGGGCCAATGCTTACCCCATTCAGCTGTCCGGCGGTCAAAAGCAGCGTGTGGCCATTGTCCGCGCGCTGATGATGGAGCCGGAAGTCATGCTCTTTGACGAACCCACCTCCGCTCTTGACCCGGAAATGGTAGGGGAGGTGCTGGAGGTCATGAAGGAGCTGGCTCACCAGGGCATGACCATGGTCTGCGTCACCCATGAGATGGGTTTTGCCCGTGAGGTTGGCAACCGCGTTCTGTTCATGGCGGACGGAAAGGTGCTGGAAGAGGGTACTCCGGAAGAGATCTTCGAGCGTCCCCAGAACCCCAGACTGAAAGACTTCCTGAGTCAGGTTCTGTAATCATCCTATTTGACCGACAAAACCGGGACTGTTCCGTATTATGTCTGTTAATTCTTTGACAAATATGATAGAATGGACGCATGCGATTTGTGTGCGTCCTTTTTTTGGGGGAGAGACTGACTTATGATTGAGAAGAAAACAGCGGCGGCTGCCGCTATTGAAACAAAAAAAGAGCTGATTGCCCACGTAGCGGACGAAATCTGGAGGTTTGCCGAGCTGTCGCTCCAGGAGGAACAGTCTGCAGCTCTGTTTTGTGACATCCTGGAGCGGGAAGGGTTTCAGGTGGAGCGGGGGATCTGCAACATCCCCACCGCGTTCTCTGCCAGCTACGGGCAGGGAAGGCCTGTGATCGGGTTATTGGCGGAATACGACGCCCTCTCCGGCCTGTCCCAGCAGGGGGGAGCAACCCAGCGTCTGGAGCTGATTCCCGGCGGCTGCGGTCACGGGTGCGGTCACAATCTGCTGGGCGCCGGCGCCATGGCAGCTGCGCTGGGCGTTAAGTCCTTTTTGGAGCAGAATCCCCAATCCGGCACCGTCATTCTTTACGGCTGTCCCGGAGAGGAGGGGGGAGCGGCAAAGGCGTTTATGGCCCGTGACGGACTGTGGTACAGCTTGGACGCCGCGCTGACCTGGCATCCGGAGGACTGCAACGAGGTGGTCACAGGCTCCAGCAACTCCTGTATCCAGGTACAGTACAAGTTCCATGGCGTCCCCGCCCACGCCGCCGGTGACCCGGACCGTGGCCGCAGCGCACTGGATGCAGTAGAGCTGATGAACATCGGCGTACAGTTTCTGCGGGAGCATATGAGCGACCAGGCAAGGGTGCATTACGCCATCACTGACACGGGAGGAAGAAGTCCCAACGTTGTGCAGTCTGAGGCCTCTGTGCTGTACATGGTGCGGGCCAATCACGTTTCCGAGGCCATTGAGCTGCAGGAGCGAGTGGATAAAATCGCCCAAGGTGCGGCACTGATGACAGAAACCACCTTTGAACGGAAGTTCATCGATGGGCTTGCAGACACGGTGACCAACCATGCGCTGGAGAAGGTTTTGTATGAAAACTTTGCCGCGTTTGGTGTGCCCCATTACACGGAGGAAGAGCTGGAGTTCGCTGAAAAGCTGTCCAACACCTATCCCGGAAACGACAGCCTTCCCGGGCTGGGCGCTGCGGTGGAGCGGACCTTTGCCCTGGAGCAGGTAAAGCCCCTTCGCCAGCGGGCCGGACACGCGATGAATGATTTTCTGCTTCCACTGTATCAGAAAGACCTGTTCCGGCCCGGCTCTACCGATGTAGGCGACGTGAGCTGGGAGTGTCCCACCGCACAGATTCATGTTGCAGCCTGGCCGAATGGCTCTCCCGGACACAGCTGGCAGAATGTCTCCTGCGGACGAACTGAAATCGGTCACAAGGCGGCAGTTCATGCGGGAAAAGTGCTGGCTGCAACGGTGATTGACCTGCTGACCAGACCAGAGCTGCTGGAGCAAGCCAAGGCGGAGTTTGAACGGCGCACCGTCGGAGGATTTACCAGCCCGATTCCTCAGGATGCGGTTCCGGTGGTGCCGGACTGACGCCAGTGAAAAAAATCTTCTGTTCTGCAGGGGCGTTATCGCGCGCCCCTGCAGAATGCTCAAATTGCTGCTGTCGAAACAGCGGATTCATCTGATAAAAAATGCTTGACAATCCAATGTCAACCCATTATAATGGGATGGTCATCGGGACGTGGCGAAGTTTGGTATCGCGCTTGGTTCGGGTCCAAGAGGCCCCGGGTTCGAATCCCGGCGTTCCGA
>CAMNOL010000094.1 GCA_946546815.1 uncultured Oscillospiraceae bacterium
GTCGTCCTTCTGGGAATCCGTGTTCCCGGCTTCGCCGCTGTCTTTCTGGTTCTCTCCGTCCGCCGCATCCTCCGCGCCGTTGTCGCCGGTCTGGTCCTCTTCCGTCTGGTTCTTCTGCTCGTCCTTCTTCTGATCCTTTTCAGGCTCCTCTTTCTTCTCCTCTGTGACAGAGGCTGCGGCAGGCTGGGTCTCCCCGCTCCTGCCCCCGGAGCCTGCGCCGTTGATCAGCACATTCCCAATGCCGAATACAATCAGTACCAGCACCAGCAGTGCGCTGATGACTGCAAGAACCAGACGCTTGTCCACGCTGCCTTCCTCCACTGCCGGCTCTGCCGTCCTCTGGGGGACAGCCTCCCGCACCGGGGTGTCAGATCGCCCACCAGCCATTTTCCTGGCATGGTCCTCCGCTCTCCGAATGGCGTCAGCGTCCATCTGTACGGTAGGCTCCTCTGTCTCCCCCACCGGAATCGCTGTTTTCACCTTCTGAGATACGTTGATTCTCTTCGTTTTCTTGCCGGCAGCGCGTCCCTTTTTCTTCTGATAGGAAGAGGACCGCTTCGCTTCCTCCGCAGCCCGCTTTCTGGCGCAGACCGGGCACTCTCCCAGGCTGACGTCATAGGGCTTTCCGCAGACCGGGCAAAACGTTGTTTCTAACATAGAAGCCTCCTGCTCTCCATCACAGCGGTTCCGTCCTTGCCGCTGGGTGGTTTCTTCTTCTTTCTTCCTGCTTATTTGCCCACACAGAAGCGCTCAAAGATCCGTCCGGTGATGTCCTCCGACACCCGGCGTCCGGTGACCTCTCCCAGCGCTTCCATGGCTTCTTCCACATCGGACAGCACGCCGTCCGGCGGCATTCCGGCCTCCAGCGCATGTTCCGCGCTGCGCAGGCTCCCGGCAGCCCGTTCCACAGCTTCCGCCTGACGGGCGTTGGTCAGCAGCTGACCGCTGCCCTCTTCCCCTCCGGCGAACCACTGATGAATCCGGTCCTCCAGCGCCTCCAGTCCGTCGCTGCACTTGGCGCTGATGGTCAGGCACTCGTAACCCGCCAGCTCTCGCCAGATAATATGCTGTTCCCGGTCGGATTTATTCACCAGCACCAGCATCCGCTCTGCGGCTTTTGCAGCCTCCAGCGCCTGACGGTCCAGATCATCCAGCGGCTTGCTGCCGTCAATGACCACCAGCACCAGCTCCGCCCGCTCCAGCGCGGCACGGCTGCGCTCCACGCCCAGCTGCTCTACGGTGTCGTCAGACTCCCGCAGACCGGCGGTGTCGATCAGCCGCAGCAGCACGCCGCCCAGCTGAGCCTTCTCCTCCACCGTGTCCCGGGTGGTTCCGGGGATGTCGGTGACAATGGCCCGTTCATAGCCCAGCAGCGCATTCAACAGGGAACTCTTGCCCGCATTGGGTGCGCCGACGATGGCCGTGGCAACGCCTTCCCGGAGCTGCCGTCCCCGGCGGTAAGTAGCGTGAAGCCTTTCCAGGTCCGCCGCCGCCTGCTCGGCGTAAGCGGCAATCTCCTGACTCTCGAAGGCGTCAATGTCCTCATCGGGATAATCCAGCACCGCGTGGAAATGGGCCATCAGATCCACCAGATGATAGTATATCTCGTTGATGCGCCTGCTCATGGCGCCGGTCAGCTGGCCTGCGGCGTTTTTCGCCGCCTGTGTGGTTTCCGCATCGATCAGGTCAATGACCGCCTCTGCCTGGATCAAATCCAGCTTTCCGTTCAGGAATGCCCGGCGGGTAAATTCCCCCGCCCGGGCCTGTCGGGCTCCGGCCTGAAACAGCGCTTCTAGCCCGCCCCGCAGCACAGCCGCCGAGCCGTGGCATTGCAGCTCCGCCGTGTCCTCGCCGGTGTAGCTGTGGGGCGCCCGGGAAAAGGTGGCAAGGCACTCGTCCAGCAATCCGCCCTCCTGGTCCTTCAGCTGCCCGAAAATCAGCGTTCCGGGCGCCCGGTCCATCAGCGGCGTTTTTCCTTTGGGGACAAAGACCCGTTCCAGCACCTTTACCGCGTCGGGGCCAGAAATTCTCAAAATGCCGATGGCGCTTCGGCCGCTGCCGGTGGCAACGGCTGCAATGGTATCAGAATAATCCTTCATGCTTGTTTCTCCGGACACATGATCCGCACCGCCTCGTGGGAACAGGTGATGTCCACGACACTGCGCTTGCCGCCGTTCTCTCCATCCAAGGTCCACGGAACCTCCTGTACCGACTGAAAGGCAATGTGCCGGGTCTGGAACGCCAGCACCCGTTCCCCCGCCTCGCCGGTCAGCAGCGCACCGATGATTTCCTGCAGTTCAGGGAGGGAATGGGGCATCCTCACCAGCATGACCTCAAACAGACCGTCATCCAGCACCACCTGATCGGACAGCATTCCCTTGAAGCCGCCCACGCTGACGGAGTTGGACACCGCGCCGTAGATAAATTCCCCTTCGGTCTCTCCGTCGTCCCACTGGACCCGCATATAATAGGGAGTCACCTCTGCGAGGCTGCGGATTCCCTCCAGCACATAGGCGGTGTGGCCAAACAGGTTTTTCACATTTTGGGGTGTTTCGTAGGAAACCGCCGTGAACAGGCCAAAGGCCGCCACATAGACAAAATTCCGCTCATTGAACCGCCCCATATCGCAGGCGAAGGGGATCCCCTTCACCGCAATCTCTGCCGCTTCCACTTCCCCGGTGGGCAGGTTCAGGGATCGGGAAAAATCGTTGGTACTGCCTGCGGGCAGATAGCCCAGCGCCCCTTTATATCCGGTCTGCAGCAGCCCGGCGATCACCTCACTGAGGGTGCCGTCTCCGCCTGCACAGACGATATGATCGTACTCCGCCCCCAGTTCCCGGATGATGTCTGTTGCATCCCGGGGTCCGGAGGTCGCGTAGGCGGTGACAAGGTATCCGCCCTGCTGCAAAATGCTGAGCACCTCGTAAAGCCGGGGCGTGAGCCGTGCCTTTCCCGCGTGAGGATTATAAACAAAGAGCAATTTTTTCATCGTGCTCCCTCTCATTCGTCTTACTCCGCAGCACATGCTCCGGAGTGGTAAAGAAACCGCCGATTTTCACCAGCAGAACATATTATAATGGTTCACAAAGAAAAAACAACTGAAAAATGTTAATTTTTCGCAACAAATTGGTAACAGCCCCAGAACAGCGCAATTTCCGATGTAATTCACTTTCCATTTTCCCAAATTTTCCCTTTCCCGCTCCCGGAATTTGAGAATTGGTGCAGTTTTTTCTCTTGCGGTCTTTCATCCATACTGCTATAATAGTCTTTAAGTCGATAAATCGGCAAATTCCTGAAGAGAAACTTTTATTCCAAATTGGAGGCATCCATCATGTTAGACATCAAGGTAGAGCTGACCAAGCATCCCAAGCCCCTTCCTGAGGACGAAACCAAGCTGGGCTTCGCGAAGAAATTTTCCGATCATATGTTCGTCATGGATTACACCGAGGGACAGGGCTGGCACGATCCCCGCATCGTCCCCTATCAGCCCTTCCAGCTGGACCCCGCCACTGTGGTGCTCCATTACGCCCAGGAAATCTTTGAGGGCATGAAGGCCTACCGGACTGCGGACAACCACATTCAGCTGTTCCGCCCGGACTGCAACGCCAACCGCATGAACGATTCCGCCGACCGTCTGTGCATCCCCAGAATTCCCCCCGAGGACTTTGTGCAGGCCGTCAAGGCCCTGGTGGAAGTGGACAAGGACTGGGTGCCTCACATTGACGGCTCCTCCTACTACATCCGTCCCTTCATCTTCGCCAGCGATGTGGGTCTGGGCGTCCACGCCTCCAAGCACTATGTGTTCTGCATCATCGGCGCTCCCTCCGGTGCTTACTACGCCGAGGGCATCGACCCTGTCCGCATCTACGTGGAGGACGAGTACATCCGCGCGGCTCCCGGCCTCACCGGCTTCACCAAGTGCGGCGGCAACTACGCCGCCTCCATCAAAGCCGGCGAGCTGGCCGAGCACGAGGGCTTCGCTCAGGTGCTGTGGCTGGACGGCGTGGAGAAGAAGTATGTGGAAGAGGTCGGCTCCATGAACATCATGTTCAAGATCGACGGCAAGATCTACACCGCCGCCTGCACCGGCACCGTCCTGCCCGGCGTCACCCGCCGCTCCATCATCGAGCTGTGCAAGGACTGGGGCTATGAGGTCATCGAGGGCAAGCTGGCCATCGCCGACGTGATGAAGGCCGCCCGGGCCGGCAAGCTGGAAGAGGTCTGGGGCACCGGCACCGCCGCTGTGGTCTCCCCCGTCAAGGAGCTGAAGTGGAAGGACGAGACCGCCTACATCTCCGACGGCAAGATCGGCCCGCTGACCCAGAAGCTCTACGACACCCTCACCGGCATCCAGTGGGGCAAGATCGAAGACACCAAGGGCTGGGTTGTCCCCGTCTGCTAAACCTTTCCTGTTTCACATGAAACAATTCAAGGGAGCGCACCCGCGCTCCCTTGTTTTTTCGTCAATGATTCTCCCAGAAGTAATTCACCAGCCCGGTCTCAGCATCCAACCCAATGACGCCTTCCCGGGTCTCCTGCTCCCGGCTGGAGATGTCTTTTTTCAACAGCACCTGATACTTCATCCGTCCGTTCTCGTCCTTGGGCTCCAGCGTAACCTTCACCACGCCCCAGGCGGTTCCGTCCTCCCAGTACAGTTTGTCGTACTTTATGGGCTCCCGGTTGGCCTGGAGCTTGTCCAGCAGCTTGTCCGTCACAAGGCCCGCAATGCTGCCGTAGTAGCGCTGAGTGATCCGTTGGAGCTCCCTCTCCCCGGTCTCCTCCTCTGTGGCGTCCTGGAATCGGTCATAGCGGTTGTGGTAATTGGTGGTGTAGAACTGGGTGAGAAATGTCTTAACCGTGCCCTCTTCGCCCAGGGGTGCGTTCATCTCCTGCTCTGCCTCCTCCAAACGCTCCAACGCCTCGTTCTTCAAAGGAAGGGTTCCGTCGTGGTTCATCACGCCGCTCCACTCGTTCAGATGCCAGACTCCGTCCGCTCCCTGTAAAAACTCGTACTCCTGATAGAAGTCCTCCCACGCCGGGTTCTCTCCTCCGGTCCAGCCCTTGGTGATGGTCAGAATCCCGTTTTCCACCTTGGCGGAGACCACGTCGATTCCCTCATGGAACATCGTGGGCACCAGAAAGTTGTGATAGATCTGCCAGGTGGTCTGCCCCTCTCCGTGCATCACCACGTCATCGGCCTCCAAATCCAGCGAAAACCACGGAAATGAGTAGCCATCCATGGAATGGCTCAGCCTGGTCACCGCCCCCATGCGGTCCATCCAGCGGTCGGCCTGCAGGCCGGTGATGGTGTCCTGCTGTCCCAGCCAGAGCAAAAGGCTCTCGGCGGGGGCGATGAGTGCTCGTGCCTTGTCCAAATCAAAGTCCCCGTCCGGGGTCAGGGTTGTGACAACGTCCTCCGGGTCGAAGCCGTCCGTCTCCGTCTCCCCGTTGCAGGTCTGCAAATAGTCGTACAGCTCCTGCATCAGCCGCTGTGCGTCACCGTTTCCGAAAACGCCCACTCGATAGGTTCCGCTTCGCACCTCTTTCTCTTTTTGGTACAGGTTTACCTCTGCCTGCCCGTCTCCGTAAAGGCTGAGGCTGCCGCTTGCCAAAGCGTTGACTTGAAAGTCCTCTTTTTGTCCATCGGCGGCGCTGTACATGCTGATCAAATAAGGCAGGCTGTCGTTACCATAGGAACCGCCGTGGGTAATAGCGTTGGTCAGGGTGTTCCACCCGGGCCGATAGGTGTATTTCCCCAAAATTTCCCGCAGCTTCTCCACCTCCGGGGCATCGGGGGAAAACTCATAGCGGGTGCTGGCAAAGGCAACCTCCCCGCTGACCAGCTTCACATCCTCGTGCAGATAGACGGTAACCCTTCCGTCCTCCACCAGCGCATCGGACAGCTTTTGCACCTTGGA
>CAMNOL010000095.1 GCA_946546815.1 uncultured Oscillospiraceae bacterium
CCGACTATATCGGCATCGATCTTTGCGATCCCACCACTTTTGAGACCAACCGCCTGATGTTCTGGCCCAGTGTCAGCGCTGATGCAGAGTATGTCTATCTGGCAGAGGACAAGCCTTTTTTGCAGGTGGACGGCCTCCTGGCTACTTACACCGACTGGCGGGACGTACAGAGCTGGCCCGCTTGCCCGAACGCCACACCGGTGACCCGGCTGGCAGCCCGGCAGGGTGACCCTCTTACCAAAAAGGGCATTGTGGGCGCCTTCTGCAAGACCTACGATGTCCCGGCGGCTATGAGCACCTTCCTGCCTGGGATTTATGCCCCCTGCGACACGGATCCCAACCGCTACACCTTCACCGGCGGCAGCACCACCGGCGGCGCCGTGGTATATGAGGACGGCAAGTTCCTGTACAGCCATCACGCTACAGATCCCTGCTCCGAGAAGCTGGTGAACTCTTTTGACCTGGTGCGTCTGCACTGCTACGGCCATCTGGACGACGAGGCGGAGGCGAATCTGCCCACGAACCGACTGCCCAGCTACAAGGCCATGTGCGAGCGGGCTGCCCAGGACGAGAGCGTTGCCAAACTGCTGATGGATGAGCGCTGGGAAAAGGCCCACGAAGCCTTTGAGGTTCTGCCGGCGGCAGAGGCGGACAACGGGGAGTGGAGGAAGAAGCTGGACACCGATGCCAACGGCAACCCTCAGAAGTCCCTCAAAAACCTGAATGTCGCCATGGCCCTCAATCCTGAGCTGTCCGGCAAGCTGCGGCAGAACCTTTTCTCCGGGCGCATTGACGTCGTTGGTGCGCTGCCGTGGAAGCGGCCATCCGGTACCGCTACCTGGTCTGATGAGGACATCGCCCAGCTGCGGATGTACATGGAGGGCTTCTTCGGGAAGTTAGCCAAGAATGACCTGCTGGACGTGGTGAGCGCCGTGGCCAGCAATCAGGCTTACCACCCGGTGAGAGACTACCTGAACAGCCTCACCTGGGACGGTGTGGAGCGGCTGGATACTCTATTTATTGACTACATGGGGGCAGAGGACAATGCCTATACCCGCGCCGTGACCCGGAAGGCCTTTGTGGCCGCCGTGGCCCGGGTGATGACCCCCGGGTGCAAGTACGACACCATGCTGGTTTTGGTGGGCACCCAGGGCCGCTATAAGTCCTCCATCCTCGCCAAAATGGGCGGGGCCTGGTTCTCTGACAGCCTGCGCACCTTCGGGGATAAGGAGGCCATGGAGACGATTCAAGGCACCTGGATCAATGAGATCCCGGAGATGCAGGCCATGAACAAGGCCGACATTGGAGCGGTCAAGGCGTTTTTGACGAAGACCAGCGACTACTACCGAGCGGCCTACGGGCGCTATACCGCCGACCGGGCGCGGCAGTGCGTATTCTTTGGCACCACCAACAGCAAGGACTGCCTCACCGACCCGACCGGCGGCCGGCGCTTTTGGGTACTGGACATTGACCAGAGGCCCCGCGTGAAAGATGTGTGGACGCAGTTGGACGGGGAGCGTGACCAGCTGTGGGCAGAAGCAGTATTTCGCTGGAAGCAGGGCGAGAGCCTGCACCTGCCCAAAGAAATCGAAGCCGTCGCCCGAGAGGTGCAGGAGGAGCACCGGCAGCGTAATCCGTGGGAAGGTATCATCGCCGACTTCGTTGCCAAGCCGGTTCCCACAGACTGGAGCCGCTGGACGATGGAGCGCCGGCAGATGTTCTGGGGCGGCAATGCCAAATACGAGGGGGACCTGGTGCCCCGGGAGCGGGTGTGCGCCGTGGAGATTTGGTGCGAAGCCCTGGGCAAGCAGAAGGGCGACCTCAGCAAGGCCAACAGCCGGGAGATCAATGATCTGCTGGAGCGTATGCCCGGCTGGGAGAGTGCCGGAACGAGAGCCGCCGGAGCACCATATGGGAAGCAACGTGTTTTCCAGAGGGCAACAATCTAAAGCTGGAAGGGCAACATTCTTCAAAAAATGTTGCCGCGGGGTGTTGCCCGATTTTTCTCTCGAACATCAACAAAAAACGCAAGAGCAACAAGGGCAACATTCTTCTATAGAGGATTGAAGAATAGGGCGATTAGAGAGGACAGGAACCCTCTAAATGCCCTAATTGTAGAAAGTTTATAGAGGAACGGGAAAAACGTTGCCTTTGTTGCCGAGGGAGGAAAGAGCCGTGTTAGAACGAGATATTGAGAAGAAGATGACGGCCCTCGTCAAGAAGCTGGGCGGCCTGAGCTATAAGTTCGTGTCGCCCGGCTGCGACGGGGTGCCGGACAGGATTGTCATTACTCCCGGGGGTGCCGTGGTGTTCTGGGAGTTGAAGACAGAGACCGGGAGGCTCAGCCCCCGGCAGCGTCTCCAGATTGACCGACTCCAGAGCCACGGCTGCCAGGTAGTCGTAACCTACGGCTGGGAGGATACAGAGAAGACAGTGAGGGAGGTGTTCGACCGTGAGATTTGAACCGCACCCCTACCAGCGCTATGCCATAGACCGAATCGTGGCAGAGCCGAGTGTGGGGATGTTTCTGGAGATGGGACTGGGAAAGACGGTCATCACCCTCTCGGCGGTAAATGAGCTGCGCTTCAACCGCTGGGCTGTGGCTCGCTGCCTGGTGGTAGCCCCGAAGAAGGTGGCAGAGGGAACCTGGACCCAGGAGGCACAGAAGTGGGACCACCTGCAGCATCTGCGGATTGTACCGGTGCTGGGGACGCAGAAGAAGCGGGTCGAGGCTCTGAACACTCCGGGGGACGTGTGGATCATCAACCGGGAGAACGTGCCCTGGCTGGTGGATTACCTCCGGGGCGACTGGCCTTTTGACATGGTGGTGCTGGATGAGAGCAGCAGCTTCAAGAACAGCCGGAGCAAACGTTTCCGGGCGCTGAAGCTGGTGCGCAGCCGCATCAACAGGCTGGTGGAGTTGACCGGAACGCCGGCGCCCAACGGTTTGGAGGACCTTTGGGCTCAAATCTTCCTGCTGGACGGTGGGCAGAGACTGGGCCGCACCCTGAGCAGCTTCCGGGAGACCTTCTTCAAGGAGGATAAGGGTTACCCCGGACAGCCCTACCGCACTTACAGCCCTCTGAGAGGGGCGGAGCAGAGCATCAGGACAGCAATCTCCGACATTTGCGTGAGTATGAAGGCGGAGGACTATCTCACACTTCCCCCGTATGTGGAGGACGTGGTGCCGGTGGCGCTGGACAGCAAGGCTCGCAAGGCCTACGACAAGATGGAGCGGGAAATGCTGCTGGAAGTGGACGACCAGACCATTACCGCTGGGAGCGCTGCCGTTCTGAATGGGAAGCTGCTGCAGCTGTGCAGCGGCGCCGTCTATGACGCCGAGGGCCAAGTGGCGCGGATCCACGAGTGCAAGATAGAAGCCTTCCTGGAGGTGGTGGAGCAGCTGCACGGGGAGCACGCCCTGGTGTTCTACTGGTTTCAGCATGAGCGTGACCGGCTGCTGGAGGCGCTGGCCAGTACGGGGAAGCGCTGCCGGGTGTACAAGGGGGTGCAGGAGGAAAGGGATTGGAACGCCGGGGAGATTGACATCCTGCTGGCGCATCCGGCCTCTACGGCCTACGGTCTGAACCTTCAGCAGGGCGGGCACCATGTCATCTGGTTTGGTTATCCCAACTGGACACTGGAGCTGTACCAGCAGGCCAATGCCCGACTGTACCGGCAGGGCCAGCAGTACCCGGTGATTTCTCATATGCTGGTGGTCCAGAAGGGTGCTGACGTTGACGTTGTGGCAGCCTTACAGAGCAAGGGCGACGAGCAGGAGAGCCTGATGCGGGCGCTGAAGGCCAGGATCCAGAGAGCGAGGGAGCAGAATGGCTGATACTTTGTATTTGAAAGACGGCACAGTGGAGGTTATTACCGGCACAGCGAAGGAGCACCTGCGGGGGCTGATTGAGGACAAGCTGGGTTGGGACTGTGCACGGCTGTTTGAGCGATTGACAAGATTCGCCGGCGTTGACCTCGATGCCGATGATACAGAAGAGTGGGAGCGCATAGCAGACGGCTATTCAGCGCTGTGCCAGAGCACTGTGGAAGAGCTGGAGGGGCTTGAGTCGCTGATTGACAGCCGCGGGAGGAAGATGACGAAGCAGGACATCAGGCACGAAGTGGAGAGGATTCGCAAGGGCCTGTGGAAGAATTTGTGAGGGAGGTAATGAACCATGGCGTTTTATAGAATCGCTTATCGTGGCTTCTCCTATGTGGAGGCTGGTTCTCCGGAAGAAGCCACGGAACTATGGCATGAGGATGAACGTTTGGTTGATATGGTGGCAGCGGAAGACCCCGAAGAGGTAAAGGATCTCGGAGCGTTCGAGGGCATCTTCGAGGAGGTTGCAGATGATGAGTGATTACATCAGCCGAGAGCAGTTGAACCACGAGCGAACTACGAAAGAAGGGGGATGAAAACGATGGCAGGATTTAACCAAATGACCGTCAATGTTTGTGGTGAGTATCGTCCGTGCTATGTCAAGGGAAAGAAGGCGTTCTTCCACCGCTGGGCCGATGTAGCGTACACGGTGGGAGAATCTTTGATGGTGGGGGGCCCTGCGGCCGGGCAGGTTGCGTATACCGTCGCCATTGTTGAGATGGAGGACGGCGAGGTCTGCCGCGCACGCTCGCAGGATATTCGATTCCTTGACAGCGCGGAGCGGTTCGAGGGTATGTACTGGCCCGATGACCCGGATGAACACAAGGAGGAAACCAATGAAGAGAGCTGAGATTCTGGCAGCCGCAGAGAAGTGCGTCTGCGGCCAGCGTGAGACAGACTATGGCACTCCCGAGGATAACTTTGAGACCATCGGCCTGCTCTGGGGTACCTATCTTAGAGCGGCCCACCCGCGCTTGAAAATGGTGTTTGCGATAAACGGAGTGACACCGAAGGATGTCGCCGCTATGATGTCGCTGCTGAAAATTGCCCGCATCGCCACTGGGGACACACCCGACAGCTTCGTTGATCTGGCCGGTTATGCGGCGTGTGGCGGTGAGATTGCGACGAAGGGAGACCAAACGCATGACAATGAAAGATAAAGTGCGGGAACTGTGCCCGGAGGCCATTGACGAGGAGTGCATCGGAGGGGTTGAAGGCTGCCCCAGTGACTACGACTTCCTGATGAACTCAGTGTGCGTAGGGAACTGCTTGGACTGCTGGAACCGTGAGTACAAAGACATCATCGACGACTAAGAGGAGGAACAAAACCATGAGTAAGAAAATGAACCTTGAGGAAACAATCGTCCAGGCCAAAGAGCGAGGCTGCCCGCAGCTGGCCAGCTGGCTGGAGGAGCTGAGGCAGTTCCGTGTCAGCGGGATCGAACCCGCCCGAGTGTGTGCCCTGGACGATTTCGTCCGGGAGCACTATCCCGATGATTCTGAGGACGCTGCTTTTGCAGGCACGGAGATTCGGAAGGCCACGGAGAAGTACCGCTACTTCCTGTACATCACCGGCAAGCTGCCTATGCGTGTCAGGCTGGAGCAGGTGGCGGAGGAAGCAGCGGAGCTCTCCCAGGCGGCGCTGAAGCTGATTCGAGCGGTGGAGGACATTAACCCCACGCCCGTGGGCATGAAGGCTGCGACGGAGCAGCTGATGGAGGAGTACAGTGACGTGGATATGGCTATGGCCGTATTCCTGGAGGACGCAGTTGTCCCGCCGGACAGTCCCAAGTGGGAGCGTTGGGCGAAACGCCTGGGCTACAAAGAGGAGGACTGAGCTATGACCTACACCTACTATTTCCGCCGGCGCCCGGACCTTACCCACCCCATGCCGGAGGGCTGCAACTGTCTGCGGATCCATCGGGAGCCAGAGTATGAGCCCCGCCTCCAGTGC
>CAMNOL010000096.1 GCA_946546815.1 uncultured Oscillospiraceae bacterium
AAGTTTCCCCGGTCATAAACCCCGAAAACCGCCTCATTGCAAACCCAAACCTTCAGTCTGTCCTCCGAAAAACGTGTTCCCGTATGGCTCAGAATGAGCTGCATCAATGCGCCAAAATTCAGTTGTTCCATATTTCTCCTCTCCAGACAGCAAGCTGACAGCACGCCGACAGCAGACTCAGCCCGTATCATTTTGTATCATATAGTCAGGTTCCGGAACCAATCCTTTGAGCCCAGTATATCAGATCTGACCATACCCTTCGTAAACAATAACAAACCATGTTTTGAACTTTCCATGAAGAAAGGACGTGATTAATCATGGAAAACCCTCAGAACTCCTTCATCCTGTACGCGGATTCCTTGGAGGAAATTCAGCTCCTCACCATGGAACAGCGGGGACTTCTGCTCACCACCGCTTTCTGCTACGTCAACACCCTTCCCCTGCCTGAGCTCGACCAGGCCACCTCCGTTCTCTGGCAGACCTGGAAGAAGAACATTGACCGGAACGCCGAAAAGTGGGAGGCGACCCGTCAGCGCAGATCCGCCGCTGGACGCAAGGGCGGACTCGCCGCCCGCCGTCAGTCTGAAGCAAACGCAAGCAATGGCCAGCAAGGCCCGCCCGGACAAGCTGTAACTGTTACTGATACTGTTACTGGTACTGTAACTGATACTGTTACTGTAATAGAAAAGGGCTCCGCCCCGGCCTCGCCAAGCGAGTCTATCAATTCCCATTCTATCCTTCTCCCCCTGAAAAACGGGTCGAATTTTGTCGTAACGGCAGAGGATTTGGAGAATTACGGCCAGCGCTATCCCATGCTTGACATCCCCCAGGTATTCCAGAACATCCTCGGCTGGCTGGAGAATCACCCGGACCGGCTCAAGTCGGATGAGGATGCCCGCAGTTTCGTGAGCAACTGGCTGGACGGTGATGCGAAGAAATCCACGAGAAAGGAGGCTTACCACGATGCAGGAAACGCTGACAAGGCTGACCTTTCCTCTCTCGACCACTTCGGCACCGTGCTCTGAGGAGGAGTTTGTAGCACGCTTCAACCAGCGCCCCGGCAAGGAAGCCCGAATGGGCTATGACTGTCCTCTTTGCCGCAACAAGGAATTTGTCCTCCGGGTGGAGAACGGCTTCCACAGGCCCTACGCCTGCCGTTGCGTCACCATCCGACAGAACCTGACCCGGCTGCGCAACCGTGGCCTGTTGGAGCTGTACGAGCGCTGTACGTTTGAGAATTACCACGTCACCGAAGAGTGGCAGAGGGGCGCACGAGATTGCGCTCTGAGCTTCCAGAAGTCCCCGCTAGACGGCTGGTTTTTCATCTCTGGCCCGTCCGGGTGTGGTAAGACACACCTGTGTACAGCAATCGCCTCACAGCTCATTCTGAGCGGTCACGACGTGCAGATTCACCGCTGGGTAGAGTGGGCGGCTCAGGCCAAAGCTGCCGTCACAGACTCTGGTGCCTACGCCGCTCTGGTGCAGCCTTTGAAGGACTGCGAGGTGCTGTACCTGGACGACTTCCTCAAAGTCCAGCACGGCACCCGTCCCACCGCCGCCGACATCCGGCTGGCCTTCGAGGTGCTGGACACCCGGTACAACACCCCGGACAAGCCGGTGCTCCTCAGCTCGGAGCTGAGTTTGCGGCAGATTGCCGCATTGGATGAGGCCCTGGCAGGCCGCATCGCAGAGCGCTCCCGGAATCATGCGGTGCAGATCGGGAGCGCTCCGGGACGGAATTACCGCTTCAAATAAGCCGGTTTTTCTACCGCCATCACCTGAACCGTTCCGTCCCATTTATGGCCGCTGTCCGGCTGAGGCTGACCAGCGACCATGCCAACCGAGCGGGGCGCTGCCCCACTCAGTTGGCAATCGGCAGCACGAGCCCAGGACTTTTTCTCCGAAAAAGTTCAGGGACGTGCCGCCGATATTTGCTCACACTCCAAACCGAAAGAGGCTGAAATGTTACGGCGGACGTGTGAGCAAATAGAGAGCAAGTATCGACCAAGGGCCCACTCTGTGCACCCTTTTGGTCAATACTTGTTGTGGGATTCCGGTTCCCCCAAGCCCCTCGGCAGGCCGTCGCTGACTCCATTCAGTCGCTTCCCTGTGGCGACAGGAAAGCTCCTTCGTTCCGTAGCTCCGGCCTTTCCAGCCGAACCCGCTGCGCTGGGCTTCGTCTGGAGGATGCGGCACAAGTGCCGCATAGACCGGGCAGAGCCCGGTCAGTGAGAAAACCAACCGCAAGGAATACTCCGGTTTTCTCACAGCGCCCTGTGGGGCGCAATCCCGCCTACGGCGGACAATTTCAAAATTTTCACCCATGGAGGTTCCAATTATGAAACACAGTTTCGGGGCAGAGCCCCGCACCATCATCGTGAAAACCCGCCTCTCTCCGGCGGAGAAAGAGGCGCTGGACAAAATCATCCAGCGCACCGACTTATCTGTGGCGGAGTATCTCCGCTGCGTCATCTTCGGCACTCCGGTGCAGGAGGCTCCCAAACTTCCCGTCTCCCCCATTGAGGGACTGGATCGGCTGATTGCTGAGTATGGTCGCATCGGGAATAATCTGAATCAGATTGCCCGCTGGCTCAACAGCGGCGGCAACCTTGACCGAGGCTTAGCCGACAGCCTCCGGCTACACATCGGTGAGCTAAACAAACTCAAGTTTGACTCCCTCAAGGTCGTCGGGAACTACTATGGCAGACACTAATGGCCATCATCAAGCACATTGCCAGCAAAAACGCCAACTATGGAGCCGCCCAGCTCTATCTCACGTTTCAGCACGACGAGCAGACCAACCGGCCTATTCTGGATGCACACGGGCATTACATTCCCCGTGAGGAGTATCTCATTTACGGTGTGCTCTGCACCCCGGACAGCTTCGCCCTGGACTGCGTGAAGGCCAATCTCCAGTACGGCCAGAACCTGAAAAAAGGCGACATCAAGACGCACCACTACATCATTTCCTTCGATCCCAGGGACAAGGATGACCACGGCCTCACACTGGAGGAAGTGCAGAAAATGGGCGAAGCATTCTGCCGCCAAAACTTCCCCGGCCATCAGGCGCTGGTCTGTTCCCATCCGGACGGACACCACGGAGCCGGGAATCTTCACACGCATATCGTGATTAACTCTCTGAGGATTCAAGATGTAGAGCGCAAGAGCTACATGGACCGTCCCTGCGACAGCCGTGCCGGTGCCAAGCACCGCTGTACCGGGAAGCTGATGCGTTACCTCCGAGAGAACGTCATGGCCATGTGTGAGGAGCGTGGACTGTACCAGGTTGACCTCTTGTCCGGCGCTCAGAAGAAGGTCACAGACCGGGAGTACCACGTCCAGCGGCGTGGGCAGGCAAGACTGGACAAAGAAAATGCCCTGCTGATTGAGCAGGGCAAGAAACCGAAGGAAACCATTTTTGACACCCAGAAGGAGGAGCTTCGTCAGGCAATTGACGCCACATGGCCGCAGTGCTCAACGCTGGCTGAGTTTGTACAGCGGCTCTTTCAGGACTACGGCATCGAAACCACGGAGAGCCGGGGCCGCTTCTCCTATCTGCACCCCAATGCAAAGAAAAAAGTAGCCGACCGCCGCTTGGGCGAGGGCTACCGGAAAGGAGCCATAGAACATGGCATTGATGAACAGAACCACCGGCGAGAACTCCCGGGACGAGGCGAGCAAAGCACAGCATTTGTTCTCAGCGCCGAGGAACTGTCCGCCGCCGCCGCTCAGCTTTCAGGAACGGGGGTCTACGCTGCTGACCTCCGACGTATTGGAGCAGACATCCCACTCGCAGGAGCCGGACAAGCTAGTCTTGACTTGGCAGACCATCAACAAACTGAACAAGCTGGAGCTGGAGAACAGCCTGCTGAAAGAATCCCTGTCCAGCCTTACGGTGCAGATGACCGCTCTGAAAGAGGAGCAGAAGCAGTTCTTCCAGATGGCAGAGACGACTATGAACCGCCTCGATCTATCCGTGAGCGACTTCAATGGGCGCATCGACAGCTTGAGCGCCGCAAATCGCCAACTCCAGAGGGGCATAAACGCAGCCATGAGCCGAGCATCTGACGAAATAGTGCAGACGGTCAGCTTGACCCTGCATCAGGCGCAGAGCGACCTGTCAAAGAAATCGGAAGGGTATGTCTCCCGGATGGAGGCTATCACGAGCAGGGCCACCAGGACATTTACCGGCCTGGAGCATCAGATCAGGGGCTTCGCACAGGAGCATCTGTGGCTGACGCTGGCCTTTTATGGCTCACTGATTGGGCATCTGATTGGCTGTATTCAATGGATTTCAAAACTTTTATGACATGGGGGCACATCTTATGGAACTGAACAACAACCTGCCTCTGGTCCTCTCCGTCCCGGAGCTGGCCTCTGTGCTGCACATTGGCCGCAATGCCGCCTATGAGCTGGTGAACAGCGGTAAAATCAGGTGCATCCGCATCGGAAAGAACATCCGCATTCCCCAGTCCGCTTTGATGGACTACCTCAACCATACCGACTGAACACGCTTGACCATTCCTCATACTCAGTGCTATACTGTTCCCACCAGCGAATACCCGAACAGCGCAAAGGAGGGCTGCACTGAGATGAGGAATCTCAACTGTGAGGAGTATTCAACATGACAATCAAACCCCACGGCAATCGGTTCAGAATCGACTACCGATGCCCCAATTTTCCCAAATTGATACACGAATCCTTTGATACGAAGGAAGAAGCTGAGCTTCGTCTGGCACAAATCAAGCTGGAAAAGAAGCGTGGAACCCTGCTCCCGCCGCCTGAGCTGGTGGACCCGGACGCAAACCGGGATCTGGCCCGTGAAACCATCACGGTCCGCCAGCTCATGACCGAATACGTTCAGATGTACGGCCTCAACCATTGGGGCGAGAGTACGCTTTCCTGCAATCAGCACCGCATCAACGACTATATCCTCCCCTACATCGGGGATGTTCCCATCAAGACCCTCACCACCCACCGCCTTGAAAAGTTTTACCGCCAGCTCCTGAAGGAACCGGCGGTGAAGATGAAAGGTCATGAGGATGAAGAGCGCACAATCACCATCAGCGTTGTGGAAAAGGTTCACGCCGTCCTCAGAAGCGCCCTGAATCAGGCCATCCGCTGGGACTACCTGCGAGGAGCAAACCCCGCTATGGCGGTGGAGCTGCCCAGGCAGAAGCACAACAAGCGGGACGCCTGGACGGATCAAGAGGCTTACGAAGCTCTGGCGCTGTGTAGTGACCCGATTTTGAAGCTGTGTCTCTACCTGGCGCTGGGCTGTTCCATGCGTATCGGCGAGATTCTGGGGCTGACCTGGGACTGCGTTCACATGGAGGAGGATTTGGTGGAGCAGGACGAAGCCTACGTCTATGTGGAGAAGGAGCTGCGCCGCTGTGAAAAAGAGAGTCTGAAAAAGCTGAAGGAGCAGCAGCGGGATGATGTGTTTTTCGTCTTCCCTGAGCACAAGAAGACCGGCTGCTCTACCTCTCTGGTTCTCAAAACGCCCAAGACGGAGAGCAGCGTGCGGATCATCTATCTACCCCGGGCGGTCAGCGACGCTCTGAAAGAGGCGAAGCTGTACCAGGAGGACCTGAAGAAGCAGCTTTGCGGTGCCTATCTGGACTTCGACCTGGTGGTTGCCCATGACAGCGGGCGCCCCGTTGAGGAGCACATCATCGGCAAGAAGCTGAAAACGCTGATTCAGAAGCACAACCTGCGTCCTGTGGTCTTTCACAGCCTGCGCCACAGCAGCACGAGCTTGAAGCTGAAGATCAGCGGCGGTGACATCAAGAGTGTCC
>CAMNOL010000097.1 GCA_946546815.1 uncultured Oscillospiraceae bacterium
TTCGAACAATCTGGACGAAGAATACCCTCGCAATTCGCTCTTGTCCCATTATGCGGTGAAGCCTTAATAGAAAGATTGACAGCAAAGTGTCAGTTTTCCTGTTTCTTGTAAAAAGATTCAAAAAATTGTAAACCTGATTGTAATTTACCTAAAATGATAAAACATTGGAGGAAACATTCCATGAAAAAACCGATTCTGGTGGTCCTTGCTGCCGGTATGGGCAGCCGCTACGGCGGATTGAAGCAGATGGATCCGGTGGGACCCAGTGGTGAATTTATTATTGACTATTCCATTTATGACGCCCATCGGGCGGGCTTTGAAACCGTGGTGTTCATCATCAAGCACGAAATTGAGAAGGACTTCAAGGATACCGTGGGCAGCCGGGTGGCCGGATACATGGAGGTACGGTACGCCTATCAGCAGGTGGATATGCTGCCGGAGGGATACTCCGTGCCGGAAGGACGGGTCAAGCCCTGGGGCACCGGTCACGCAGTGCTGTGCGCTGCCGATGTGGTGGACGCCCCCTTTGTGGTCATCAACGCCGACGACTACTACGGTCCTGAGGCCTTTCAGGTGGCATATGACTTTCTGACCGGCACCCAGGATGAACCGGATAAGTGCCATTACGGCATGGTGGGCTATCTGCTGAAAAACACCGTCACCGAGAACGGCAGCGTTGCCCGGGGCGTGTGTGCGCTGGATGAGCAGGGCAACCTGGCAGAGGTGGTGGAGAATACCCAGATCGAGACCTATCCCGGGGGCATTCACACCTCTTTTGACGGCGGAAAGACCTGGAAAGATCTTGCGCCGGATACGCTGGTATCCATGAACCTGTGGTGCTACCGTCCCAGCTTCATCAAAGAGCTGGGAGAACAGTTCCCGGTGTTCCTGGACAAGGCGTTGGTGGAAAATCCCATCAAGGGCGAATTTTTCCTGCCGCTGACCGTCACCGAGATGATCGCCACGGGCAAAGCCGACGTGAAGGTGCTGTCCAGCCGGGATAAGTGGTACGGCGTCACCTATCAGGAGGATCGCCCCGGCGTGGTGGCCGCGCTGAAGCAGAAGGTGGACGAGGGTCTGTACCCCACTCCCATTGTGTAAACATAGAAAAAAACAGAACGGGCTGGTTGAACCAGCCCGTTTCTTTCGCCCATCGGTCACGATCTTGAAACGATTAAAATATATGATATTATTTGTCAATAAACTGCAAATAAAAATCACAGCTTTTTTAATTTATGGATGAGGGTTGTGAAATACTCCGGAAGCGGACATTCCACCTCCATGGGCTCCCCGGTGGAGGGGTGAAGGAACCGGAGCTTTTTCGCGTGCAGGCACTGCCCGGCCAGGCCGGGATAAGGCTTTTTGCTCCCATAGACGGTGTCGCCTAGAATGGGATGGTTCAGGTGTGCCATGTGGACCCGGATCTGGTGGGTGCGCCCGGTCTCCAGGCGGCACTCCACCCAGGTGTAACCGGCGTAGCGCTCCACAACGGACCAGTGGGTCACCGCACGTTTGCCGCCGGGGACTACCGCCATTTTTTTTCGGTCTGTGTGGTGGCGGGCAATGGGGGCATCCACTGTGCCTGCATCCTCCCGGAGGCCGCCCACCACAATGGCCTCGTAGGTGCGGGCCAAACTGTGATCCTGCAGCTGCTCCGCCAAAGCCAGGTGGGCTGCGTCGTTCTTGGCCACGATGATCAGGCCGCTGGTGTCCCGGTCAATGCGGTGGACAATGCCGGGACGGATCACCCCGTTGATTCCCGACAGTGATTTCCCGCAGTGATATAACAGAGCGTTGACCAATGTTCCGTCCGGATGGCCGGGGGCCGGGTGAACAACCATGCCAACAGGCTTATTGACCACCACCACATCCCTGTCTTCATAGACGATGTCCAGCGGAATGTTCTGGGGAACTACATCCAATGGCTCCGGGTCCGGAAGCTCCACCGTAAGGGTCTCCCCCGGGTTCAGCCTGGCATTTTTCTTCAGGATCGCTCCGGAGGCGGAACGGACGCTGCCCGCTTCCAGCAGCTTCTGAGCGCCGGAACGGGTCAGTCCCTCCACAGAGCGGGCAAGAAACTGATCCACCCGCTCGTTGGGGACCTCTGCGTTTAAGGTGAGGCGGGTCATGACCTGCCCTCCAGCTTTTCCCAGAGGAACAGCACATACACCGCCATCAGGATGCCGCCCACCACCACGCAGCAGTCGGCTACGTTGAATACGGCGAAGTCAATGAACAGCACCTGAATCATATCAGTGACAAAATGAAAGAACAGCCGGTCAATGAGATTGCCCACGGCGCCGGCCAGAATCAGCGTCAGCGACCACTTCCCAAAGGGATGGGAAAAGGGTTTTCCGGTGAGCAGCATGATAAAAAGTGCAACGGAGGCGACAAGAGAAACAATGGTCAAAAAAGAGGTTTTTCCAGACAGACTGGAAAAGGCCATTCCGGTGTTTTGGACATAGGTCAGGCCCAAAACCCGGGGAATCAGCGTCAGCTGCTCTCCCAGCGCGAAGCCGGACCGGATGGCAAGCTTCACCAGCTGATCCAGCACCACCAGAACAGCTGCGGCGAGGAAATAAAGCATAATTCAAATCCTTTTCAGAACATCAGAGGGGTGCAGCGGCAGGATCCGCCGCTGGGGACATAGGCTTGCAGAGATGTGGGCGGTTACCCCTTGCGGCGGTCGCTGAGGTAGTAAGGCTTCATCAGGGATTTCTGCTCGGTGGAGTCCTTTTGGCGGGAAGCCGGTCTCACATCAGAGAAACGGGGACGCTCGCCGGAACGCCGCTTCTGACGGTTTCGCTTCTCCCCTGCCTGCCTGCTCTCCTCTTTTGCCACGGTGAACACCACCCGCTGCTCCTTCTTGGCAGAGGCACCTTTGGAAGGAGCTTTTGCAGCAGCGCTGGGTGCGCTGCCAGAAGTGGGCTGCTTTTTCGGTGCGGGGGCAGCAGCGGACTTTTTGACGGCTTTCCTGCCGCTCCTTTTCTTCCCGGAGGACTCAGCCTTCTCCGGTTCCGGCTGGGTGGGAAGCTCTTTCCGCTCAGCGAACAGCCGGGAGGTGGCGTCCCCTTTTGGGAGCTTTTTCACCGGACGGTCCAGCTGCAGCAGGTCGCTCTTTCGGGTAAAGGTTTCCTTCAGCTCCACCTGGGGCAGCAGGGAGACGCTGCTCAGGGAGGGGATGACCTTTCGCTCCGGGCGCTTGTACTTGCGCTTAAGAATGTCGCTGGTGTCATAGCTGCGCTCCGGCTCCGGATGGTAGTTGTCCCGCTTTGGCAGCAGGTCTGGAATGGGCACCACACCTAGGGACTCCGTCTGCTGCGGGTTTTTACCCTTTTTCGCTGCTTTTTTCGGCGCAGCAGCGCTTTGTGCCGCCTTGCCTCCACGGTTCTCCGGTTGATTTTGTTTTTTCCGTTTTTCTGCATCGGAGTTCACCGGCTGGTGCTGCTTTTCTGCGGTGGGCTTTGCGGATGCGGAGCTGCCGCTCTGCTGTCTGGCGGCGTTCCGGTTCTTTGCCCGCTCCCGGGCGGCGGAACGGGCTTCCTCGTCCTCGGGGTTACGGATCTTGCCGTTCCGGTCCCGGACGGCTTCCTCAAAATTCTCCATGGGCCAGGGGTGGTCCTTCACCTCGGGAATCTGCTTCCGGGTCAGCTTTTCGATTTCTTTCAACAGGGGCAGTTCCTGATAATCGCACAGTGCAATGGCGATGCCCTCCCGCCCCGCTCTGCCGGTGCGGCCAATGCGATGGACGTAGGTTTCCGGAACCTCGGGCAGGTTGTAGTTCACCACGCAGGCCAGATCCTCAATGTCCAGTCCCCGCGCGGCGATGTCCGTTGCGACGAGCACCCGGATTTTTCCTTCCTTAAAGCCGGCCAGCGCCTGCTGACGGGCGGTCTGACTCTTGTTGCCGTGAATGGCGGCGGAGGAAATTTTAGCTTTTTCCAGATCCCGGCTGACCTTATTCGCCCCGTGCTTCGTGCGGGTAAACACTAGAACGGAGGGCAGCTGCTGCTCGTTCAGCAGATGAACCAGCAGTCTGGTCTTGTTGCCCCGGTCTACCTTGTACACGGTCTGGGTAATGGCGTCCACAGTGGTGTTCACCGGGTCCACCGCTACCCGCACGGGATGATGAAGCAGGCTTTGGACCAGCTCGGTAATCTCATCCGGCATAGTGGCGGAGAAAAACAGGGTCTGCTTTCTGCGGGGCAGCCATTTGAGGATCTTTTTCACGTCGTGGATAAAGCCCATGTCCAGCATCCGGTCTGCCTCGTCCAGCACAAAAATTTCCAGCCTGGACAGGTCCAGCAGCTTCTGCTGATACAGGTCTGCCAGACGGCCCGGCGTGGCCACCAGAATATCGGCGCCCTTCTGAATGGCTTCAACCTGAGGATTCTGTCCCACGCCGCCGAAAATGACCACACTCTTCAGGGGCAGATAGGACCCGTAGGATTCAAAGCACTCCTGGTTCTGAATGGCAAGCTCCCGGGTGGGGGTCAGGACCAGCGCCCGGATGGGACGACCCTGTGCCGGTTTTGTGTTCAGACGCTGTAGAATAGGCGCGGCGAAGGCACAGGTCTTGCCTGTGCCGGTGCGGGCAATGCCCAGTACATCCCGGCCCTCCAGTGCGGGACGAATGGCCCCCGCCTGGATGGCGGTTGGCTCTGTATAGCCCTGCTCAGACAGAGCCTTTAAAATGGGATCAATTAAGTTGCAGTCTTTAAAATTCAAATAAATACTTCCTTATGATTGGGATAAAAGGGGAAACACTGACGCAGTGCCGGAGTGCAGAGGCAAAGAAAATGCGTCTGCACGGGAGAGAGGGAGCGGTTCAGAGGAAAATGATGACGGCGCTGACCCCTATGCCAAATATCAGCATCAGCCAGAACCAGATGGAGCCGAGACAGGCCCGGCGCTTGTCTCGGGCAGAGAAGTGCAGCGGCCCGGGTTCCATGTGATAGTTTTTCCGGTTACGGAAAAACATGACCAGAGAGAGGAGGATGCACACCGCCACGAACAGCTGGAACACATTGCCTGCCAGAGGGGAATCGGTCTGTGCCATCATCACAGAGCTGCCGTTGATGCACATGTGCAGCAGAATGGTGTCCCGAATGGAGCCGGTGAGCAGCACGATCACGCCAAAAATCATTCCCACCACAAAGGCGTACAGCGCCTGATAGAGATTGGTGTGAAACAGGGAAAAGGCCAGTGCGGAGAGCAGCACCGCCGAGGTGTCCCCCAATGCGCGCAGACGGTTGAACAGAATCTTGCGAAACAGCAGCTCTTCCATCAGAGGGGGCAGCAGCGCAGTAAACACAATGGAGGCCCAAAGAGGGAGCACCTGTTCTATTTCCGTCACCCGGTCATAGGAGGACAGCCCAGAGGCAAACTCCAGCACTTCAATCAGCCCTTGACTGATGTAGCCGAACAGATACCCTGCGCCGAGGCAGAACACCAGTGCCTGCAGAAGCTCCCAAAGACTCAGCCGATCCACCGGAATCTTTTCCGCCCGGGGAAGCCTCCTCAGCAGCAGCATAATAGCCAGCGCACCCGGCAGGAAACCGGACAGGGCATTGATGATGCATAAAATCAGCACCCTCCACAAAGAATCCTGCAAGAGATCAGGCATGAAGTAGCGAATCGGCAGCAGAATGATGTCACCGAACAGCTGGGGCAGGGCAATCAGCAGGATCACACTGATGGCATAGCGGCTGTAGCATCTGCGAAGCTCTTTCCGGGTCATGGTCTCCGGCAAATATCGGGTCATGAGGGTCACCTCTTTCCGGAAAACAGATCAA
>CAMNOL010000098.1 GCA_946546815.1 uncultured Oscillospiraceae bacterium
CTCTTTTATTCTGCTGTATCATCCGCCAGTCTGCCCAGCTCCACATTTGGCTTAATGTAGTTCTCCAGCATATGATTCCAGATGACCTCAGACCCCTCTGCGGACCGGGCGTTCCGCTTCAGCACCTGACTGAGCCGCACACTGTGTTCCACCCAGCTCTTGCCGTCTGACGCCGAATTCAGCATCATGGGCTGGCAGTTGTCCATGGTCCGGGCAAATCTCGCCTCTGGGGTCTTTCGCTCCTCAAATTCCACCCACAGCGCCTTCAGCTTTTCTCCCTGATCCGGAGGCAGCATTCCAAACAGTCGCTCCGCCGCCTGCTGCTCCCGCTGGTGGGCAGTGGCCTGCCCCTCTGCATCATAGGCGTAGGTGTCCCCCGCGTCAATCTCCACAATGTCGTGAATCAGCACCATGGTCACCGTTTTCAGCACATCAATGGGCTCGTTGGCGTGCTCGCTCAGCAAAATCGTCATCAACGCCAAGTGCCACGCGTGCTCCGCATCGTTTTCCTTCCGGCTGCCGTCTGAGAGCCAGGTCTGGCGTCCGATCTTCTTTTCCTTGTCCGCTTCCAGAATAAACCGAAACTGCTGCTCCAATCGTTCCATGATGAACCCTCCATCCGATGTCATTGGTCCTATTGTATCACACCATTGAATTCTATGCAAAACCGACTTGTACCAGCCCGGGAAATTCGGTATAATAGGCTCAGCAGCTTGAAGGCTGGTTTTTGACTCAGTCCTGTTATAGCTGACATAGAGAAAAGGTGGTCTTTTTCGTGTCCTACATCTGTCTCATCGCAAACAAAAACGGAGTCGTTGTCGCCGGCGACAGCCGCCTGACGCTGGAGCCCCAGCTGCTGCACCTTCACTATGACAAAGCGCAGAAAGTTTTCTCCGACCCGGAGCAGAATATGGTCTGGGCCTGCTGCGGTTTGACTGTTTTTCTGGGCATGAATTACTTTTCCATGTGCAGCCGGATCCTGCGCCAGTCCCATCGGAGCATGGGCAGCCGCCTGAACCAGATTTCAAAGATTCTGGGGCGGGCCACCCGCATCCAGCATCGACTGGGCCGGAAAAACTCCGTTTTCACACTGCTGCTGGCCACTGTGAAGGACGGCGCTGTCCAGGTTCAGACCCTGGACGTGGTCAACGGCAAAGCCACTTTGAAGAAACACGCCGCGCCGGTGATGATCCAGAGCGGCTGGAATCCCTTCCTGCATCAGCCCAAGCCCCCGGTTTCCTATTATAAGGAGGAAACGCTGGAGCAGCTCATTCCCCGGGCCAAGGAGCGCTGCCTGTGGGCCATGCGAAAGGACGGCCGGCTGACCCGGACGGAGAAAAAACACATTCAGACCATCGGCGGAAATGTCCGTGTGGCCTATCTGAGCACTGCGGAGGAAGATCCGTCATGATCTACACCCCTCTGACGAAAAAAGCGCTGCGCATCGCCTACTCTGCTCACCACGGGCAGCGGGACAAGGGCGGCCTGCCCTACATCCACCACCCTCTGCATGTAGCTGAGCGGATGACCGATGAGCTTTCCTGCGCCGCCGCTCTGCTCCACGACGTGGTGGAGGACACTGACTGGACCTTTGATGAGCTGGCGGCGGAGGGAATCCCCGCTCCGGTGCTGGAAGCGCTGCAGCTGCTGACCCACCGCCCCTCGGATTCCTACATGGACTATGTGCGCGGCCTGCGCTCCAACCCCATCGCCCGGGCGGTGAAGCTGGCGGATCTGGATCACAACAGCGACCTGACCAGAGTGGATCATGTGACGGAAAAGGAACTGCAGCGGGTGGAAAAGTACCGCAGAGCCATCCGGATTCTCACCGGTCAGGACGTCTGATCTCAATTCTAAAAGCGAGCAGGATGTCAAGAGTGCATTTTCTCCAAGACACCTTCTCCTCTCTTCCAATCGCTCTGTATCTGCCATTTTTCTCCGTTCTTTTGAGAAAATCTAGTCTATTTTGGCTAAAAATCCCAGCGCCAATCAAAGAATACTTTTGCACTTCGTCATTTGACAATCCATTTCAATGTGAATATAATGGATTTTGTTCCGGTGGAGCTGACCTTCACCGATGATCCTGTCCATCCATCATATTTATGATTCTTTTATTCGAGAGGTTTGATTACTATGGCTAGAAAAGCAACTGTCAAGGCCGCTGCTCAGGCCGCCGAATCCACTGTCAAGAAGGCTGAGTCCACCGTCAAGAAGGCCGCTTCCGCTGTGAAGAAGGTTGAGGAGACCTATCTGCAGTACGGTGAGAAAGAGGTCAACGTCAAGGCCGTCGTCGACGCTGCCAAGGCCGCTTTCAAAGAGTCCAACGGCCGCAAGGCGATTAAGACCATGCAGGTTTATCTGAAGCCCGAGGAGAACGCCGCTTACTATGTCATCAACAGCGAGTTCACCGGCAAGATCGATCTGTAATTTCTTGTCAATGGAGCAAAACAGCGCTTCTGCCTGAGCAAGTGATCGGGGCGGAAGCGCTTTTTCGTTTGCCCTGTCAGGAAAGGAGTCCTTCCCATGGAAAAATATGTTCCGCTGGAAAAACGCTCCAAAAAGGAGCAGCGCGCCTGGTATGCCGCCCGCAGGGGCAGCTGGAACGGCGTCAATCCGGTGACAAAAATTGTCCCCGACAAAAAACGTTACAACCGCAAAAAGCAGAAACTGCGCCGGGAGGACTTCCCCGACGCAGTTTTTTTGTCCCTTGCGGAAGGGATTCAGATTCTTCCGAACAGCAGCAGGTTTTCCTGGGCATCCATCGCCGCCCGGGTCAGCTCCGCAAACCAGCCTTCCACTATTTTGTCCTCCTCATCGGTCTCCCACCAGAGGAACGCCGCAGTCAGTGAACCGTCCTCGTTGTTGACCAGGTCGTCGTCCAGATAGTAGCGGACGCTGTGTCCCTCCCGGGTCCACTCTCCGGTGCAGATCTGATAGTAACGCTCTCCGCCACCGCTCTGAAACACCGTCAGGGTGTCCTCCTCGACGCCCTCCCGGTCCTCCCGGGTCACCGTCTCCGGCAGCACCGTCCGGCGGAACACCGTAAACAGCTGCTCCATGGTCAGCACCTTCCGCACATCCGGCTCCACCACCAGCTCCAGCTGCAGGCGCACTCCGGTTTCCGTTTTCACCTTGGTATAGTTGCTCATTGTGAACCTTCCTCTGTCAAAAAAGCTGGCCTGCCCCTGAGGACAGGCCAGCCGGTATCAGGTCAGAATCTGTTGACCAGCTCTGGGAAAAGCCCGGTACAGCGGGAACTTTTCTTATTCAAATACGTACTGCTCCCAGGCCTCTGCGTCGGTGGTGAAGTCGCTGTTCAGCAGGGCCTCGCGCTCCTCCACGTCCTCCAGATACTTGGCGTAGTGGGAATCGAAGGGAGTGGTCACGTCGGCGGACTTGACCTCCACAGCCACCGCCTTGGCAGCCTTGGCGGGATCGGCAATGGTGCCGGCGCCGCCCACACAGCCGCCGGGGCAGGCCATGCCTTCCACCAGATAGCCGTCGTACATGCCGCGCTTGGCCATCATCAGCAGCTTCTTGCACTCTGCCAGGCCCTCAGCCTTGACAAACTTGACCTCTCTGTCGGGATTGGTCTTAGCAATGACATTGGCAACCGCCTGTGCCACGCCGCCGGAGCAGGCAAAGCCGCAGCCGTCGCTGGAACCTTCGTTGAAGGGCAGGAACTCTTCCTCGGGAATGTCGTCGAAGGTGACGTTGGCGGCGTCCATGATGCCGGCGACCTCTTCGAAGGTCAGCACATAATCCACATCAGAGCGGATCACCTTACGCATGGCCTCCAGCTTCTTTGCGGCGCAGGGACCCACAAAGGCGACCTTGCAGCCGGGGTGCTCCTTCTTGATCAGGCGGGCGGTCAGAACCATGGGAGTCAGCGCCATGGAGATGTTGCCTGCCAGCTCCGGGAAGTTCTTCCGGGCCAGAGCGGACCAGGCGGGGCAGCAGGAGGTGGCCATGAACTTCAGCTTGGAGGGGACCTCCTCCACGAAGTCCCGGGCCTCGGAAATGGTGCACAGGTCGGCGCCGACGGAGACCTCGATGGCGTCCTCAAAGCCCATTCTCTTAAACACCGCGCGGACCTTTTCATTGGCGCGCTGGCTGGTGAACTGACCGGCAAAGGCGGGAGCCACAGCGGCGTAAACCGGCACATCCTTGTTCTTCAGCGCTCTGACGGTCTGGTAAATCTGGCCCTTGTCCACAATGGCGCCGAAGGGGCAGGAAACCAGGCACTGGCCGCAGCCTACGCACTTCTTCTGGTCGATGTCAGCACGGCCCATTTCATCGCTGCGGATGGCGCTTGCACCGCAGGCCTTGGTGCAGGGACGCTCCTGCTTGATGATGGCGCTGTAGGGGCAGACCTGCACGCAGCGGCCGCACTTGATGCACTTGGTCTGGTCGATGACAGACTTCAGGTTGACGATGGAAATCGCGCCCTTGGGGCAGACCTCCATGCAGGGGTGCTCCAGGCAGCCCTGGCAGCCGTTTGTGACCATGACCTTCTTCTCCGGGCAGGCATTGCATGCGAACTTGATCACGTTGATCAGCGGAGGGGTGTAGTAATGGTTCTCGGTGTCAGCTTTGTCGATGCCATCGGACAGCAGGCCGGCCTGGCTGGCGGGACGGTAGGTCATGCCCATGGCCAGGCGCAGGCGCTCACCCAGGATGGCTCTCTCAAGAAATACGCTGGAACGGTACTTATTGTGCTCACTGGGCAGCATCTTGACGGGGAGCTGCTCGAACTCCTCCCGGGTGCCGTCCTCATAGGCGAACCGGGCGATTTCAGTAAATACCCGATGGCGCAGGTCGGTCTTGTTGGAATTTAATCCTCTCATGTTTCCGTCACTCCTTCTAAAGCAATGTCTGATGTGTATTTTGGTTTTTCTCTGTTCGCATTCAAACAGTCCCGGGTGTCCTGCCACTGTACCCCCGGAGTATGTTATATAATTAACAAATTCAGTATATCACACCCCAACGGCAGACGCAATGTTTTTTCTCTGTTTTGAGAAAGAATTTCTCAGATGTAACCTGCAAAAACCCGCCGAAGGCGCTCCCCGGCGGGTCATTGTCATTCTTTCGGCAGGCCTTCTTCACCGCCGTTGCGCTCACCCTGCACCCGGCCGAGTTTGTCCATGCGGTCCTGGTGCATCCGGGTTGTCCGTCCGTCCCGGACATCCGGCGTCAGGTCAAAGGCAAACTCTTCGTTTCCCCGGCGTTCTGCTCCGGGTTTTTTTGTTTTTTTACCCATGAATTCCATCCTCCTTTCTCTTCTGATAAAAGTTAATTTGCCCCAAGAAGTACAGAATATACGCAGTTAGCCGGTGCTTACCTCATTTTTTTGCAAAATATTTGTGCAAACCCCCTTGATTTTTTCTCGCGGTATGTTACAATACAGATACATCAAATCCAAGGAGGATCCTAACTATGGCATATAAGATTGGCGACGCTTGCATTTCCTGCGGCACTTGTGCTGAGCAGTGCCCCATGGGCGCTATCTCCCAGGGCGACACCACCTACGTCATCGACGCTGACACCTGCATCTCCTGCGGTTCCTGCGCCGGCGCTTGCCCCATGGGTGCTATCGAGGAAGAGTAATCTCCCTTCCTTACATCTGAACAGATTAAAAACCGGGTGCTTCCTTTGAGCGCCCGGTTTTTTATTTCTGATGCGAATGAATGTACAACCGTAGGACGATTTCGTGATTTCCGATT
>CAMNOL010000099.1 GCA_946546815.1 uncultured Oscillospiraceae bacterium
GTGCGGTCGGGGTTGGTGATGGCCTGGCGCTTTGCCACCTGGCCCACCAGACGCTCGCCGTCCTTGGAGAAGGCGACGACAGAGGGAGTGGTACGGCTGCCCTCGGCGTTGGCGATGACGACAGGCTCGCCGCCTTCCATGACGGCGACGCAGGAATTGGTAGTACCCAGATCAATACCGATGGTTTTAGACATAATGTTTGCCTCCTGATATATGAAAGATATTTTTTAACAGTGTTATGGTTCCCTTTTCGGGAGATTTATTACCACTCCGCTGAGCGGAGAGAGCAATCGTTTTAGTTTGCGACCTGAACCATGGCGAAGCGGATGACCTTGTCACCCATCTTGAAGCCGGTCTGGAAACAAGCGGCGACCACATTTTCACCCAGCTCCGGGTCCTCAATGTGCATCACTGCGTTGTGCAGGTTCGGGTCAAAAGGCTTTCCAACCGCCTCGATGGGGTGGATGTCCAGGCTCTCCAGCACCTGTTTCAGCTGGTTCATGGTCATTTCCACGCCCTTGAGGAACGCCTCGTCCTCGGTGCCGTGCTGGAGCGCCCGCTCCAGATTGTCGTACACCGGCAGGAACTTCTGCGCCGCGTCGGCTTTGGCGTTGCTGTAGGCTTCGGTCTTTTCCCTGGCGCTGCGGCGGCGGAAGTTGTCGTATTCGGCCCGCAGGTACAGGTACTCTTTTTCCTTCTCCTTCAGAGCCTCCTCCAAAGGATTGGGGGTTTCGGCCTGGGGTGCCTGCTGTTCAGCGGCCTCCTCGGTCTGCTTCTCGACGGTCTCTTCCGTCTCTGCCGGAACAGTCTCTTCGGCAGGTGTCTTGTTCTCGTTATCCATTCCTGAACCTCCTGAACGGGGATTTTTTACTTCTGCTCTTCCTCCTCATCCTTGGGAGGATTCAGCCCTTTGGGCTGGGCGGCGCTCTGCAGCTGGCCGGAGGAACTGCCGCCGAACAGCTTGCTCAGGTTATCCGCCATGTAGCTGAGCTTAGCGGTGATCTTGGCGTAATCCATGCGGGTGGGGCCCACCACGCCGATGACGCCCTTCATGCCTTCGCCGATGTCATAGCTGGCCAGCACCACGCTGGTGTCCTTCAGCTCCTCCGCCACGTTTTCCGGGCCGATGAGCACCCGGGTTCCGCTGCCGTCCTGCCCGGTCATGGGGAACAGCTCGCTCAGGCCGTCGTCCTTGGCCAGGTAGCTCATGAGCTTGTGGGCCTTTTCCACGTCCCGGTACTCCGGATGCTCCAGCAAATGCCGGGCGCCGGCGGTGTGAACGCTGCTGTGCTCCGCATCCTGCAGCACATCCATGGCAAAGGAAACCACCAGGGAGATCAGGCCGTAGGAGCTTCCGGCGGCCTTTCGGGCGGTCTCCATCAGATCCGCGCTGAATGCTTCCAGGGGCTTGCCGGTGAAGGAGGTGTTCAGCAGCGCGTTGAGCAGCTGCAGCTGGGGCTCTGTGATGTCAGAGGGCAGGTGGAACAGCTTGTTTTTCACCACATTGGTATTGGTCATCGCGACACAGATAAAGGAGTTCTGGTCGATCATCAGCAGATCGTACCGGACGATGGTCACCCGTTCCTTTCCTTCCGCCAGTGCGAAGGACGGATAGTTGGTAAACTGGCTCACCAGCTTGCCGGCCTGATCAATGACCCGGTCCAGCTCCCGCATTTTCAGGTGGAGGGATTCGTTCATCTTCTCCGTCTCCTGAATGCTCAGCTTGTGGTGCTCCATCAGCTCGTTGACGTAGATCCGGTAGCCCTTGGGGGAGGGAATCCGCCCGGCAGAGGTGTGTGGCTGCTCCAGGTAGCCCATCTTCTCCAGCGCCGCCATATCGTTTCGGATGGTGGCGGAGCTGCAGTCCAGATTGGCCAGCTTTCCAATGGCCTTGGAACCCACCGGCTCAGCGGTCTCAATATAATACTCTACGATGGCACGCAGAATCTTGCGCCGCCGCGCTGTCAGTTCCATTCCTTTCACCTCAGATGCTCCGGACTCCTTTAGCACTCTTGCCTCTCAAGTGCTAAATGTAATATAGCACCAGTCCCAATAAATGTCAACAGGCAAATTTGTAAACGCTTTGTAAATGAAACAGGAACCCTTGTATCCTTTACAAAACAGCTTGAGGAAACTTCAGGCTTCACCGCAAAAAAACGCAGGAGAGAGAACCTTCTCTCCCCTGCCGAAGCATTCCTCTGTTGTGTATCGCTGCTGACGCCTCAGCGCTGCTGTTCCAGCTCATGGAACGCATCACGGACGTCTTTGCTGAAATACAGCGTGCCCAGCGCGCACACCGGCCCGCCTTGTGCCAGCTCCACCGCACGCCTGACCCCCTCCGGGATGCTCTGGGCGGCCTCCGCCTTCAGGCCCAGTCCGGGTGTGAGCAGCTTTTCTGCCAGCTCCTCCGCCCCCATGGCCCGGGGATTGCGGGCGGCAACGGTGACAAACTGCTTGGCCAGCGGCGCCAGCTGGAAAATCATCTCGTCCACATCCTTGTCCGCCATCACAGAAAACAGGAAGGTGAACTGCTGCCCCGGGAATTGGAGCCGCAGGCTTTCCACTGTGGCCTTCATCCCGTGGACATTGTGGCTCCCGTCCAGAATAAAGGGAGGCTCCTTTCTCAGCAGCTCAAAGCGGCCGGGCCACCTGACCTTTTTCAGGCCGCTGCGAATGCACTGATCCGGAATATCCCATCCCTTTTTGTCCAGCACCCGAAGGACTGTGATGGCCGTTGCCGCGTTTTTCGGCTGGTATTCGCCGATGAGGGGCAGCTCCAGCCCCTTCAGGTCCCCAAAGTCAAAGACCACATGGTCCAGGTTTCTCTCCCGCACGGTCAGCTGACCAAAGTCCACCATGTGGAAATCGGTGCGGCGTTCCCTGGCCGCCCGCTGAATGACGCTGTCCGCCTCCGGCTCTCCGCCGTAGTAGACCACGCTGCCGCCCTCCTTGATAATACCGGCCTTGGCGGCGGCGATGTCTCTCAGGGAGGGGCCCAGCTCCTTCACATGATCCATGCCCAGCGCGGTGATGACCGCGCACTCCGGCACGCTGATGACGTTGGTGGAGTCCAGCCCGCCGCCTAAGCCCACTTCCAGCACCACAATGTCGCAGCGCTGCTGCATAAAGTACAGGAAGGCGATGGCGGTGATCATTTCAAACTCTGTGGGGGAATCGGCCATGCTGTCCGCCTTTTCCCGGATGGCGTCCACCACCCGCTCCAGGGCGGCGTCGCTGATGGGCACGCCGTTCACCTGAATCCGCTCGTTGAAGCGGTTGATGTAGGGGGAGGTGTACAGCCCCACCCGGTAGCCGCTCTCCCGCAGGCAGCTGGCGATGCAGGCGCAGGTGCTGCCCTTGCCGTTGGTGCCGGCCACATGGACGAATTTCAGCTGCCGCTGGGGATTGCCCAGCGCGGTCAGCAGCTGGCGGGTCCGGCTCAGGCCCGGCTTGCGCTTCTGCCATTTCACAGAGTGGATGTATTCCAGCGTAGATTCGTAACTCATAACAGAATCCTCAATTTATGTCACAATATGTCAATCCTACCGATTCGCTCTTATTATCCGAGATTGTGAAACAAATGTCAATTGCAAAACATCCAAACATTTTCGTTTTTCGAAGGGGTTTCTTCACCCTTTCCCCTATTCAAAACGGAAAATAGCGTGTATAATGTACTGCAATCAACCATCTGCGGCGGCCGGGCAGCCATCCCCGCCCCGTCCGCCCGGCTGTCCCGTCCATTGGCAGGCCCACTGTCCGGCGGGACGGCAGATTGACAAAGGAGCTGTCTCTATGCTGTTCTTTGGAAACAAGAAAACCGGAAACCGGGTCACTCCTCCCCCGCGTCCCCGGCACCAGAAGCCGGTAGCCAGCCTGAAAACCGTGCGCCGCCACCAAAAGCAGGAGGAAAAGCGGATTCGGGAGCTGGAAAAGGGTCTGAAAGACCACCGTCTGGGGCTTTATCTTCACATTCCCTTCTGCAAAAGTAAATGCGCCTACTGCGATTTTTATTCCCTGCCCGGCCACGAAGTCCGGATGGACGCCTACCTGAAGGCCCTGTGCGCCAATCTGACGGAGATGGAGTCCAGCGTCCAGGCCCGCACCGTGGACACCGTATACATCGGCGGGGGAACCCCCTCCTTTTTCGGGGAAAAACGCCTGAAAACCCTGCTGAATACCATTCACAAAACCTTTCAGCTGGCCAAAGACTGTGAGTTCACCATGGAGTGCAACCCGGAAAGCGTCACGCCCAAGCTGATCAAAACCGTTCGAAAAGGGGGCGTCAACCGGATTTCCCTGGGGATGCAGTCCGCCCAGAACGACGAGCTGAAGGCCGTGGGCCGCCCCCACACCTTTGACCAGGTGCAGTCCGCTGTGGCTGCCATCCGCAAGGCAGGCATCAAAAACCTGAGCCTTGACCTGATTTACGGCCTTCCGGAGCAGTCCGACGAGGACTGGAAACACAGCGTGGAGGCTGCGCTGGCCCTGGCCCCGGAGCACCTGTCCCTGTATGCGCTGACGCTGGAGGAGGGCACGCCCCTTTGGAAGCGTAGAAATCTGGTGCCCATGGCCGACGACGACGCTTTGGCGGACCGGTACCTCTGGGCGGTGCAGCGGCTGAAGGAGGCGGGCTTGGAACAGTACGAGATCTCCAACTTCGCCCGGCCCGGCTGGGAATCCCGGCACAATCTGAAGTATTGGCGGGGCCAGGAGTATATCGGCTTCGGTCCCTCTGCCCATTCTGATTTCGGCGGATGCCGTTACAGCTATGTGTCGGATCTGGAGGAGTATATCGACGGCATGGTCAGCGGAACCCCCATTGTAGCGGAATCGGAGCAGATTCCCCAGAAGGAACGGGCCAGAGAGTACCTGATTTTCCGGCTTCGAACCACCGAAGGCATCGACAGCGAGGAATACCGTCACAGGTTCCGCATGGACTTCGCCCCCCTTCGGGCCAAACTGGAGGAGTACGAGGCACACGGCTGGGCGGTTCGCACCTCGCCGGCGGACGCTGCCTCAGAACAGGGCTCCGGGGAGCAGTGGCACTTTACCCCGGAGGGCTTCCTGCTGTCCAATCAGCTCATCGGCGGCCTGCTTGAGATTCAGGAATCGGAGATGGTCAGGCACTCCGCCTCCGCTCTGCGGGAACACTCCTCCCCTCCAAAGGAATAAGAGTCCCGATTCCCGGAGACCTTTTGGCAATGCTGCGTGCTTCTCTTATCATCTGATCGTTTTTTATGAAACAGACTGCCTGTAAACCGGGCGGCCTGTTTTTTGCGTGAATCCCAGAACTCCCGCCGGTTTTTCAATGGGCAAAGAGCGCTGTCATGGGACACCCTTGTTTTTACTTGTCGGATTTTATCTGCTCTTGCAGCAACACAGATTCTCTGTACGGCTGTGCTGGTGCAGCCGTACGCAAATTTTACTGTTTTATCGTAATTTTCACCAATTACCTTCTATTACTGTGCTGTTCTCCGTTATTAATCCATATACTGAGTAAACTCTTAG
>CAMNOL010000100.1 GCA_946546815.1 uncultured Oscillospiraceae bacterium
GCTGGATGGACACCCTCGCCGACAAGGTGGCGGCCCGTGTGGGCGGCCAGGGCGGCAGCAATCAGCCCATCCGGGTGCAGGTGGTGCTGGACGGCAAGGTGGTTGCAGAGAGCACCGTGCGACAGCTGAGAAACCAGGCCAGAGGCGGGAACTATCCGCTGGCAGGGCTGGTGTAAGGAGGCATTATGGCGACAATCACTGATCTTACCATCAACGGCGTGAAGATGCCCACACCTGCGCTGAACGGCGTCACCATCAGCCGGGAAAAGATCTGGTCGGCCAACACCGGCCGGTCTGCTTCCGGCAAAATGCTGGGCACGATCATTGCTCAAAAGACTACGCTGAAGCTGAAATGGCCACCCCTGACGATGGAGGAGGCGGCCAAAATCGAAGGAGCGGTCAGCTCCGGCACGGAGTTCTTCCCGGTGAAGTTTACGGACGCTGCGGGAGTGACCCAGACTCTGACCATGTACGCCGGTACGCTCACGGGCACCCAGTACAGCTGGGCCGGCGGGATGCAGTGGGTCATGGATGTGGCGGTGGATTTGATCGAGCAGTAAAAAAGGTTCCGCCCGGCGGGAAGCCCTGCAGACACAAGGGACAGTTGTATACATAAAGCGAATTTTGCTTGACATAATCAACTTTAAGTGCAATAATGAGGCTGGAAGAGTAAGGCTTCCCCGCATCATGGGACAAGAGCGAATTGCGAGGATCTTCTTCGTCCAGAATGTTCGCAGATTTCCCAGGCGTAAGTGCCTCTTGTGGGTAAATTCTGGCGGATTTCAAGAAAGCTGTCGAACCGGAATCAGGCAAGCTGCCAGTGGCAGGTTGCCCCGGGTCGATCAGATGCACACCTTGAACCGCAAGCTGGAGGAGAATGGACCCCAAGGCGCCGAAGCTCCTACTGTGGGGTGATGCCTTAAAACGGAACCAGGTGGATACCGGCTTGCAGACCAAGGAGATCGCTTATGGACGCAAAAACTGTCATTGCCAAGAATATCAACCGACTTCTCGCCGAGAAAGGCATGAATCAGCGGGAGCTTGCCCAATTGCTGGGGGTCAGCGCTGCGGCGGTTTCCAGCTGGTGCTGCGGCATGAAAGCGCCCCGGGTGGACAAGGTGGACGCCATGGCGGCGCTGTTCGGTGTGGACCGCACGGACTTCTATATGGAGGACGGACGGGGGGGGAGCCGGTCCGAGGTGCCGCCGGGCTTCGAACCCATGCCGAAGATGAGAAAAGTTCCGCTGATTGGCTCCATTGCCTGCGGTCAGCCCATTACGGCAGACGAAAACATTGAGGGCTATGTGGATGTGCCGGAGCAGTACCACTGCGATTTCAGTCTGCGATGCCACGGGGACTCTATGATCGACGCGGGAATCACCGACGGCGACATCGTCTATATCCGCTGCCAGCCGGAGGTGGAGAACGGACAGATCGCCGCAGTGCGTATCGGCGACGAGGCGACGCTGAAGCGGGTGTACTACGATGGGAGCACCCTGACGCTGATTCCGGAAAACAGGGCGTTTCCCCCTATGGTTTTTTCCGGTCAGGAGCTGGAGGAGGTCCGCATCGAAGGCCGCGCCGTGGGCTTTACCCACTGGTTCTGAGAGCTAAAATTTCTGATTGAACAAAAAAGAGCTGTTTCCGTCATCAGGTGCGGAAGCAGCTCTTTGTTTTTATAGACAGTCGGCAGGACGATGGGAAAAATGCCGGAATTTGTACACAGGGGAGTTGGGGGGAGGAGACTGGGCAGACACCGCTGGGTTGGCAAATCAAATTTGGCACCTTGCCCAAATGCACGCTGCACCGCTCCACCCAGAGAAAAAACCAGCTGGCATATTTGCATAAATCAGCTCCGGTGCATGCGGGATAAATTTGTGCAAAGAAACAAAAAACGTGAAAGAACCATTCTTTCACGGAGGGGAAATATTGACAAAAAAACATAGCTGTGCTATGATTAATTGCTTTACAGACTTAACGTGGGAACACTCTCTTCATCCTAGCAAAAAGAAGCATACCATGTTTCTCGAAGAAAAGCAAGAGGGTAGGGGAGAAAAATTATCAACCCTACCACGTGTTTCAATTTTATCTGCCGGGGCTGTTTTGTGAAACCTGCCCAAACCGGCGGGGGTTGAAACTTCCCCGACATCAAACCCGATCTTCCGCGCCTGTCCCGGGGGCGGGACAGCGAACAGCGAACATTGAGAACGGAGTGTGAATCATCAAATGCTGAAAGAGGTCAAATTTGGCAACACAACGCGAATGAGCTTCGCACGCAAGCAGACCATCATCGATATGCCCCAGCTGCTGAACATCCAGAAGCAGAGCTACAAGTGGTTCCTGGAGACAGGACTGCGGGAGGTGTTCAAGGATGTGGGCAGCATTGAGGACTACCAGGGCCGCATGGAGCTGACCTTTACGGATTACTCCATGGATGAGCCCCCCAAGTACAGCGTGGAGGAGTGCAAGGCCCGTGACGCCACGTACTCCCGCCCCATCAAGGTGAAGGTGCTGCTGCGGGACAAGGTCAATGACCGCAACATCAAGGAGACGGAGGTCCACATGGGCGAGCTGCCCGTTATGACCGACGGAGCCACCTTTGTCATCAACGGCGCAGAGCGCGTCATCGTTTCCCAGATCGTCCGTTCTCCCGGCATGTACTATGGCCGTGAGGAGAGCAAGACCGGCGACGTGACCTACACCACCACCGTCATCCCCTATCGCGGCGCCTGGCTGGAGTACGAAACCGACGTGAACAACGCCTTTTTCGTGCGCATCGACAAGAACCGCAAGCTGCCCATCACCTGCCTGATGCGCGCCATCGGCCTGAAGACCGACGAGGATATCCGTGCCACCTATGGCGAGGACGAGCGGATTGAGGCCACCTTGAAAGAGGAGCGGGCCCTGTTCGAGAAATCCGAGAAGGACAAATTTGACCCCAACCGGATGTATGACTACGCCATGCTGGAGATCTACCGCAAGCTCCGTCCCGGCGAGCCCCCAACGGTGGAGTCCTGCGAGACCCTGATCCAGAATATGTTCTTTGATCCCCGGCGTTACGATCTGTCCGCTGTGGGCCGCTACAAGTTCAACAAGAAGCTGGACATTGCCCGCCGTCTGCGGGGCCAGGTGGTTGCCGCACCGGTCACCGATCCCTGGACCGGCGAGGTGCTGGCGATGCCCGGCGAGGTGCTCAGCCGTGAGAAGGCCCGCTATCTGGCCAAACGCGGCGTCAACGATGTCACCATCACCGTGGGCGAGCAGGAAAAGAAGGACATCAAGGTCTTTGCCAACGCCATGATCGACATCCATGACTATGTGGACTTTGACCCTGAAGAAGTGGGCATTGCCGTGCCCGTGCGGTTTGCCATCTTCAAGGAGCTGCTGGAGCAGTACTCCGGCGAGGAGCTGAAGCACCAGCTGCGGGAGCACGCCGATGACCTGATGCCCAAGCACATCATCATCGACGATATGCTGGCCTCCATCAACTACCTGAACTGCCTGGCCAACGGCGTGGGCAGCAAGGACGACATCGACCACCTGGGCAACCGCCGCCTGCGCTGCGTGGGCGAGCTGCTCCAGAACCAGTTCCGCATCGGCTTCAGCCGCATGGAGCGGGTGATCCGGGAGCGCATGGGCCTGCAGGAGATCGAGAAGGCCACCCCCCAGACCCTGATCAACATCCGGCCGGTGACCGCCGCCATCAAGGAGTTCTTCGGCTCCTCCCCCCTGTCTCAGTTCATGGACCAGACCAATCCCCTGGCTGAGCTGACCCACAAGCGCCGTATTTCCGCACTGGGCCCCGGCGGCCTGTCCCGTGAGCGCGCTTCCTTCGACGTCCGTGACGTCCACTACAGCCATTACGGCCGTCTGTGCCCCATTGAGACCCCCGAAGGTCCCAACATCGGCCTGATCTCCTACCTGGCGTCCTTTGCCCGGGTGAACCGCTACGGCTTTATCGAGGCGCCCTACCGCCGCGTTGACAACGAAACCGGCTTCGTCACCGACGAGGTCACCTATATGACCGCCGACATGGAGGACGAGTTCATCGTCTGCCCTGCCACCGAGCCGGTGGATGAGAACGGCTGCCTGGTGAACGAGCGCATTACCTGCCGCCACCAGAACGAAATCGTGGAAGTGGACCGCAAGAGAGTGGATTACATGGACATCTCTCCCCAGATGATGGTGTCCGTGGCTACCGCCATGATCCCCTTCCTGGAGAACGACGACGCAAACCGCGCGCTGATGGGCGCAAACATGCAGCGTCAGGCGGTGCCGCTGCTGGTCACGGAGGCCCCCATTGTCGCCACCGGCCAGGAGTACAAGAACTGCCAGGACGCCGAGGTCTGCGTGCTGGCCGAGGCCGACGGCGTGGTGGAGCGTGTGGACGCCAACTATATCACCGTGCGCTACGATACACCGGTTGCCGCTGACCGGAACAAGCCCGGCGAGAACCTGGTCACCGAAAAGACCTACAAGCTGATCAAGTTCATGCGCTCCAACCACACCACCTGCATCAACCAGCGCCCCATCGTGGACGTGGGCCAGCGCTTTGTGAAGAACGAGACCCTGGCAGACGGCCCCTCCACCGACAACGGCGAGATCGCGCTGGGCCGCAACATCCTCATGGGCTTCATGACTTGGGAAGGCTACAACTATGAGGACGCCGTTCTGCTGAGCGAGCGTATGGTCAAGGAGGATGTGTTCACCTCCATTCACATCGAGGAGTACGATCTGGAGGCCCGGGAGACCAAGCTGGGCAAGGAAGAGATCACCCGGGACATCCCCAACGTGGGCGAGGACGCGCTGAAGGATCTGGACGAGAACGGCATCATCCGCATCGGCGCCGAGGTCCACACCGGCGATATCCTGGTGGGCAAGGTCACCCCCAAGGGCGAGACCAATCTGACTCCTGAGGAGCGGCTGCTCCGGGCCATCTTCGGTGAAAAGGCCCGGGAGGTCCGCGACACCTCTCTGAAAATGCGTCACGGCGAGTACGGCACCGTCATCGACGTGAAGAAATATTCCCGTGCCAACGGCGACGAGCTGTCCCCCGGCGTGAACGAGTCTGTCCGCGTGTATGTGGCACAGAAGCGCAAGATCTCCGTCGGCGACAAGATGGCCGGCCGCCACGGCAACAAGGGCGTTGTGTCCCGCATCATGCCGGTGGAGGATATGCCCTTCCTGCCCGACGGCACGCCTCTGGACATCGTGCTGAATCCCCTGGGCGTTCCCTCCCGAATGAACATCGGTCAGGTGCTGGAGGTCCATCTGG
>CAMNOL010000101.1 GCA_946546815.1 uncultured Oscillospiraceae bacterium
AAAAACCTACCGGTGGCGATCCATCAAAGTGAAGTATCAAACCGAGCAGCTGCAGACCCGATTTAAGACCTATACCGGCTGGACGGCTCAGATCATTCAGCACGAGATTGATCACTGCAACGGAGTGCTGATTTAAGGCACTGTGAGGAGCAGCAGATTGATTTAAGCCCCTGTGAAGAGCAGCAGGCTGATTTGACTCCGTTTAGGCTTGAAATGGGAACTGTCCAGGCAGATCCATGCTGCTGAACAAAAGTTTACTTTTGTTCAGTAAGGTGTTACCTTTCTGTAACCGGTTCTTAATCATTTTGCAAATGGAAACTGTTGAAATGGCCTGTTCTATCTGATATAATACGGTTGCAACATATGCATAATTCCGGGACACAGTTCCCGTTTTTTTCGAAAGGAATGTTACGATGAAGCAGAATTCTGTGGTCAGGAAGATTCTAGCCCTGTGTCTGGCGCTGGCGATGTGTCTGGCGCTGGCCAGCTGCGGCAACTCAGACACCGGCAAAAGGAAGGAAGCTGCGCCGGTGCAGTCCGTGTCCATGCTGATGGGACTGGACCTGCGGGCCGTCAACCGATTCAGCGGCGTAGCGGAGGCCAAGTCCAGCGAAAAGGTCATGAAGGACGCGGATAAGGACGTTGGCGAGATCCGGGTCAAGGTGGGACAGGAAGTCAAAAAAGGGGATGTGCTGTTCACCTATGATATGGAATCTCTCAAGCTGTCCGTGGAAACGGCTGAGTTGGAAGTGGAGCAGCTGGCAAATTCCATTACCTCTTATGACACTCAGATCAGCGAGCTGGAAAAGGACAAGAAGTCTGCGCCCAGCAGCGAAAAACTGTCCTACTCCCTGCAGATTCAGGAGACACAGCTGGACAAAGCGGAGGCAGAGTACAACCTGAAGCAGAAACAGTCCGCACTGAAGAAGCTGAAAAAGTCTGCGGAACACACCGCTGTAAAGGCGAAAGTCAACGGCGTGATTCAGTCCATCAGCCAGCCAGACAGCAGCGGCGGCGATTCTGACTACTCCGGAGACAGCGGCAGCTCCGATGCGTTCATCACCATTATGGAGACCGGCACCTACCGCATCAAGGGCACCGCCAGCGAAACCAATGTTGGGGAGCTGATGGAGGAGATGCCTGTCACGGTGTACTCCCGGACGGATTACACCCAGATGTGGACCGGCGTCATCAGCGAAATTGATACCGGGAGCACAGAACAGGAGCCTGAGAACGCCGAGTCGTACGACAGCGATGAGGGCGGAGGAGAGTCTGCCGCAAAGTACAGCTTTTACGTGAAGCTGGACAACTCTGACGGCATGATGATGGGACAGCACGTGTACATCCTGCCAGGAACGTTTTCGACCCCTAACCCCAATGGGATCAGTCTGGCTTCTGCTTACCTGATGCGAGAAGGCGACGCCGCTTATCTCTGGGCGGCCAGCAGCAAGGACACGCTGGAGAAGCGGCAGGTGACCCTTGGGGACTATGACGAAGCCGCCGACACCTACCTCATCACGGAAGGGCTGAGCGTGGAGGACTACATTGCCATGCCTGCTGAGAACCTGACGGAAGGGGAAGCGGTGATCAAGTACGATTCTGACAGCTACGGCTTCTCTGATGGCGAAGAAGGCGATGGTTCTGAGATGATGGACGAGGGCGGCTCCATGGCCTTTGATGAGGGAGATATGGGGGACGACCTCATGGATGACGACAACTACACCGGCGAGGTGTCCAATGCACCGGAGGATTAAGCCATGCTGCTGAACTGTATTGATGTCTGCAAGGACTATTACCGGGGCAAGCTCAGCGTCCCGGTGCTGAAAAACGTCAATTTCCAAGTAGAAAAAGGGGAGTACATCGCCATTATGGGCCCATCCGGCTCTGGTAAAACCACCCTTATGAACCTGATCGGCTGTCTGGACGTTCCCACATCCGGCCAGTGCATCCTCAACGGAGAGGACCTCTCCAAACAGTCCTCCCGGAAAATGGCGGACATCCGCAACCGGGTGCTGGGGTTTGTGTTTCAGCAGGCGGATCTGCTGCCCGGGCTGAATGCGCTGGACAACGTGGCGCTGCCGCTGCTGTACCGGGGCATCAATAAAAGGGAGCGCCGGAAGAAGGCGGAGGAGATGCTGAAAAAAGTGGGACTGGAGGACCGTATGGAGTTTCGTCCCAACCAGCTCTCCGGCGGTCAGTGTCAGCGGGTGGCCATTGCCCGGGCCATTGTGGGAGATCCCAAGCTGCTGCTGGCAGACGAGCCCACCGGTGCGCTGGACAGCAAGTCCGGACAGCAGGTGATGGATCTGTTCCGCCAGCTGAATCGGGAGGGCATTACCATTATCATGATCACACACTCCATGGAGGTTGCCCGTGAAGCGGACAAGATTCTGTTTATCCGTGACGGAGTGCTCACTGCTGACGGAGAGGAGGGCTTTCTGGTATGAAGCAAATGGGAAAACGTCTGCTGGCCGGGGCGGTTGCGCTGGGAGTGGTTGGAGGCTGCGCGTTCGGCGGCTGGAAGGTCTATCAGAACTATCACGGAGGCGTGGTAAACGTCTACAGCATGGAAGAACTGGTCACCACCAACTGGGGAGACGAAACTCAGACAGAAGGCGTGGTTTCCACTGATAAACTCCAGACGGAATTTCTGTCAGAGACCCAAAAAGTGGAGAAAATCCAGGTCAAAAAAGGACAGAAGGTGAAAAAAGGGGACGTACTGTTCACCTATGACAGCACCCTGTCCGCTATTGATCTGAAGCGCAAGCAGATTGAGCTGCAAAAAAAGCAGCTGGAGGTGGATGAAGCGGCCAAGCAGCTGAAGGTCATCAATACCTACCGGGCGGGAGTGCCGATTCCCGGTTCCAAACACTCCGGCAGCGGTGGAGGCGGGGGCAGCAGCCGCAGAAAATCCCGGAAGGACCCGAAACCGGAGATTCCCACCTATGAAGGACTTGTACTTGTCACCGGCAACGGCAAAGAGAAGACCCCCTTCAGCTACCTGTGGAAGGACGGATTCCAGTTCACCGATGACCTGCTGGCCGCTGCCATGCGGGACAAAGTGGATGCCTATGTGCGCTTCTATCTGGGCGGGGATGACATCGTAATCCCGGACCCGGATGATCTTAACCCTGATCCGCAGCCTGATCCCGAATCCGACGACCAAAAACCGGAGGATCAAGATAAGGACAAAGATACGGAGAAAGACACAGATCCGAAGGAGGACGATTCTGGAGCAGAAGAACCCAAACAGGAAGAACCGAAGCAGGAAGAGCCCAAACAGGGAGATGCCAGCGACCCCGACGCACCGTCTGAAGAGCCGGAAAGCCAGAGCGATGAGAGCCGGGACAATGCCCCCGAGGCCTCTCAGCTGGCGGCCAGCGTGACCGTACCCACCCTGCAGCAGCTGACCATGTCCGTTCCCGGCGAAGAGGAAGAGACGGATCCTGCGGACCAGTCTGAAGTGGATCCGGGAGAAGGAGCTGGGAGCAGCGCGTCTGGTTCTGCATCCGGATCAGCCTCCGAGACGGACCCTGCGGATCAGTCTGAAGTGGATCCGGGAGAAGGAGCGGCAAGCAGCGCCTCTGGTTCGGGCTCTGAGGTGGACCCTGCGGACGGGGAGCTGTCCTATTCCGCTTCCTGGACCATGCACTGCCAGCACACTGTGAATGGCTACCGTTATGTAATGGTGTCCATGAACGTGGGCGGCGTGGAGCGGAAGGTGTCTGAGCCGCTGCCGAAAATGACCAAAGAGGAAAATCCGGAAAAGCAGAAAAGCGACGACGCCTGGGACGATTTCTGGGGCGGCGATGATGGCGGAGACCCGGGCATCATCTACACTGCAGCGGAGATCGAAGCCATGCGGAGGGAGCAGCAGACCATTCTTCGGGATGGAGACCTGGCGCTGCGCCAGCTGAAGCTGGAGGAGCAGAAGCTGGACAGAGAGTTGAACAACTCCGCAGTGTACAGCAGTCTGAACGGCGTTGTCACCGAGCTGAACGATCCGAAGAACCTGGAGAGCGGAACGCCTCTGCTGAAAGTCTCCAGCGGCGGGGGCTACCTGGTCAAGGGCACCATCAGTGAGCTGGCTCTGACCAGTGTAAAGCCCGGACAGGTGGTGACCATCAACGACTGGAACACCGACCAGACCTATGAGGGAACGGTGAAACAGATCTCCGAATATCCCTCCCCTCAGGGTTCCTATTGGAGCGGCGGCAACAGCAATGTCTCCTACTATCCCTTTACCGTGACGGTAGATGAGAGCGCCAATCTGGAGCCCAACGGCTATGTAGAGATGAGTTATAATTCCGCCGGAACCGGTAGCAGCAACTTCTATCTGCAGAACAGCTTCATTCGCACGGAAAACGGCAAGAGCTATGTCTATGTGGACAACAGCGGCAAGCTGGAAAAGCGTTTTGTCAAAACCGGAAAGGCCCTCTGGGGCAGCTACACCGAGATCACCGGCGGACTGGAGGAGGGAATGCTGCTGGCGTTCCCCTACGGACAGAACGTTCGAGAAAACGCACCGACGCAGGAGGCCAGCCTAGAATCCCTCTACGGCGGATATTGAGGAAGGAGCTGATTGTGCGTGTTTGAAAACATCAAGCTGGCGTTTCAGGGCATTTGGAGCCATAAGATGCGCTCTCTGCTGACCATGCTGGGCATTATCATCGGCATCGCCTCGATCATCTCCATCGTGTCCACCATCAAGGGCACCAATGAACAGATCAAGCAGAACCTGGTGGGCTCCGGCACCAACGCGGTGACAGTGGCGCTGTATCAGGGAGATTCCCCTTACGACATGAGCTGGAATCCTGTTCCCCAGGGCGTACCGGTGCTCACCGATGCGATCCGCACTCAAGTAGCGGCGCTGGACATGGTGGAAGATGTCTCCCTGTACCGGGAGCGCAGATACGTGTCCAACGTATACTATCTGAACAACGGCTTTAGCGGAGCGGTGAGAGGGGTGGACAGCCACTATCTCAACGTAAACAGCTACTCTGTCTATCTGGGCAGAGGATTCTCCGAAAAGGACTTCAGCACATTCCGGAAAGTGGCACTGGTGGACCAGAGCGCGGCAAAAAACCTGTTCCTGGGGGAAAATCCTGTGGGCAAGGTCATTGAGATCGGCAGCGATCCCTATACTGTTGTGGGCATGGTAGAGCAAAGCCGAACCAGCGAGCCGGTCATCAAAACTCTGGAGGACTACA
>CAMNOL010000102.1 GCA_946546815.1 uncultured Oscillospiraceae bacterium
GTCATGGATGGCGTCCAGGTTCAGGGCCTTGGCCTTCTTGGCCAGCTCGAACTTGCCGGCGGTGGCGCCGTTCTCGGCCTCAACGCGGGCCTTCAGGTTCTTCTCGGTGGAGTCGGTCAGCACCTCGCCCAGCAGCTCAGCGAACTTGGCAGCGTGCTCAGCCTCTTCCCAGGCAGCCTTCTCATAGTACAGGCCCACCTCAGGATAGCCTTCGCGATGGGCGACGCGAGCCATAGCCAGATACATACCGACCTCGCTGCACTCACCGGTGAAATTGTCCCGCAGACCCTGAATGATGTCCTCAGGAGCTTCCATGCCGACGCCGACCACATGCTCGGCAGCCCAGGTCATCTCCTCGCCGGCCTGCTCAATGAACTTGGTGCCGGGGCACTTGCACAGGGGGCAGACAAAGCCCTCTTCCATGGGGCCTTCGTGAACATAACCGCAGATGGGGCAGACATACTTCATAGGATTTGTCCTCCTTGTAAATGATTTTAAGTAATGGCTTTTTGAAATGAATCAAACGCTTTTCCTCATGCTCCTATTATTGACAGAAAGAGACGGTTTGTCAAGGCTAACCTTCTGCCCGGACCCAGCCAGAGAAAAGCAGATTCCAGTGGGGAAAACCGCCGATTTTAACGGAAAACCGGTTATTCATCAGGGAATTCCTGAGAGGATGCGCCTTTCGGAAGAGTGTGGAAAAAGTGCAGCACGCAGGGGATCGACACCGCCGCCGTCAGCACGTCCGCAAGGGGCTGCGCCACCTGGATGCCGGACAGGCCGAAGGCCGCGTTGAGGCACAGCAGCAGCGGAAGGAAGAAAATTCCGGAGCGGCACATGGCCAGCAGGGAGGAGGACAGCGCCTGCCCGGTGCTCTGCAGCGTCATGTTGGACAGCACCGAGGCGGGCTGAAAGACCATCACTGCGCAGGCAAAGCGCAGCGCCCGCACGCCGATGGCGATGACCTCCGGGTCGTCCCGGAAAAACCGGACAACGGGGGCGGCGAAGAAGAAGATCACCACACCGATGACTCCCATGATGACCATGGTCAGCTGAAGGGTGAACCGGAAGGCCGCCTTCACCCGGTGGTACTTTTCCGCGCCGTAATTGAAGCTGCACACCGGCTGGAACCCCTGTCCCAGGCCAAGACCGGCGGAGAAAATGAACATGGACACCCGGGTGACAATGGCCATGGCCGCCACCGCCGCGTCTCCGTACAGTCCGGCGCAGCGGTTGAGCATGATGGTGGCCAGACTGCCCAGCGCCTGCCGCACCAGACTGGCAAAGCCGGTGGCCAGAATCCTGCCCAGGTCCCCGATGTCCCGGGTGATGCGCCGGATGGACAGCTTGCTCTGGGTGACGCCCCGCAAAAACATGGACAGCAGGATGCAGAAGCTGATGAACTGGCTCACCGCTGTGGCCAGGCCCGCGCCGGCGGTTCCCATGCCGAAGCCGAAGATCAGGATGGGGTCGCCCAGAATGTTCAGCACCGCGCCGGTGGCCAGTCCCACCATGGACTTCATGGCCAGACCCTCGAATCGGAGGATGTTGTTCATCACATAGCTGCCGATGATAAACGGCGCGCCCAATGCGATGTAGAAGCAGTAGTCCCGGGCGAAGGGGAGGATGGTGGGGGTGCTGCCCAGCAGCACCAGCAGCTTGTCCAGCGTCAGCAGGCTCACCGCCGTGATCAACAGTCCCAGTCCGAAGGCGGTAAAGAAACCGGTGGAGGCGATACGGCTGGCGTCCTCGGTTTTCCGGCTGCCCAGCATCCGGGCGATGATGCTGCCGGAGCCCTGGCCGAACATAAAGGCGACGGCCTGCAGGATGGCCATGTAGCCGAACACGATGCCGATGGCACCGGAGGCGGAGGTACCCAGCTTGCCCACAAAGGTGGTGTCCACCATGTTGTAAAGGCTGGTCACCAGCATACTGATGGTGGTGGGGATGCCCAGTGTCACCACCAGGGGTCCCACCGGTGTCTGGGTCATTTTTTCATATTGTTTCTGCTGCTTATCTGGCTGTTTGTCCATTTTTTACCTCAAAATGAAGATTCTCTCTGACGGTCCTTTTGAAAAAGAGTAGCACAGCTTGATCCTTTTTTCAACGCCTGAATGAAAAAAATGCAAGGAAGCGGGGACCCGTCGGCGCGGGCCCCCGCCAGGGGAGGAGAGAAGCGCTGCAAAGCGGTTCCCTCCGTTATTTTTTATGGTACATCCGGTCCTCTTCCTCGTACTTCGGCTCGCAGGTCAGGGAAATGCCCAGCTTCTTGAACACGTCCTCGTCCACGGAGGAGAGGATGACGGTGGAGTGGGCGTCACAGCCCCGCAGCTTGGGCAGCTGCTTCAGCGCCTGGGCCGCCAGCTCGTTCTGGGCGGCAGAGGAGGACAGGGCGATGAGAATTTCATCGCTGTGAAGCCTGGGGTTCCGGCTGCCCATGTACTGGGTCTTGAGCACCTGGATGGGCTCGATGGAGCTGGGAGAAACCAGGTCCAGCTCCTGGTCGATGCAGGCCAGGGCCTTGATGGCGTTCATCAGTGCGGAGGAGGCGGCCCCCAGCAGCTCGCCGGTGCGTCCGGTGACCACCCGGCCGTCGGGCAGCTCGATGGCGGCGGCGGGACGTCCGCCGGTGGCCTTCTGACGCTCCAGCGCTTCCACCACCACCTTGCGGTAGTTGGTGCGCACGCCGGTCTGGTTCATCAGCAGCTCCAGCTTGTAGCGGTTGTCCTTGGACACGCCGTTGATCTTCTGATCGCACAGGCACTTGTAGTACCGGCGGATGATCTCCGCCCGGGAGGCGTCGCAACAGACCGCGTCGTCCATAATGCAGTTGCCCGCCATGTTCACGCCCATGTCCGTGGGGGACTTGTAGGGGCTTTCCCCCATAATCATCTCCATCATGGACTTCACCACCGGGAAGATCTCAATATCCCGATTGTAGTTCACCGTGGTCACGCCGTAGGCGTCCAGGTGGAAGGGGTCGATCATGTTCACATCGTTCAGATCGGCAGTGGCGGCCTCGTAGGCCAGGTTCACCGGGTGCTTTAGCGGCAGGTTCCAGATGGGGAAGGTTTCAAACTTGGCGTAGCCCGCCTTCACGCCCCGCTTGTACTCGTGGTAGAGCTGGGACAGGCAGGTGGCCATTTTCCCGCTGCCCGGGCCGGGGGCGGTGATGACCACCAGCGGGCGATGGGTCTCGATGTAATCGTTGCGGCCGTAGCCCTCGTCGCTGACGATGCGGGCCACGTCGTTGGGGTAGCCGGGAATTTTATAGTGGCAGTAGGAGCGGATGTTCATGCTTTCCAGACGCTCCCGGAACTGCTCCGCCAGAGGCTGTCCGGCAAATTTGGTCAGACACACGCTGCCCACGTACAGGCCGGCTTCCTTAAAGGCATCGATGAGGCGCAGCACGTCCAGATCGTAGGTGATGCCGTGATCCCCCCGGATCTTGTTGTTCTCGATGTCCTCTGCGCTGATAACGATGACCACCTCAGCCTGATCCTTCAGCTGCAGCAGCATCTGGAGCTTGGAGTCCGGCTCAAAGCCGGGCAGAACACGGGCTGCGTGGAAGTCATCGAAGAGCTTACCGCCGAATTCCAGATACAGCTTGTTGTCAAACTTTGCAATGCGTTCCCGGATGTGCTCCGACTGCATGGTCAGATATTTTTGGTTATCAAAGCCTTTTTTCATGTTCCCGCTTCCATTCTGTGCCAGATTCAGCCTGCCGGGGGCTTGATCGGAGGCTGAGCGCTGTCCTGTAGACAACAACATGGAAGTCATTATAGCAAAGTTCTCCCGAATCTTCAATTGATTTCCGGGAGATTCTACGCTTTTCCCAGCAAGAACCCGCTCTGCCAAGGGCTTTTTTGTCAAATGTTCCGTACAGGCCCAGGGTTCCCCGGCGAAAGCGAAAAAATCCGGAGAGGAATACTCCGCTTTTCTTTAGGAGATATTGAATCAGAGCCGGATTTCTGGTATAATCATATCAGAATTATCTCCATTTTTATTACTCCGCCAAGGAAACAGCCGTATTCCGCCGCACAAACGCTGGCGCTGACGGAGTAATCAGTGTCATGTTTTGCCGCTGCCTGGCAAAAAGGCGGGCAAAACGGCTAAGGAAGGACTGATTAAATCTCTCGGATGGCTGGGCGAGGATATTTTTCGTCCAGATAGTGGCCAAATTCTGCAGGAATCCTGACGGATTTCAAGGAATTGGGACTCTATATGGCGGAAAATAGACCGTCCAGACGCCGTAGCTTGATTTAATTAGTGCTTCCCTAAAAACCGATATTACTTCGGGTTTCCTGAACCGCCGAAGTAGTCACAGTCATCGTAAGGAGGATGCACCATGAAAAAACCCACACCTGGCACCGGCGGAAATCGCTATGTGCCCTATGAGCAGCGGACCGGCGAGCCGTCCGTCGTCTACTTTACCAGAGATCTGAGCGCTGAGGGCCTGAAGAAGATCTTCGACCGGGTCAGCGCGCCGCTGGGCGGAAAAGTCGCCGTCAAGCTCCACACCGGCGAGGCCAAAGGCCCCAACATCATTCCCCGCCCCTGGGTGAAGGAGCTGCTGGCGGACCGCCTGCCGGAGGCGACCATCGTTGAGACCAACACCTATTATGAGGGCAGCCGCTACACCACCGAACAGCACCGGGAGACCCTGAAGATCAACGGCTGGACCTTCTGCCCGGTGGACATCACCGACGCCGAGGGCGTCGCCGCGCTGCCCGTCCGGGACGGCAAGTGGTTCACGGAGATGCACGTGGGCAAGAATCTGCTGAATTACGACTCCTTCCTGGCGCTGACCCACTTCAAGGGCCATACCCAGGGGGGATTCGGCGGCTCCAACAAGAACATCGGCATCGGCTGTGCAGACGGCCGGGTGGGCAAGAAGGAAATCCACACCACCCCCGGTTCCGATGATATGTGGGACATCAAGGAGGAGGAGTTCATGGAGCGCATGACCGAGAGCACCCATGCCACCGTGGACCACTTCGCCGGTAAGATCTCCTTCATCAACGTCATGCGGAATATGTCCGTCTCCTGCGACTGCGAAGGCCCCGCCGCCGAGCCGGTGGTCACCCC
>CAMNOL010000103.1 GCA_946546815.1 uncultured Oscillospiraceae bacterium
CGCACCGCTGACCCGACCCTGGGCGGGATTCTGGAGGAGGTGCTGCAACCCGGTCTGGTCTGTGAGCTGGGGGGACAATCCATCGTGCTGGAGCAGGTGGAGCAGGAGAACCTTCACCTCACCGCCTCAGCCCTCACCATCCGCATGGATTCCCCCATTGCCGTCCACGTTTCGCAGCCCGACGGCAAGACCCGCAGCGTCAACCCCCTGGAGGAGGACTTTTCCCGGCTGGTAAACGAGAACTACCGCCGCAAGTGGTCGATTATCTCAGGGGCGCCCCCGGAGGACGAGGTGAAGCTCACTGCCCGCAGCGTGGGGATGCAGGACAAGGTGGTCACCAGCGTCAAGGGGATTTGGGTCACCGCATGGGGCGGCACCTACCGCCTGACGGGAACACCCCAGGCGCTGGAGTTTCTCTACCACACGGGGCTGGGCAGCCGAAACTCCATGGGCTTTGGATTGTTTGACATCGTACAGAGATAAAGGGAGGTCCATATGGAACGAATTATCGCAGTGGTCAGCGCAGTGGGGGAGAAGGCCCAAAGCGCAGCCTATCATTACCACATCGGAGACAAGGAGGGCGAGGTCACGGGCCTGCAAACCAACGAGGCGCCCATCAAGGTGCTCCTGCGCCTGCACCCGGACATTCAGGAGGTCATCGCAATCGTCACCACCGGCGCAGACAAACCTCTGCCCCATTTGGACGGGAAGTCCAGCTATGCGTATTTGGTAGAGCAAATCAGCGCAGAGTACCCGCAGCTGTCCTTCTTCAAAATCCATTCGGAGGACGACATGGACTTCAGCGGAACGCTGCTGCCGGAAATCCTGAAACGGGTGGACAGGGACGACGTCATTTGTCTGGAGACCACCGGCGGCTTCCGGGACACGGTCACCGATTTGATGCAGCTCTCCCAGGTGCTCACCTATCAGGGCACCCGGGTGGAGCGGGCGGTTTACAGCAACTTCCAAAAAAAGCGGGTGGAGGACGTGACCCGTTCCTACCGCTCCTTCTCCCTGATTGCCGGGCTGAACGAGTTCCAGCGCTACGGCACCGTAGAAACCCTGAAAACCTACTTTGCACCCCTGGAGGAGCAGCCCAAGGAGCTGCGGGAATTGATTGCGTCCATGGAGGACGTGTTCAACGCCATTTCCATGTGCCGCATTGATAAGCTGAACCGATACGCGCGGCGCTTCGGGATGCGCCTGGAGGCAATCCAAAAGCCGGAAAGCGGGGCCAGACAGGACCCGCTGCTGCGCATGATGCTGCCCATCTTCCAGAAAAAGTTCGACATGCTGGAGAGCACCTATTACCACCTGGAGTGGTGCCTGAACAACCGGCTTTACCAGCAGGCGCTGACCATTTTCACCGACTGCGTGCCCAAATACCTCATCAAAAAGGGGTATCTGACTGTGGACAGGCAGGGGGATGATTTCCTCAACTGGTCGGACGATGTGGTGGACGACTCCCATGGCGCCATCAACCGCATAGAGGATGGGGAATACAACAAGCGCCCGGAATACTGCCAGGTGAACTTCCTGCTCTGGCTCAGCCGCAGGAACGGCAGCCGCACCAACGGCGACCCCGTGGGCGTGAGCATTGACACCCTGGGCAGCGTGCTGCGCAACACGCCTTATCACCTCCACCCTGAGTTAAAGCTGAACGAGGTGCAGGACGTGCTGCGGGACTTCCTCTTTGCTCAGACCCTCCGCAACAGCGTCAACCACGCCGGCGGGGGAGATGCCTACACCTCAAATCGGGATATGTACCTGGAAAGGTATGGCTACCCCACCACCGTCCAGTCGCTGGAGGAGGTGAGCTGCGCCCTCACCGATGCCCTGGGGCACCTGAAAACCCTGGCGGACAAAACCGGTCAGCCGGTGTGACGGAAATACAAGTGAATCCATAGAAAAACCGCTCGGTTCAAGAAGAACCGGGCGGTTTTTGCCTGTATTGTGTGTTCGTAGGGGCCGAGCTTGCTCGGCCCGCAACAATCCCCGCGCGCGGGTAAGATGCGGCCCTGCTATCCTCACAGCCTGTTAGAATTATACCAGACTTTTCCGGTTCTGTCAAGAATCCTCCGAAAACTGGCGAAACAGATTCTTTTTTTTCATGAAGGTCGGCGCAGAGAAATTCGACTGTAAAAGTTGCGAAATAAGGTGAATAGTGAGGAGTTTTGGTCTTTTTTTGAAAATTGTCTTCCAAAGGGTCGAAAATAGAGAACAGTTTCCGGGAGGTCGGCGCAAAAGCGCACATCTGTTCCAAAAAACCAGAGAGAAAAAAGAATCCGGAAAAGACCGAACTGCCCGCCTGATCCTCCGATGAGAGGACAGAGGCGCGAAACCGAACAAAAGAAAAGAAACTTATACAAAACCAGTTGACTGGAAGCGGAATTGGTTGCTATAGTGTAACCAATGCGAAGGGCTTCCATGGGAAAGGAGACGATTCACTTGAAAAAATTCATCATGATTACCCCCTTGCAGCCCATCCTCAACGGGGAGGACAAGCTGCGCCTGAGCCGCTATGAGGCCGTGGGCAACGACCTTTTGCGCTACGACCGGGACACCCGGTTTCCCCTGATGGCCCTCATCAACGCCTATGCCCAGAGGGGGGAGGAGATTCGGGTCATCGCCGTGACCCCCGACACCCAGGCGGCTCACGTCCATTTCCGGCAGCTGGAGGAGGAGCTGGCCGCCCTTCAGGCAGAAAAGGGCTTTGTCTGCGCCGGGCCGGAAAAAGTCACCATGACCTACGCCGGGGACGTGAACGCTCAGATTGAGCTGTTCGAGAAGCTCTTTCCCCTGTTCGAGGATGGGGATACCCTTTACGCCTGCCTGACCTATGGCAACAAGCCCATGCCCATTGCGGAGCTGATGGCCATTCAGTACGCCTACCGGGTGCGAAAAGACGTGCTGATCGGCTGTCTGGTCTACGGGGAGGTGGATCACAGCGTGGAGGGCAAAGCGCCCATGCGGGTGTTCGACATCACCGCCCTGGCCCAGCTGGATGAGCTGGTGCGGATGCTCGCAGAGCTGAAGGTCAGCGACCCCGCCGCCATGCTGAAGCAGATTCTGGCGCTGTAAAGGAGGGGAGCAATATGGCGAAAACCCTGAGCGATCTGCGCCTGAGACTGGACGAGCTGGGGCGGCAGTTTGACCCGGACTGTCCAAAGCAGCGGGACGAGATTCTGACCCTCGCCTTTCTGCTCTATGACCCGGCGGGGCGGGACTGCGCAGAATACCTTGCCGACTGGGGCGTGGAGAGCGTGGATTCCTCCCGGGAGGCGTTTTGGAACAGCTGCGTGCGGGAGATGAAGCTTCCGGGGAACTGGAGACAGCATCGGGAGCTGATTCACGACGGCTGGCTGAAAACAGTGGACGAGCTGCCCCATTTCGACCCTCAGAAGGGCTCTCTCACAGCCTTCTTTGCCTGGCGGGTCAAACAGCGCGCGAAGGACCAGTACGAAAAGGTGACTGGGTGGAAGAAAACGAAGGACGGAGAGGGCTTCTCGCGGCTGGTCAGTCTGGACGTCCCCGTTGGCGCTGCGGAGGAGGCCCCATCTCTGGGCGAAACATTCTCCTGGGAGGAGCGGGGCTACCGACAGGTGGAGGAGGACGGCTTTGACGTGGCGAGGGTCTGCGAGCTGCTGGCCGCTGCCCTGATGTTCAGCGAGGACAGGGACCGCGTGGGTGTCCGGGAGCAGAAGCGGCGCCAGGCCTTTCGGGTGATTTACACCTCCGGCATGATTGATTTGGAGCACGACGGTCAGGAGGAGCCGGACTTCCGCTTCCGCAGCCGGATTGAACAGGTGCTCTTGGGAGCGTTTTCGGACCACTGCCTGGAGAAGGAACCCGGCGTGAGCCTTCCCGCCATCCGGCGCAGCCCCATCCGAGGGGAGCACTACCTGCCCCTGGGCGGGTACAGCGATGAGCGGCGCATGGTGGGGCGGCTGAAGGATGCCGCCGCTGCCGGCTTCCTGGGCCTGGCGAAAAGCAGTTTTTCTGAGACACGGAAGAAATACCGTGCTTTTTTGTGGGACGAGCTGCGAAAAAAGCACATGAGTGACGAATATACAGAGAGGACGTGATTCCATGCCGAAAACACTTGCCATTCTGGAGGTTTCCCAGAAGCAGGCGTACATCTTCAGCAGCAAGTTTCTCAAGGAGAACCGGAGACGCTCCCGGGCCATTCGGGTGGCAACGGAGGAGCTGTGGAAGCAGTGCCTTCCCGATCTTACAGAGGAGGAGCGGCAGCGGCGGCTGGTCTACGCCGGCGGCGGCCACATCATTCTCCAGTTCGACAGCCGGGAAGAGGCAGAAAAAACGGTTCAGCAGATTACCTACAAGGCGTATACGGACTTCGCCGGGATGGAGACGTTCGCCAAGCTGCTGGACTACAATGAGAAGCTGTCTCCCGGCGAAAACCTGAAGGAGCTGGTGAGGGAGCTGGAGGTGAAAAAGAGCCTGCGCTCCTCTGTGTTCCGCCGCCGGAGCACTGGGTTAGAGGAGCTGGACGAGGTCACCTTCCAGCCCAGGGAGCCCGGTCGGAGGCTGAAGCTGGAAGCGGAGCCGCATCCCCTCATTCCCGAGGAGAATCTGGATTACGCCCACGAGCAGGAGTTTGGGAGCCTGGCGGGCAAGGACAACTTCATCGCCGTGGTTCACATCGACGGCAACAATATGGGCGCCAAGTCCCAGGCGGTCACCGAGCAGGCCGGGAACCACTGGGAGGAGTGCTGCGCAAAGCACCAGAGGTTCAGCGAGAGCGTGGAGCGGGCCTTTCAGACGGCCCTGTGGCGCACCTACAAGATGGTGGAGGAGAAACAGCAGGCCGGAGAGCTGGAGGAGCTGGGCATCACGGATGTAAAAATCACCCATCCCATGAAGCCGGTGGTGGCCGCCGGAGACGACATCTGTTTCGTCACCTCCGGAAAGCTGGGCATCGAGTGCGCCGTGTATTTCCTCCGGGCGCTTCAAAATCCCAACGACTCCAGCTACCCGGAAGGTCCGGACAACCATGGCACGCCCTGGAACGCTCCTCTGGAGCCTTATTCCGCCT
>CAMNOL010000104.1 GCA_946546815.1 uncultured Oscillospiraceae bacterium
GCCTGAGAACGTCCACACCACCGTTAACCCCTACCTGATGAGCCTCCCCAGCACCGATGTGACCGGCAACCGCTGGTTCTACGAGGTTCACTCCTACCCCAAAAACCAGAATAACGACCCGATTCTGGACAAGCTGGTGTCCGAGGATGGCACCTTCGATGATACTGCCACAGTGACCGAGGGCGACACCCTGGACTATCGTGTTGTTTCCAAGATTCCCACTCTGACCTCCAAGGCAACCTATCTCACCGAGTACACCTTCACCGACAATCTGTCCAAGGGTCTGACCTACAACCGGGACGCCCAGATTTCCTTCTACGACAACGAGGAAAACGCCCGAAACGCTACCGGTTCTCCCATCGCTACCTGGACTGAGGGCACCAATCCTTCCATGTTCACCGCCTCCTATGAGAACACCGCTGACGGCACCCGCATGACTGTGAAGCCCACTGCCCAGGGCTTTGCCGAGATGAATCCCGGCTACTCCGACAAGTGGATGGTGGTCAGCTACACCGTGAAGGTGAGCTCCACTGCCGACATGATCTGCGGCGACGAGGGCAACCCCAACCATGTGAAGCTCACTTACCGCCGCACCAGCGAGGATTACTTCAACACCATTGAGGACAAGGCCAAGGTCTACACCTACGGCATCAACCTGGACAAGAACTTCTCTGACGGCCAGGGCGATGCCACCAAGGTGCAGTTTAACCTCTACAACAAGAAGGACGGCTATTATCTCACCGCCACCGGCGAGGACGGCCTCTACTACGCCACCGGCGAGGCCAAGGACGAGAAGGACGCCACTCTGTTCTCTCCCGCCGCCTCCGGTTCTCTGGTCATCAAGGGTCTGGAAGCTGATACCTACGACCTGACCGAGGTAAAAACAGACAAGGGCTACTCTCTGCTGAAGGGCAAAATCACCATTGAGATTTACTGCACAGAGCAGAGCATCACCCCCTCCGTCGCCTGTCTCACCGGCAGTGAGACTGACCACACCGAGATTGTGGACGTACTCAGCAAAGAGGCATTCGCCATTGTGGACAACACCAGCGCAAAGATGTCCGCCGACGGCGTGTCCGCCAACGCTCTGGTGGATCTGAGCATTCAGAACAATCGGGACTTTGAGCTGCCCAAAACCGGCGGCGCTGGCACCTGGATGATTACCATCTGCGGCGTGATCGGCGTGGCTGGCGGCGTGTTCCTGCTCCGCAAGGGCAAGCGTTCTGCCAACAGCGCAAAGTAAGTTTTTACCTTCCTGTGTTTGGGCGGCGGTTTGCGCCGCCGCCCACTGATGTACTATGAAACTACTCCTATTTCTGAAAAAACATGAGCTTGCGGCCTCCATCTCCCTGATTCTGGTCAGCTTCACCCTGCTCATCTATCCCATCGTTTCCAATTACATTTTTGAGCATCGAGTGGACTCCCTGATTTCCACCTATTCCAGAGACACCGCAGCCATTGATACCACTGAGCTGGATGCCATGCGGGAGCAGGCCGCTGAGTACAATGCAGCTTTGGCCAATGGCAGGATTAAACTCACTGACCCCTTCCGGCAGGAGAAAAAAGACAGCCTTTCGGGAGAGTACCCAAAGCTCCTTTCCACCAGTGAGACCGGCATCATGTCCTACCTTCAGATTCCCAGAATAGACGTATTCCTGCCCGTTTACCACGGCACCAGCGCCGCAGTTCTGGAAAATGGCGTGGGCCACCTTGAGGGCAGCTCTCTGCCCATCGGAGGAGAGAGCACCCACTGTGTCCTCTCTGCTCACACTGGCCTCAACCATGCAAAGCTGTTCACTGACCTCACAGAACTGGAGAATGGCGACCTGTTCTTCCTCCAGACGCTGGGGGAAACACTGGCCTATGAAGTGGATCAGATTCTTGTCGTTGAGCCCTACGACTGCTCTGCATTGGGCGTGGAGCCGGGAAAGGACTATTGCACCCTCGTCACCTGCACCCCTTACGGGGTCAACAGTCACCGCCTGCTGGTGCGGGGAAAGCGCGTACCCTACGAAGAAGCTGAAATTTCCCGTGTGGAGACGGAGAAAGAAGCTCCGGTTACCTCTCAGTGGATGCGGGAATATGCCCACGCACTGATGGCTGGTGTCATCCTCGTCACCGTTGCGATTCTGGCGTTCCTGGTTTACGGGAAATGGGGGAAAAGAGAATGAAACGATTGACCATCATTGCCGGTGTCCTGCTCCTGCTTGCAGGGCTGGGATTGTTCCTGGCTCCGGATTTGTACAGCCTTTACTTTGCACGGCAAAGCAAAAGCATTGTCTCCGTCTTTCGGGAGAAGCACCGTTCCACCAGTCAGGACACTTCTGCTCCTGACAATGAAGATTCTTCCCAGTATGAGGCCATGCTTGAGCGTTTTCAGGCTTACAACGCTCAAATCTATGCGGACAAGCAGTCAGGACTGGCGGATGCCTGGAGTTATGAACAGCCACCTTTTGATGGGCTGGAAGCCGGAGCAGTGTTTGGAGCAATCTCTATCCCAGCCATGGAGGTGGAGTTGCCTCTCTACCTTGGAGCAACCACTGAGAACCTGGCAAGTGGAGCCGCTGTTCTCGGGCAGACCAGTGTCCCTATTGGCGGGACGAATACCAACGCTGTGATTGCCGGACACAGAGGCTATCATGGAGCGCCTTACTTCCGGGAGATTGAAAAGCTGAAACCGGGCAACACTGTGACCATTGAAAACCCCTGGGAAACGCTGACTTACACCGTTTCTGAAATCAAGGTCATTCGCCCGGATGACCTGAGTGCCGTCTACATCCAGGAAGGCCGGGACATGATTACCCTCGTAACCTGCCACCCCTACCGAAGCGGAGGAAAGTACCGCTACCTGGTCTACTGTGACCGCACCGGGACAAGACCTCGTGAACAGGAATCCGATGAAACCATACCTGAAGCCTCTTCCGCAGAAATGGAAGAGATTCCTCTGGAGTCCTCAGAGGAGGACATCCACTCGGAGCAAATGCTCCGTCTGGGCTGCGCTGCCATTCTGATTTTGCTGATTCTTGCAGCGCTCAGCTCACGAACATCTGAAAATTAAACTCGTCTTTTTCAAAGGAGAAACCGAATTATGAATACTATGTCTATTGCTTTGGCCCTTTTCGCAGAAAGGAGCGCTGACTGAAATGTTGAATCTGATTCTTCTCATTATGCTCCTGCTTTTGCTCTTCATCATGCTGGCCATCCCGCTGATTGCTTTTGCCTCACTCTATGACAGCATGAGGCAGCTCGGTTTCTCCGAAAAAGAAATGACTATTTGGTAATCATTTGGAGGTAATACATGAACCAACAGCGACAATTAGAATTATCGGAACTTGTGGGTCGGCGGCTGGGAGGTTGCGCCGACCCTTCCACTTATCTGGGGTTCCTGCGCGCACAATCCAGGCTGTACAAGTACAGCTTCTGGCAGCAGGCTTTTATCTATGCCCAGAATCCCAACGTCACCGCTGCTGCGACGTTTGACCAGTGGAACCATACCCTCCGGCGGCGTATTCGCCCCGGTTCTCATGGCATCGCCATCCCGGACATTCGGAGAGACAACAGCTTCTTCTACGTTTTCGACTTGGGAGACACCTATGCTACCGCCCAAAGCCGCCCGGTTCTGGTGTGGCAGTATCAGGAGCGCTACGCCGAAGCCGTCACAGCGTTCCTTCACAATGCCTATGATAGCGTTCCTGCTGAGGGCCATCCCACCGGCGTCTTTTACGAGGCGTCGAGGGCTGCTGTGCTGGGGCGAACTGGAAACGATGAGACCTTTGACCGGTTTCTGCCAATGCTGGGTGAGGATACGGAGCTGGCACTGGAGCTGGATCAGCTGTCTGTATTCTATGAAGTGCTGAACCGCTGCGATATGAAACCCGCAGAGCACTACGACTTTTCTATCATCAATCAGTCTCTCGCAGCCTTGATGGACGGCCTGACACCCCAGGAGCAGGCAGACCGTATCTACGCTTTGGGCTGTCTCACTGGTTCTGTTGCCGAGGAGCTGCTGAGAGGCATCGAATACACCGTTAAACAGGAAATGCAGAAGGAGCGTCAAAATGAAAGAGCTGACTTACCGCAGAGAAGTAATGAACGGCACGAGAGTGTTCCTGCCCAATCTCACGCTGGACGAGAGGAACGAGCAGCAGCAGCTGGGCCGCTGGGCGCTGGAACGCCAGAAGTTCCTGGCCCTGACGAATCTGTACGGGCTGTACCTGATCCGGGGGACGCTGTACAAACATCTGGAGGAAGTTCAGATGCAGGCCGAGGAGATGGAACAGAACCTCAAGGACAGCCTGATGAAGCAGGAGCAGATTCCCGACCGGCAGCGCCAGCCCCTGGAGTGGGCGAAGTACATGGCCAACCTCCAGAGCCGGGTGGACGAGATGGTGCGCAGCGAGCTGATTCTGGTGTAAGACGTCAGCGGCGCAGGCGCAGAAGCTCCGCACTGGAAGGCCAGATTCAGCTTGCCATGGAGGAAACGCCCGTGGGCGTTCCCCAGGAGGTTTTCGACGAGGTTCTTCGCCTTGGCGGGAACCGGCGCAACAGCGTCCTTCGGATTCTGGCTTACCATCAGCTGGGAGGCTCTGATTTTGCAGATTTCCTGCGGAATGAGTTCCTGAGCTTCGGCGGCGAGAGCGGCAGAGGTATCGTCATTGACCGAGAGCCTTACGCAGTCTGGTTCCAGCCGGACGGTATCCAGGTGGCACAGGGAAACACAGTTCGGAGTGCGGATTCCGTCCTGTTCAGTTGGCAGGAGGCGGCGGATCGGATTGACAATCTGATTCACGCCGGTGTTTTTGCCCCGGCGGAGGCCATTGACGGGGCAATCGGCCATGAGAGACTTGAAATTGCGGAAAGCATCTGGTATCTGCATCAGGATTTGGCGCAGGATGCCACGTTTTTTCTGAGTGAGGAGTATTTCA
>CAMNOL010000105.1 GCA_946546815.1 uncultured Oscillospiraceae bacterium
ATTTCAATCCACGCCCTCCGTGGGGAGGGCGACAGCAAAAGGCACCAACAGATTTCCTGTTTTCTGCCTGCCTTTTGTACAAAAGAGCACAAATTGCTGTACTCTATTGCCTGAAGCTTTCCCATTTGTTGCAAAAACAGGCTGTTCCGGCCTGCTCGTTCGTGCGAACCTGACCGGGAATTCATGTCAGCTTCCGCTTCGCATTACAGCATCAGCAATCCTTCCGCGTCGTACCCCCCTTTCACCCCAAAGTGCTCAATTCTTGTTTGATAATGATTCCCCAGGTTATAGAAACGCAGGCTGTCCTTCTCCTGGTCAATCAGTCCGATCAGCTTTGCCTGAAGCAGTCGGTACTGTGCCGCATCCAGTGAGCACTCAAACACAGAGTTTTGAACCCTCTGCCCATAGTTGACGCACTGTTTTGCAACTTTTCGCAGTCGCTTTCGACCAGCGGCGTCTTCTGTACTCACGTCATACGTGATAACTACCAGCATAAGCAGACCTCACTTCCACAAAAACGGCGGGTACCCATCCAAATCGTCCCTCAAATACCGTGCCAGAAGCAGGGCCTGTACATAAGGGATCAATCCCCAAGGGACCTTCTCCTTCAGGAAAGGATGGGTAATGACGGCCTGCTTTTTCGCCTGCCATTCCCGTTGGATGATGCGCCGGCCCTCCTGGGTTAAAAGCACCGCTCCGCTCTCCTGCTCCTCAAAGTGTTTGGGTGCAATCTGCCGGTCATTGATCAAGGTCAGAACAAACCGGTCTGCCATGCAGGGGCGCAGCTCCTCCAGCAGGTCCTGTGCCAGTGACGTCCTCCCCGGCCTGTCCCGGTGGAGGAACCCAGCGTAGGCGTCCAGCCCCACCATTTCCAGCGCGCTGGCACAGTCACTGCCCAACATGACATAGACAAAAGACAGCATCGCATTGACCCGGTCCATGGGCGGGCGTCTGCTCCGAGTTCTGAAAAAAAACTCTTTCTTCTCCCGCAGAATCATCTGGTCAAAGAGACCAAAATACAGCTGTGCAGCAGCCCCTTCCAGCCCCCGCAGGCCATCCAACGTTCGCTCTTCCAGGATCTGTCCCATCATGACCTTGAGCCGGTCAGAAGCACTCCTGAACCGTTCTGTATCCACTCTGGCACTGTGATCCCTTCGCGTCCGGTCAATCACCTGTCGGGCGTTGCTGACCTTGCCAAAGATAAAATTCCGGGCAATGCGGCAGCTTTGCAGCGGGTCATCCGCCGCGCGGTACTGGGTTCGCCGAAGCAGCACATTCCCCCGGCTCTGTCCGGTGGTTCTGGCCAAAAACCGACCTCTGGGACTGAAAAACACCAGATCAATCCCTGATTCCGCACATTTTCCCATTAGTGCCGGAGAGGCTCCCGGGTAGGTAAACAGGTAAATGCCCTCCAAAATGTGCAGCGGAAAGCGGCCGATCATCTCCTCCCCCTGCCGGATCACCACGTTTTCCCCATCCAGCGCAGCATAAGCGTCCTCTTTTGTGACAAACAGCGTGTTCAGCAGCTTTCTCATGTCAAGTCCTCCAGCCCCCGGCGCAAATAAGACGCCACGGACGCTTTCTGCATCAGCTTGGGCAGACACAGGTCCTTCAACGAACAGGCATTGCATCCTTTTCTGGGCTTCACCTTGGGTGTGCTCCCCCGTTTGTAGAGCTGGTGCATTTCTTTCACTGTCTCCTCCACGATGGAGCGCAGCTCCGGTGTAAAGGTCACGGTCTGACGGTGGCGGGTTTCGCCGTAAAACAGCGCCCCTTCCGGGATGTCACAGCACAGCATCTCCTCCAGGCAAAGGGCCTGGGCGCACAGCTGCGCCTCGTCCATCTCGTTGGGCTTTGCTTTGCCCCGCTTGTACTCCACCGGGTAGGGTATCCACAGCCCCTCGATACCGGAGAGCGTCACACCCTCTGGGCAGCGGTGAAACTCCACCACGTCACACTGTCCGGAGATCCCCAGCCTGGCCGAGTGGATGTTCATGGCCCGAACGGTCAGAACATCCCCCCGGCGGGTACGCTGCTGGTCGTCATGGGCATTTTTGTGCATCAGCATCCCATCCGTGGTGCGGTAGTTCTCCGCCCACTGCTGTTCCAAATGAATGAGCGCCCACTGGCGGCGGCAGAAGAGGAAGTGCTGAATGCCGGAAAGCTGGAGAAACTCCTCCTCCTTATAGGCCATCCATGACCTCCGGCTCCAGGCCGGGAAGGGAATCCAGCGTGATCTCATAATCTTCCACGCAGGAAGGCACGGTATCTTCCTCTTTGAGCTTTGCTGTGACCAGACGATGTACCTTGGCGGAGGAATACTGGCCGCTGGGGCAGTTGTGCTTCCACCAATAGAGCTTCACCACCTCCATGGATCCCTCGGGGCGGGCGGAAGAGGCGTCGTTCTCAAACAGGGTCCGCAGGCACTCCTTCACGATCTCGGCATCCTCCTCCGTGAAGCCGGTCTTTTCCGCCAGCTGCACATTGATGGAGCCCTTGATCTTGTACAGGCCGAAGCGGACAAAGTGCTTCATGCCCATGGTGTCGGAAGCGCGGGCCTGATCCTTTCCCTTCTTCTCGCCGCTGACGCTCTTGGTAATCTGCAGCGATTCAATTTCCACCGGAGACAGGCTCACCGCCTGATGAATGGACACCGGACCCCGGACGCCCACAGACACGCCTTCGCCCTTTTTGGAGCCTCCGTATGCAAAAACCTGTCCGAAGGTGCGCACATCCATCCAGGTTTCGCAGGCCAGCCTTGCGTATTCGTCCCGGTCCTTGATCTTTTTCAGCGTCGCAGAGGCCCGCTCGCTCAGGCTGCCGAATCCATCGTCGCAGCGATCTTCGGACTGGACAAAAATCTTCTGTCCCATATCCTGCATCCGGTTGCGGATTTTGCGCTTGATGCACACGTCAGAAATCTCGCCAAAGCCGTTGTAGTCTGTGCGGGGGCGGTTGCCGTTCAGCGGGTCACCGTTGCTGTTGGCCATGGACACAGATACCAGCACCACAAAATCAATCTTGTTCTTCAGCACGCTCATTTCAGTTTTCCTCCTGTTCGGTTGTATCGGTTTCCTTTTTGCCCTTGTAAAGCTCACTGCGCTGGAGGTAGTACCCCATCAGATAGGTGTCCTTCAGCGGCCGGTTCCACTCGCTCTCCGGGCTTTCGTGAATCATTTCCATAATTTCTCCAATGAGGTTTTTGTAGAAAACCCGGCTTCCAGGTCTCAGCCGGGGGAAATAGGCCCGCTCCAGCTGCTTTTCAATGGTGCTGGCCGCATAGAGGGGCCGCTGGCAGAACACGGACTGCATCCGTATGGCGTTGGGCTCCCGTCCCTCATCGGTGCCGTAGGTGTCCCGTTCCACCTTCTCCAGCACCGCCAGCAGCCGCCCGTATTGGTAGCTTCTGTCCCTCTTTTCTGCTTCCAGAGACATACTCCATTCCTCCTTCTTGTGGTCATAATGGTATTTGCGAATCACGGCGCAGGCCGTAAACAGGATTTCGCTGCGCAGATAATTGCTCTTTTTATCATCCCCGTACAGCTCCAGCCGGGACGCCCGGTGGACCAGCGAGCGCTCGATATCCGATGGCAGCAACGCCCTGTCCACTCGGCAAGCCACCAAGCGCTGCATCTGTTCCCGCAGGACTGCGTCCTTGGTGTCGAATTTTCCGTTTTGCAACGTGCCAAAGGCAAAGTTCACAATCTGTCTCAGGGAAGGCGCTTCGATGCCGTAGGGAAAGCGGGGCCAGCAGCACCACTCGTCCCAGTCGTGGAGGCGCTGGAGGAAGTCGGAACCCACCAGCTCGTTGTAATAGGTCAGGGACAGGCGGCCGGTGGTGGCAGCGTCAAAGGCGGCGATGACCACGCCGTCCTTCGCCTCCGGAAGCTCACTGCGCCAGCTGTTCAGCGTGTTCCTCAGGTTCTCCCGGTACTCTGTGGGACTGACGACAGGGGTTTTGCTGCGCTTGGCAAACACACCGGTGGGCTTGGGGGTTTTCTTGCCCTGGGGATTCCAGCACAGGAAGGTGCGTCCTCCAAAGGCAACCCCCTGCTCCGCCACCAGCCAGCGCAGGGCATTGTGTGCCTTTTGGGAGGACACATAGCCGACGCTAGCCGCCTGAGAAGCGGTTAAAAAACGCCCCCGGTAGGTGAAGCCGCTGCCGTCATTGGCGGAGATGAGCTTGGCGTTTCCATTGATGGGGATGATTCCCTTGGGATGCTGTTTTGCCAGAGCATCCCACTCTCCGGTAATCATGTCCAGCATCGGCTCGTCGTCTCTCTGCGTATCCTGATACCAGTCAATAAAGGAGCGGAAGAGGCTCTGATTTGTCCAACAGGCGCTCTCCTCCCCTTCGATTCCCACAACTCGCCAGCGAACCAGCTGTTTCTCCTTTTCCGGACGGCCTTTTTCGTTCAGTTGAATGACGCTGCAGCGGGATAAATCCTCCAAAATTGTTCCTGCCTTGATATATTGGAGAATGGGTCGGAGCATGGGGTGGCTGTGGGATGACTCCACCCAACGTTCCAGCTGTTCCACATACAAGGGGTGCCTTTTCTCATCATAGGGTGCCAGATAAAACAGCTGGTCGCACAAGGGATGGGCGCATGGAGCACTGGTGCGTCCTCCTGAATCCGCTGTGGCGGGAATCAGGATCTTTGGTTCCGACTTGTCCACTGCTCTGGCCTGCTGAAACCTGCCTGTTTCGTCCAGCGTTATCTCGATGTCTGCTCTAGTGACAATATGGCAAATCGGGGCCAACGTCTCATGGTCCACCTGGCTCTTGCCCACAAGCTGCTGATGTGCGTCATAGGTCTCCACCGCTTTTTGCAGCAGTCCCATTTACTCC
>CAMNOL010000106.1 GCA_946546815.1 uncultured Oscillospiraceae bacterium
CGCCATAGGCGCAGATCCAGGAGGAAAGCATATTGTCCAGCTGCTCGTTGAGCATTTCCTCCGTCCAGGGATGGGAGAAGCAGTTTCGCTCAATCTGAGCCACCTGCTCCACCAGGTCCCGGTCCATGGGCACCAGCTTGTAGGATACCGGCTCCCGTTTGGCAACGGAAGCGTTATAGGGTACGAAATTCATGGATTTGTCCTCTTTATTACTGCAAGTATCTGACAATCATTCAAAAACATATTTTTACAGTTTCTTTCGGATTCGGAGAATGTTCTGGCCGTCCTTGTATTCATAGCTCATGTCATCCATGGTCTTCTTCACCAGGAAAATACCCAGACCACCGGCCTCACGCTCACTGGCGTCCAGGCTGATATCCGGGTCCTCCTTGGCCAGCGGGTCATAAGGCACGCCGCGATCAATGAAGGTGATGACAACCGCCAGGGGGTCCTGCTCCGTCTCCAGCTTTACAGTGGCCTGTCCGGTCTCGGGGGCGTAGGCGTACTGGGCGATGTTGCCGAAAATCTCGTCGATGGCGATGTCGATCTGCATCTGCGCCTTCATGGAGCAGCCCAGGGACTCCAGATGTTCGTCCACGAAAGCAGTCACCGCCGGGATATTCTTAACCGACGCATAAATGGTCATTTCTTTCACGTTCTCGTCCTCCTCCCTGCCTTTTCCTTCCGGACCGCTGTACTCCAGGCAGAGCATGGTCAGGTCGTCAAACTGGGGGGCCTGATCCACAAAGGCGGCGACCTCCGCATTGACGGTTTCCAAAATCTGCCTGGGAGCTGCCGACGGGTGCTTGTTCAGCGCCGCCAGCATCCGCTCGGTGCCAAACAGTGTTCCGGCAGCGTTGGTGGCCTCCGCCACGCCGTCGGTGTACACGAACAGCTTTGCCCCGGGCTCCATCTGGAGCTCATATTCCCGGTAGCGCATCCCCGCCATACCGCCGATGACAAATCCATGCCGGTCCTTCACCAGCTCAAATTTCCCTCCGGGCTTCTGCAGCGTTGGGTACTCATGTCCTGCGTTGGCGGCCTTCAATCTGCCGGTAGACAGCTCCAGCACGCCCAGCCAGACGGTGACGAACATTTCTTCCCGGTTGTTGGAGCAGATCTGGCTGTTCACCAGCTCCAGGGCGGCACCGGGAGATCTTCCGGACATGGCGGCGTTGTTCAGCAGAATCTTGGATGCCATCATAAACAGGGCAGCCGGAATTCCCTTTCCGGACACGTCTGCAATGACCAGTCCCAGGTGATCTTCGTCGATGAGGAAGAAGTCGTAAAAGTCTCCGCCCACTTCCTTGGCCGGCGTCATGGTGGCATAGACGTCAAACTCCGGGCGCTCCGGGAAGGCGGGATAAATGCCGGGCAGCATATCCGCCTGAATCCGGGTGGCCAGTGCCAGCTCGGTGCCGATGCGTTCCTTTTCCGCGGTGACCTTGGTGAGATTCTTGTCGTATTCGATCAGCTCCCGCTCCATGTCCGCCATGATCAGACTCAGGTTCTCCACTTCGTCGCCGGTCCGAATGTTCAGACTGCCGAAATGGAGAATGCCGGAGCTGCCGTGCTTTCGATCCTGAACGTAGCTGAGGGCCGCATCGGCGATCTCATTGATGGGATCCACCAGCGTCTCTTTCATATGCTGCGTCAGGAAGTACCCCAGCAGAAACGTCACCAGAATCAGCGCCGTCATGTACTGCAGCAGGAAGCTCCCCACGCTGTGGGACAGCTCCTCCATTGTGGTATTGGCCAACAGATATCCAATCACAGCACCGCTGCTGTTTTTCATGGGCACACCGCTGGTACACATCAGACCATGCTGATCTGAGAAACCGATATGGAACAATCTGCTGACTCCGTCCCAGTTTCTGAACTTTTTCGCCTGCTTGGCAGTAATCCTGAACCACGTTCCGATGGGGAAGTAAGTCTCCTGGGACTCATCGGGATCCGCCACATAAATCAGGGCGGACTGCTCCTCATCATAGACGGCAAAATAGATGTTGTTCACATCACTGCTCTCGTTAAAATCCTTCAGAATGCCAATCAGCTGCTGATAGTCCGCTTCTTCGGTGAGGTGAGCAAAGTGCTGGTGGTACGCCTCCGTGCCAACCTGTTCCCGCTCCTCCTCGGACAGCTCCCGATAAATCTCCAGAACCCGGGTGGAATAGGATTCCACATCCACCACCTTCTGCACAATTCCGCTGGCGTTGCGGGACAGGTCAAACGCCTCATTGATGTACTGATTGGTCAGCTCTACCACATACAGTCCCAGGCCCACCGCCAGCATAACGGCTCCGAGAATCACCCCGCACATGAGGATGGAGTGGAACATGCGAGCGGCCAGGGCATGGTGCTTCCGCTCCAGGTTGCCCATTTCTCTTACGCTTTTATCCGGCATAACAACCTCTCATTTACTCAATGGTCAGAATGTCTGCAAACCCGGTAATCTCAAAGATTTCCATGATGGTTTCGTTGACATTCCGCACCTTCATGCTTCCCTGTTTCAACATGGTTTTCTGTGCGGACAGCAGAAGCCGCAGTCCGGCGGAGGACAGATAGGACAGCTTCTCCAGGTCCAGAACCAGCTCCTTTGTGCCCGGCAGCCCGCGCTTCAGCTCCGCCTCCAGCTGGGGGGCGGTTGTGGTGTCCAGGCGGCCCTCCAGCGCAATCCGCAGGGTCCCGTTTTCAGAGGTCTTTTTGATTTCCATAGTAGATGCTCCTTTTTATTGTTGCTGTTTGGACTTTTTCTTTTTCTGTAATAAGGTATGGTTCAACAACTCCATGCGGTCCGCTTCCAGCACCAGCTCCAGCTGAAGCATGGCCTGATTAACAGCAGAGGACAAAAAGCAGAACAGAATATCTGCCACCATTGCGATTGTCAACGAGCTGGATGGGATGCCCTGATGGGCAAAAATTGCGGCATAGGCCAGCAGATTGACTCCGCTCACCGGAGGACTTGCCGTCTGCAGCGCCACGGTGAGGAATACCCCCACCATATACCAACCAATGGAAACGGGCACATCGGAGCACTGGGCGGCGTAGAGGGTCAAAATCATGGTGCACATGATTCCCGCCGGCATATAAATGACCAGTCCCAGAGGCAGTCCGTAATTTGCCAGCTCCTCACTGATTCCCAGCTTTCGCACGCAGCAGATCTGATTTTCTCCGTAGGCCTCATTCACCGAAGCAGTCCGGAACGCCAGCAGAAAGGAACGCTTCATTTTCCGGATCAGGGTCATGGGGGCCACCTTGACGGAGAAGCAGACCCGCAGCAGACTCACTCCCAGGGCTGCCATGCTCAGTACGGTAAAGATCAGGAGCGGTTTCCAAATGCCCAGCAGAGGCATCAGGGCGTTGTCCCAGATGCCCAGAATCAAAAGCAGGGTCACAAATGCCGGGGTGAGTCCGCTGACCCAGTCGGCAATCAGCAGCCCGATGGCGTTTGCCTGATCCGCAAGGGACACCAATCCCTCAGCCTGGCTGCCCAATACCAGCATTGCGTTGCCCAGCACAATGGCAAGCATGATCAGCTGCGGGGAGTCCCCCTGGGAAAAGGGGGTCAGTACGTCAGAAGGGACCATTCGCAGCAGAAAATCCAGCAGATGGGAAAACAGGCTTCTGTTCACCGTCATCTCAGTCTGGGTCAGCTGGAAAAACGGCGCCGCCACTGCGGTGCTGAGCAGGGTGATCACACTGCTGAGAAGCAAAAAACGCCGGATGAGCAACTTTCCGCTTTTTCCCATGGTGGCAACATTGCCCACACCGCAGACCACATTCAGCACGGAGAAGAAAATGACCGGACCTGCAATTGCATTTAAGATCCGGAAAAACGCAGTTTGGATCGGGCCCAAAACGGTGGTGACCATGGTGAGGCGCAGTGCCGGCGGAAACGCAGCCATTCCCGCCGCCCCCACTGTAACGCCTATCACAGTCGCCGCCAGCAGGCTTAGCGCAGGATTGCTTCTGTGCTTGTGCAGCTTCAGCTGAACGATGTTAACGCCCCGGTTGTAGTTGTAATTTGGTGTGATTCCGATGCCGCTCAGCAGGGTGTCGCTCCAGGCCCCAAGATCGTTTTCCGAGCGGCTGAGGGGGTCGTAGGCTTCCCCTGCCAGCTCCAGCGTGATAATGGGCCGGCCCCGCCGCATACCGATAAAGCACGAAAAGGCAGCTTCATCTCCAAAGTGATCCTGCCAGCGCAGCAGCGCCTCCTCCAGTGAGAGCCGGATGCGAAACACATTGGCACGCTCCGCTTTCAGCGCACGAAGAAACCCTTCGATCTGCTCGGAGACCCGGTCGATCGCTTCTCCTGTCAGCAGCAGAGAGGCACGGTATGGTTCATATTTCATTTTTACACCGGCCTTTCCATCACTGATTCAGTCTTTGATTGCTCAGAGAACCCGCAGTTCCCTTGGGAGAAGCTGCTGACAGCCGTTCTCCGGCGAGGGGAAAGTCGATTGCGCCTGCACAGGGATACCCTACGGTTACCGTCAGTAAATTTCATGTCAATTATACCATATCAGTCAAACAAGTGAAAGGTCAAATCAAGGTTTTTAAAGAGACTATCCCAAAAATTGTGTAAACCTCCATAATGGTGTAGAATAAAACATCATTATGGAGGTTGAATATTATGGCAAAGAGAAAACGCACCCCCGAAGAAACTGCCCGCAGAGAGGC
>CAMNOL010000107.1 GCA_946546815.1 uncultured Oscillospiraceae bacterium
ACAGCCATGAGCACCACCATGACCATGAACAGGAACACGGCCATGAACACCATCACGACCATGAGCTGGAGCACGGCTATGAGCATGATCATGACCATGAACACCATCACGACCATGAGCACCACCATGACCACCACCACCACCACACCGGCCTGCCGGAGATCCTCCACCTGCTGTCCCACGCGGACATGACCCCCGGCGCTCACGCCCTGGCAGAGAAGATTTTCCGAATTCTGGCAGCGGCGGAGTCCAAAGCCCACGGCGTTCCGGAGAATCAGGTTCACTTCCACGAGGTGGGAGCGGTGGACTCCATTGTGGACATCGCCTCTGCGGCGGTGCTGCTGGACAGCCTGGGGGTGGAGGATTACATCCTCCCCGAGCTGTGCGAGGGCACGGGCAGCGTCCGCTGCCAGCACGGGATTCTTCCGGTGCCGGTGCCTGCGGTGCTGAACATTGTGGAGGCCCACAGCCTGCCGCTGACCATCACCTCCGCCCGGGGCGAGCTGGTGACCCCCACCGGCGCCGCCATTGCCGCCGCAGTGCGGACCTCCGGAGCGCTGCCCACTGGATTCCGGGTGCTGAAAACCGGCATGGGAGCGGGCAAACGGGCCTATGAACGCCCCAGCTTCCTGCGCCTGATGCTGATTGAAACCGAAGGGCCCAATGAGGACACCGTCGTCAAGCTGGAGACCAACCTGGACGACTGCACCGGCGAGGCCCTGGGTCATGTGACCGGACAGCTGCTGGAGGCCGGAGCCAGAGAGGTGTTTTCCACACCGATCTATATGAAAAAACAGCGCCCGGGGGTGCTGCTGACGGTGCTCTGTGAGGAAGCCGTTCGGGAGACTATGGAGAACATTCTGTTCCGGGAGACCACCACCATCGGCATCCGCCGCCAGACCATGGCCCGCACAGTGCTGCCCCGCAGGGCGGAGCAGGTGGAAACCAGTCTGGGTACCGTCACCGTGAAATGCTGTATGGGCCCGGAAGGGGAGCGCCGCTATCCGGAATATGAGAGCATCGCCCAACTCTGCCGCAGCACCGGACGCTCCTGGCAGTGGGTGGTCAGGCAGCTGGCAAAAGAACTGTGACACACCTTCGATTTTCAATCCCTGAAGGAGGCGTTCAAGGTGGACTTGAATGATTGGAATCACAACGGGAAACATGATGCATTCGATCGGTACGTGGACTACGAACTGGTGAATGACAGCTCCAGCACCCCGCAGAGCTCGTCCGCCCCTTCCGACAGAGGGAAAAGCAGCCCTGCATCCCAGCATCAAACCCATTCCACAGCGCCAAAAAAGAAGGAGAAGGAGTACCATATGTCCGGCTTTGGGGCACTTCTCTGCTCCTTGGGTGGCTTTCTGCTCTCTGGTGTGGTTTTGTCGGCCACAGGAAATGTGCTGCCCGCCCCGGTGGTCGTTATTCTATGGATTCTGTTCTCCATAGGACTTGCCATGCTGTTCGGATACCGATAAAAAAACAGGGTTCCTTCCAATACGGGGGAACCCTGCTTTCTGTTTCATCGGTTATTCAGAAATCGTAATGGACTCGATGACCGGCTGGTTTTCCGGGAGCACCGTCCCGTTGTCGTCCTCCACGCTGACCGCGTCGCAGATGGCGTCCACCACCTCCATGCCCTCGGTGACGGTGCCGAAGGCGGCATACTGTCCGTCCAGAAAGTCCGAATCCTGGTGGACGATGAAAAACTGGGAGGAGGCGCTGTCCGGGTCCTGAGCACGGGCCATGGAGATCACACCCCGCTTGTGGGAGATGGGGTTCTCCCAGCCGTTGGCGGAGAATTCTCCGACGATGGTCTCATCCGAGCCGCCGGATCCGGTGCCTGTGGGGTCGCCGCCCTGAATCATAAATCCGCTGATGATCCGGTGAAAGGTCAGGCCGTCGTAGAAGCCGTCCTTTGCCAGCTTCACAAAGTTCTCCACGGTGATGGGAGCGGCTTCGCCGTCCAGCGCCACGGTGATGGTGCCGTAATCCTTCACGGTGATGACGGCGGTGTAGCTGCCAGAGGCCGGGACGTCAGCCTTCCCTTTCTGCTTCCCGCAGGCGCTCAGGCAAAACAGACAGCAGGCTGACAGCAGCAGGGCGATGAGTTTTCGGTACATGATACAACACTCCTTTGATGGAAAAACCAAAACAAAACCGGGAAAGGACTTCGCGGACGCCTGCCCCGGCCCGCACTTGTCCCACTATCATAGCACACTGGACGGAAATTGCAAGGAGAACCCCCTTCCCTCTGCCGGTCAGAGAGGGAGCGGCGAGGCCCACCGCTGTGTGATTCTTTCGGAGATTCAGCCATCGGCAAAGGAATCATTCCGGAATACTGACCAAAGGAAAAAACAATCCGGGGAAAAAGATAGTCGAATGGGGATATTGATTTTTTCCCCCGTTTGCGTCAGAATAATACTGTGGAATTCTGCGGAGTGTGCGCTCCGGAGAATGTGAGAATATTCTGATGCAAAGGATCGTGTCACATGAGAAATCTTCTGAATATCACGGACCTGACGACGGGGGAGATCGACGAGCTGATCACCGTCGCCGAGGACATCATCGCAAATCCGGAGAAATACCAGGATGTGTGCCGCCGCAAGAAGCTGGCAACGCTGTTCTTCGAGCCCTCCACCCGCACCCGCCTGTCCTTTGAGGCGGCCATGCTGGACCTGGGCGGAAACGTGCTGGGCTTCTCTGAGGCAAGCAGCAGCTCCACCTCCAAGGGAGAGACTGTGGGCGACACCATCCGGGTGGTCTGCGGCTATGCCGACATCATCGCCATGCGACACCCCAAGGAGGGCGCGCCTTACGCCGCCGCCCAGGTGGCCACCAAACCCATCATCAACGCCGGCGACGGCGGCCACAACCACCCCACCCAGACCCTGACCGACCTGCTGACCATCCACCGGGAGCGGGGCAGCTTTGAAAACTTCACCATCGGCTTCTGCGGCGACCTGAAGTTCGGCCGCACCGTGCACTCTCTGGTCTCTGCGCTGGCCCGGTACACCGGCATTCACTTTGTCTTCATCTCTCCCGAAGAGCTGAAGCTGCCCCGGTACATCATTGACAACACCCTGGACAAGCAGCACCTGTCCTACGAGGAGACCAACAGCCTGGAGGAGGCAATGCCCCGGCTGGACATGCTGTATATGACCCGGGTACAGCGGGAGCGCTTCTTCAACGAGGCGGATTACATCCGCCTGAAGGACACCTATATTCTGGACCCGGAGAAGCTGGAGGCAGCCAAGCCGGACCTGTGCATCCTGCATCCGCTGCCCCGCGTCAACGAGATTTCCGTGGAAGTGGACAATGACCCCAGAGCCAGGTACTTTGCCCAGGCGGAGAACGGCAAGTTCATCCGCATGGCGCTGATTATGAAGCTGTTGGGCCTGAAGGCCTGAAAAGGGAGGTAGTTGGACGATGAAAATTGACAGCATTCAGAACGGCATTGTGCTGGACCACATTCAGGCCGGCCGCAGCATGGAGATTTACCGTCTGCTGGGCCTGAACCGGCTGGACTGCTCCGTGGCGATCATCAAGAACGCCCGCAGCACCCAGATGGGCAAAAAGGACATCATCAAAATTGCCGACCGCATCGACATCAACCTGGACGTGCTGGGCTTTGTGGACCCGGGCATCACCGTGGATATCATTGAAAACGGCGAGCTGGTGGAAAAGAAGCACGTTCAGCTGCCCGAAAAGCTGGTCAACGTGCTCAAGTGCAAGAATCCCCGCTGCATCACCGTTTCCGAGCCCCATCTGCGCTCTGAGTTCCTGCTCACCGACCGGGAAAAACGGGTGTACAGCTGCGCCTACTGCGACACCAGATACCACCGCTGACGCATCCTCTCATGACGCAACCCTTCCCCCGCACCTGCGCGGGGGAATTTTTCTCGCTCCCGGGGAACAAAGGGCGCCTTTCCGGGTAAAGAGTGGAAAAAGGGACACAATAACCATCAGATACCGGCAGTTGGGAACCTACCGGCCTGTTCCGCTGTTTCTGAAGAACTTGAGAGGAACAAGTCGAAATGTCAGAAAATTGCCGAAGAAGCTGCCGCAGGATTGTAGAGAAAGGGGAAAAGTCACTCTTTCCTTTTTGAGGGTTTTGTGCGATAATAAACCATGTATGTCATCCTGTATTGGAAGGGGGAATGTCGATGCTCCTTTTCCAACTGAATACTCTGATGTTCCTCTCCGGCGGTCTGTTCACTGTGGACCCCCAGGCCTTCCAGCACCATCCCCTCCGCATCATTGTGGGCGCTGTGTGCATTGTGCTGGCGCTGCTGCTGACGGTGTGGAAGCTGGTCCGGGACAAGCTCCGCACCAGCCGTCGGGACCGGTCCTACGGCTCCGGCGGCCTGTTTGGCCTGTTTGTCCCCAGCTATAAGGGCGGCAAGTCCAGCGCAGGGGGAGCCAGCGTGACCCAGGCGGCCCCCGACCGCCACAGAGGCGGCAAGTCCAGCGCCGGAGCGGCAGACCTGGGACAGAAGGTTCCCAGCAGCCACAAGGGTGGGGGCAGCGAGAAGCGTTACGGCACCTTCCGGTTCGGTTTGCCCATTCCCTTCTACCGGGGCGGCAAGTCCCGGGCGGGGGAGGCCCATGTGCC
>CAMNOL010000108.1 GCA_946546815.1 uncultured Oscillospiraceae bacterium
TGCCAGTGGCAGGTTGCCCCGGTTCGATCAGATGCACACCTTGAACCGCTATTTGGCGGGAAATAGGCCGTCCAGACGCCGTAGCTTGATTTAATCAGTGGTTCCTTAGAGGGGCGGAGACATCCGCCCCTTTTGTGATGAGATTCCCTTGACAATCCCATCTTTATCTGTAAAATGGTATCAGGCAGTTCATTTGTACCTTCCTGCCCTGAGGAATCCCTCAAAATCAAAACCAGGGCTGCTTTTTTCATGTCAAATATTGGAAAAGGGGCTCTGCGTATTTCGCAGAGCATTTTGTTTAAAGGATCAGCTATATGTATTATTTAAAGACAGAACAGAGCTTTGATGCCGCCCACTTTTTAAAGGGGTATCAGGGCAAATGCCACAACCTCCACGGCCACCGCTGGCGGGTCATCGCCGAGCTTCAGGGGGAAACCCTGTCGGAAGAGCCCCAGACCCGGGGGATGCTGGTGGATTTCGGGGAGCTGAAGGACCTGCTCAAGGTCCTGTGTGATGAGCTGGACCACAGCCTGATTTACGAGTCCGGTTCCCTGCGCCCGGCCACCGTCGCCGCCCTCCGGGAAGAGGACTTTCGGCTGGTGGAGGTGCCCTTCCGCCCCACCGCTGAGCATTTTTCACGGTATTTTTACGAAAAAATTGCAGAACAGGGCTACGCAGTCCACCGGGTCGAGGTCTACGAGACCCCCAACAACTGCGCCGCCTACGGAGGCTGAGCCATGAGAGTTGCGGAAACCTTTATCAGCATCAACGGCGAAGGCACCCGGGCCGGAGAGCTGGCGATTTTTGTCCGTTTTCAGGGCTGCAACCTGCGCTGCAGCTACTGCGACACCCTGTGGGCCAATGAGCCAGACTGTCCCTGTGAGGAACGCACTCCGGAAGAGATCGACAGATTCGTCCGGGCTGCCGGCGTCACCAACGTGACCCTCACCGGGGGAGAGCCGCTGCTGCAGCCGGAGCTGCCCAGGCTGCTGGACCTGCTGCTGAGGGACAACCGCCTACGGGTGGAGATTGAGACCAACGGAGCGGTGGACTTGGCTCCCTTCTGCCGGCTGGAACACCGCCCGGTGTTCACCATGGACTACAAGCTGCCCTCCAGCGGCATGGAGCAGCATATGCACTGTGAAAATTTCGCCCTGCTCCAGCCGGAGGACACAGTGAAGTTTGTCTCCGGCAGCCGGGAAGATCTGGACCGGGCCAGAGAACTGATTCAGACCTATGATCTGACCCGCCGGTGCCACGTCTACCTCAGCCCGGTGTTCGGCAGCATTGACCCGGCGGAGATGGTGTCCTATATGACGCAGCACCGCATGAACGAAGTACGCCTGCAGCTCCAGATGCACAAATTCATCTGGGACCCTGACAAGAGAGGTGTTTGAACGATGATTGATACCAAAGCGATTGAAGAACACATCCGCGGCATTCTGGTGGCGCTGGGGGACGACCCGGAACGGGAAGGCCTCAGGGAGACCCCTCAGCGGGTGGCAAAGATGTACGAGGAAGTCTTTGCCGGCATGAATTACACCAACGAGGAAATTGCCCGGATGTTTGACAAGACCTTCGAGGAAGGCTTTGAGAAAACAGACAGCAAGGAGATGGTGATTCTGCGGGACATCGACCTGTTCTCCTATTGCGAGCATCACATGGCGCTGATGTACGACATGAAGGCCACTGTGGCCTATATTCCCAGCGGAAAGGTCATCGGCCTGTCCAAAATTGCCCGCATCTGCGACATGGTAGGCCGCCGCCTGCAGCTGCAGGAGCGCATCGGCCGGGACATTGCGGACATTCTGGCGGAGATCACCGGAAGTCAGGATGTGGCAGTGATTCTGGAGGGCTGCCACAGCTGCATGACCGCCCGGGGCATCAAAAAGCCCGGCAGCAAGACGCTGACTGTGGAGCTGCGGGGCAGATTCAAAGAGGACCCCGCCCTGCAGATGTTCCTGCGGTAATTCCATTTCAATTTTAATCAAAAGGAAGTAGATTCCATGAAAGCACTCGTTTTATCCAGCGGCGGGGTGGACTCCACCACCGCTCTGGCGGTTGCCGTTGACAAATACGGCAAAGACAACGTCATCGCCCTGTCCGTCTCCTACGGGCAGAAGCACGACAAAGAGATTCAGGCTGCCCGGGCTGTCGCCGACTATTACGGCGTGGAGCAGCTGTTTCTGGACCTGGCAAAGATTTTTCAGTACAGCAACTGCTCTTTGCTGAAGCAGTCCACCGAGGAAATTCCCGAGGAAAGCTACGCCGAGCAGCTGGAAAAGACGGGGGGAGACGCCCCGGTGAGCACCTATGTTCCCTTCCGCAACGGCCTGTTCCTGTCCTCCGCCGCCAGCATTGCCCTGTCCAAGGGCTGTCAGGTCATTTATTACGGCGCCCACGCCGACGACTCCGCCGGCTGCGCCTATCCGGACTGCTCCCCGGTGTTCAACGAGGCAATGAACGCCGCCATCTGGGAGGGCTCCGGCCATCAGCTTCACATTGAAGCGCCTTTCGTCAACTGCAACAAGGCGGAAGTGGTCAAGACCGGCCTGGCGCTGGGGGTCCCCTATGAGCTGACCTGGAGCTGCTACGAGGGCGGCGACCGCCCCTGCGGCAAATGCGGCACCTGCATCGACCGGGCCAATGCCTTTGCCGCCAACGGCGTGAAGGACCCGGCGCTGTGACCCCCCTTCCCTATTCTCAACCATTCAGGAGAAAGCATTATGCGTGAAACAGAAAATCTCACCCTTTTGGGCAATCAGAAAACCAAATACAAGTCCGATTACGCTCCGGAAGTGCTGGAAACCTTCCAGAATAAGCACCCGGACAACGATTATTTTGTCAAATTCAACTGTCCGGAGTTCACCAGCCTGTGCCCCATCACCGGCCAGCCGGATTTCGCCACCATCACCATCTCCTATGTGCCCGGGCAGCGCATGGTGGAGAGCAAGAGCCTGAAGCTCTACCTGTTCTCCTTCCGCAACCACGGGGACTTCCACGAGGACTGCGTGAACATCATCATGAAGGACCTCATCCGGCTCATGGACCCGAAATACATTGAGGTCTGGGGCAAATTCACCCCCCGGGGGGGCATTTCCATTGACCCGTACTGCAATTACGGCAGACCCGGCACAAAATGGGAAGAGGTGGCGTGGAACCGCCTGGCCAACCACGACCTGTACCCGGAAAAGGTGGACAACCGATAACCATTCTGAGGGGATTCGACGGAGGCATCTGCCTCCGTTCCTTTTTCAAAAGCCCGGTATCCCGTTGCGCAGGCCCGCCAGGTTCCAATCGGGGCACCGGCCAGCCTCTTCCCGGATAAGATTGTTAAATTAGTAACAATCATCGAAAAACACCGGGAATTATCCTTAAAAATGTTCAGAGTGCCGAATTCCCTCTTGCAATCCTTTCCGTGTCGTGGTACAGTATTTATATATGCTGATACGGCAAATGAAAAAAAAGTAGTTTACAGGAGGTACATATACCATGGCATTTGGTTTTGGTGCAATGATTCAGAAGCTGAAGGCTTCCCCCAAGACGATTGTTTTTACCGAGGGTACTGACCCCCGCATTCTGGAGGCTTCCTCCCGTCTGCTGGCCAGCACCTTCCTGATCCCCATCTTGATCGGCAATCCCGACGAAGTCTTTGCCGCCGCCGAAGAGGCCGGCTACAACGTCCGCGGCGCCCAGATCATCGACCCCAACAACTATGACCGCTTTGACGAGATGGTGGACACCTTTGTGGAACTGCGCAAGAAGAAGGGCATGACCCGTGAGAAGGCCATCCCCATGATGCGTCAGCCCAACTACTTCGGCACCATGCTGGTGAAGATGGGCCTTGCTGACTCCCTGCTGGGCGGCGCCACCTACTCCACCGCTGACACCGTCCGTCCTGCTCTGCAGATCATCAAGGCCAAGCCCGGCTACTCCAGCGTGTCCTCCTGCTTCATTCTGGTCCGTCCCTCCGCATCCGGTGAGAACGAGGTTCTGGCCTTCGGTGACTGCGCCATCAACATCCACCCCACCAAAGAGCAGATCGCAGAGACCGGCATCGAGTGCGCCGACTGCGGCAGGATCTTCGGCATTGACCCCAAGGTTGCCTTCCTGAGCTTCTCCACCCACGGCTCCGCCAAGGACGAGTCCGTTGACAAGATGCGTGAGGCCGCAGCCATGGCCAAGGAGCGTCGTCCTGACCTGGCCATCGACGGCGAGCTGCAGTTTGACGCAGCCGTCTCCCCCGCTGTTGCCCGCACCAAGTGCCCCAACTCCGACGTGGCCGGCCACGCCAACGTGTTCGTCTTCCCTGACATCAACGCCGGCAACATCGGCTACAAGATCGCTCAGCGTCTGGGTCAGTTCGACGCCTACGGCCCCATCCTGAACGGCCTGAACGCCCCCATCAACGACCTGTCCCGGGGCTGCAACGGTATGGAAGTCTACTCCATGGCCATCATCACCGCCGCTCTGGCCGACTGATTCTGATTGAAACAATCTGAATAATCAAGGCTTCAACGCATAATGGGACAAGAGCGAATTGCGAGGGTATTCTTCGTCCAGATTGTTCGAA
>CAMNOL010000109.1 GCA_946546815.1 uncultured Oscillospiraceae bacterium
CCCACGGAAACCGCCGCGCTCATGCCTCCACCTCCTGCCACATATGCCGGATGGTGTCCCGGATAATCCTGCCGGACGTCACCGGAGCCACCTTTCCGGGCAGGCTCAGCGCGTGAAGGGCCTTGATGCCCAGCTCCCCTGCCGCCTCATAGTCCACGCCGCCGGGCTGGGATGCCAGATCAATGACCAGAGCGTCCTCATCCAGGTCGTTGAGCCGGACCCGGTCCAGCACCATGGCCGGCACCGTGTTAATGACCAGCCGGTACCCTCCCAGCCAGCCGTCCAGCTGGTCGGTGTGCTCCGAACAGTATCCATAGCACTCAATCCACGCCAAATCTGCGTATTTTCGGGCGGAAACCGTCACCTTGGCCCCCAGCCCTCTCAGCCGGTGGGCCAGCAGCTTGCCCAGCCGCCCGAAGCCGATGACCAGAACTCTGGTGCCATACAGGGTGGTAGGCAGCTCCTCCATGGCGATCTGGAGCGCTCCCTCCACCGTGGGAACGGCGTTCATAATCGCCAGCTCTTCTCTGGCAAAATAGTCATGAATCACAAGATTCCTGCCCTTTGCGTAGTCCCCAATGGAGGTTCCAACCTGTCCGGCGCAGATAAACTGCCCCGGCTTCAGCTGGTCCAGAATGGTCCGCACCGGCACCTTCTGGTCGGAAAAGGGGGCGTTGAGGATACCGTTCTCCCTGGTCATGGGCAGGGGCAGAATGACGCAGTCCGCCTCTCCGATGCCCCGCAAAGTGTCCGACCCGGACAGCAGGTCGGCATCCGGGCGGTGTTCCATGGCATAAGTCTGCACCCAATGCCCGTCGTCGGAGAGCAGCTCCGCCAGCTTCACCTGGCGCAGATCTCCGCCAACCACCCATATGTTTCTCTCCCGTTTCAACATGGCAGCACCTTCCTTTTTTCAGTGTGCCCCATGCTATGCAGAAAAACAGGAGGGGGTGAAACGGGTTTCCCCTCAGAGGAAAAACCGCAGGCCGAAGGCCAGCACAGCCGCTCCCGCCAGACTGAGGGTCGTGTTCCAAGCCGAAGTATACAAAATCCCTGCTGCAGCCAGGAAGATGAGGGTGTTGATCACGCTGGTCAGCTCAAAATACCACAGCCCAATGGAAAAGCAGGCCGTCATCATCACGCCCAGAATCAACGCATCCAGCACCGTGGATACCACTGTTTTTCCCTTTCCATACCAGCAGAGACAGGCCAGCACCGGTGAGAACAGGGTGAGGCCGTACCAGATCATCATATAGCTCTGGGGATTGAACCCGCTGAATTTCACGGTAAAAATGTGATAGCTGATGCACATTCCGGCAAAAAAGGCAAAGACATTCCAAGCCGCCCGGGCGGGCGTCAGGCTGTACACGGCGATGGCCAGTGCGATCAGCAGCCAGATGGGGAGCATGGAGAACACGTTTCCGAGATCCAGCACGCCCAGCAGGTGCTGCCACCAAACCGTGTCGTCAACGGCCAGGTTGTCCAGCCATTTTGACAACGTCCCCAGCGCACCCCCCAGCAGGAGAAACAGCCCTGTGAAGCAAACCGCTTCCGGCAGCCAGACCGTTTTTCCCGGTTCTCTGATCTCATTGAGCCAGTCTTTCATTGGTCAGCTCTCCTTTTTCCTTTGCTTTTCTCCCTGTGCACTGCTCTGTGCCGGGGAGCCTTCCTCTGATGTAGCCCCAGCGTCCGAAGTCCGCCCCGTCAAAGAAGCAGATTCAGAGGCCCCGCCGGTTCCGGAGGTTCCGTCCATGGGGTCTGTCTCCAGCGGCAGCAGGTTCAGGTCCGCAGGGCCTTCGATGCCGTCCACCGTTCCGGAATCCGTGTACTGCCACAGGTTCACCTGGTAGTAATAATTGGGATACCCCGTGTCAAAGCTGGCGAACCAGATGGGATAGTCCTGGAGCTGGGCGATGTCGTAATTGAAATACCCGGTGTCGTTGTTGCAATAGACCATGGCCTGGTATCCGGCCTCCTCAATGCGCTGGCAGAAGGTCACCGCGCACTCGCTCAGCGTCTCGCTGTCCACTCCCACAGTGCGGGCGGTGCCCTCCGGGTCCATGTCCGGGTCGATGCGCTCCCAGTCGTAGGCGATGGGCATGGTGATGGTCCGCCCTTCCAGCTGCTTCAGCACGAAATCCGCCTCCTCCAGCGCCTCCTGGGGGGTGATGGCCTGGGAGAAGAAGTACGCACCCACAGCAAGCCCGTTTTCCGCCGCCGCTTTTGCGTTTTTCTCAAAGCGGCTGTCCAACATGATCGTTCCGTTTCCAAAGCCCCGGAATCCCACCCGGAGCATGACAAAATCAATGCCGTCCGCCGCCACCTTTTTCCAATCGATCTCTCCCTGATGGGTGGAGACGTCCACACCGGTGCGGTAAGGGCCGGATAAGTACTGCATCCGCCCCTTTTCATCGGGGGCGAAGTCCTCTTCGGTGTACGGATTCCGTTTCAGCTTGTCGTTGACCACCACCTCCGTGCCGTTGACCAGGATGGTCTTGGGGGGCAGCCAGCAGTCCCGGGTGAGGTACAGCGCCACCGCCGCCGCCAGCGCAACGCCCAGCAGCGCCAGCGCCACAGTGCGTTTTTTCTTTCTTATCTCTCTGAGCTGATTCACAGTTGTTCTCCTTTTGTCTTTCTATGCCGCGTGGAAAAAAGCGCGGCCATGGCTGTTCAGCAGCTTCTATGATAGCACAATGGGGGATCATTGTGTGGAATTTTTGTAAAAGCAAAGGAACAGGGCGCGAAAACCGCGCCCTGAACCAATCGTATATTTAGAACCAATCCCAGTCGCCGCCGGTCACCGCCAGACTGAGCAGCTTGTCCATTTTCTCCACTTCTTCCTCGCCCTCAATGACCTGCAGCAGGCGGGCCGTTTCCACATTTTCCGGAACCGCTTCGTCCGGGCCGATTTCCATGTCCGGCTCCTCTCCGCAAAAGGGGCAGGTCAGCACCGGAGCGATGCGCAGCGACAGGAACCGGCTTCCACACTCGCTGCACTCATAAAACCCGCACATCCGGGTTCCATCCGGAACGTAATACATGAATTGTTCTCCTTGTTTGTCCCACTGGGGAACCGCCCCTCACCGGGGCAGTCCGTTGTCCGCGATGTTCTTCAGGTGCCGCCCGTAGCTGCTCTTGCCGTACTTTTCGGCGCTTTCCAGCAGCTGGGCCTTGTTGATCCATCTGTGGCGGTAGGCGATCTCCTCCAGAGCGGAAATCTTCATGCCCTGCTGGGTCTGGATCATATGAACAAAGTCGGAAGCGGCAAACAGGCTGTCCATGGTGCCGGTGTCCAGCCAGGCAAAGCCCCGTCCCAGCACTTCCACGTTGAGGCGTCCTTCCTTCAGGTACATCTCGTTCAGCGTGGTGATCTCCAACTCGCCCCGGGGGCTGGGCCGCACCTCTCTGGCCATTTTGCTGACCCCCTTGGGGTAGAAATACAGGCCGGTGACGGCGTAATTGCTCTTGGGATGCTCCGGCTTTTCCTCAATGGACAGCACGTTGTCCTCTTCGTCAAACTCCACCACGCCGAACCGCTCCGGGTCGTCCACATAGAAGCCGAACACAGAGGCACGGTTCTCCCGCTCCGCAGTCCGTCGGGCGCTGAGCAGCTTGTGGCCGAAGCCGTTGCCGTAGAAGATGTTGTCTCCCAGCGCCATGGCGCAGGAGTCGTCGCCGATGAACTCCTCACCGATGAGGAACGCCTGAGCCAGGCCGTCCGGAGAGGGCTGCACCGCGTAGGACAGGTGGATGCCGAACTGGCTGCCGTCTCCCAGCAGCGCTTCAAACCGGGGGGTGTCCTCCGGGGTGGAAATAATCAGGATCTCCCGGATTTTGGCCAGCATCAGCGTGCTCAGCGGATAGTAGATCATGGGCTTGTCGTACACCGGCAGCAGCTGCTTGCTGGTGACCATGGTCAGGGGATAAAGTCTGGTGCCGGCGCCGCCGGCAAGGATGATGCCCTTCATACAATCGTCCTCCGTTCCGTATGGGAAAGCTTACACCGTCTGCCGGGAGCCGTACATTTTTTCGTAATAGTTCTGGTACTCGCCGCTGATGATCTCCTCCCACCAGCCCCGGTTGTCCAGATACCACTGAATGGTCTTTTTGATGCCGTCCTGGAACTTCGTCTCCGGCAGCCAGCCCAGCTCCCTGTGGATCTTAGTGGGGTCGATGGCGTAGCGCATATCGTGGCCCTTCCGGTCGGTGACGTGGGTGATCAGGCTCTCCGGCTTGCCCAGCTCTTTGCAGATGATCTTCACAATGTCGATGTTCTTCATCTCGTTGTGGCCGCCCACGTTGTAGACCTCCCCCACTCTGCCCTTGCGGATGATCAGGTCGATGGCCCGGCAGTGGTCCTCCACATACAGCCAGTCCCGGACGTTCAGTCCCTCGCCGTACACCGGCAGGGGCTTGTCGTTGAGGGCGTTGGCGATCATCAGGGGAATCAGCTTCTCCGGGAAGTGGTAGGGGCCGTAGTTGTTGGAGCAGCGGGAGATGGTCA
>CAMNOL010000110.1 GCA_946546815.1 uncultured Oscillospiraceae bacterium
CTGCGCCCAGCACCCCTACGAGCTGCCCCCGGTCCATTACACCGTGGTCCGGTGTGCGCTGCAGCAGATGGGCGTGGGCGGCGACGACACCTGGGGCAGCATCCCCCACCCCGAAGCATGGCTGCCGGAAAATACGCCGCTGGAGTTCACCTTCCGCTTCCGGGGCTGCGGGAGAAAGTGACCCTGTTTTTTCCCACAAATTGTTAAGTGCAGACCACATTGTTCCATAGTGTTTTTGCCCCAGCCGGGCTATGATACGGCTAGAATATACAGATTGGAGTGACTTGTTATGCTCACCATCAGACAGCTGAACGCCAACCTCACCAACGGGGTTTACGATGAAAAACTGGCCCACCTGTACTGCCGCAGCGTTGGCGAGATCGGCCCCTTCCGGGACCGCATTTCCCATGTCGCCGACGGTTATATGAAAACCTTCGGCAAAGACGACAGCGCCGCTGTGTCCATCTTCTCCGCTCCCGGCCGCACGGAGATCGGCGGCAACCACACCGACCACCAGCGGGGCAAGGTGCTGACCGGCTCCGTGGACCTGGACGCGCTGGCCTGCGCCGCTCCCAACGGTACCAATCTGGTCAACATCTTCTCGGAAGGCTACGGCATGATCTCCATCGACGCCACCCAGCTGGAGCCGGTGAAGGAAGAGGAGAATACCACCGCCTCCCTGATTCGGGGCATCGTGGCAAAAATCTCCTCCATGGGCTGGAAGGTGGACGGCTTTGACGCCTACGTCATCTCTGATGTCCCCGGTGGCTCCGGCCTGTCCTCCTCCGCCTGCTTCGAGGTGCTGATCGGCGTCGTGGTCAACGGCCTGTACTGCAAAAACGCCCTGGGCATGGCGGACATCGCCCAGATCGGACAGTACGCTGAAAACGTGTTCTTCGGCAAGCCCTCCGGCCTGCTGGATCAGATGGGCTGCGCCATCGGCGGCATCATCACCATCGACTTCCAGGATAAGGATCACCCCCAGTACCACGCCGTGGACTTTGACTTCGCCAGCGCGGGCTACGCCCTGTGCATCGTGGACACCGGCGCCGACCACGCCGACCTGACCGGCGACTACGCAGCGGTTCCCGCTGAAATGAAGGCTGTCGCCGCAGAGATGGGCAAGGAAGTGCTGTGCGAGGTGGACGAGAACGAGTTCTACGCCAACGTCCCTGCTCTGCGTAAAAAGCTGGGCGACCGTGCGGTGCTGCGGGCCATTCACTACTTCACCGACTGCCACCGGGTGGAAAAACAGGTAGAGGCACTGGAAGCCAACGACTTCCACACCTTCCTGCGGATGGTCAGCTCCTCCGGCCACTCCTCTTATATGTACCTGCAGAACGTTGCCACCTACCGGGATCCCAAGGACCAGCCTGTTGCAGTTGCCCTGGCCATGGCGGGCCACTACCTGAACCACGAGGGCGCCCGCCGCGTCCACGGCGGCGGCTTTGCCGGCACCATTCAGGCCTTTGTGCCCCTGGACATGGTTCCCGAGTTCAAGGCAGGCATGGACGCACTGCTGGGCGAGGGCGCCTGCCGGGTCACCTACATCCGTCCCATCGGCGGCTGCACGCTGGTGGACTGACCGCACTGAGGAGGAATTATGATGGAACTGTACATTTCTCAGCTGGTGGAATACGCCCTGCGCAAGGGCTGGATCGAGGAGTCCGACCGCCTGTGGGCAGCCAACCGGATTCTGGAGGCTCTGCACATGAACGGCTTCGGCGGCCTGGTCCCCGTGGAGGAGCTGCCTGAGATTCAGGACATCCTCAACCCGCTGTGCGACTACGCCTATGAGCACGGCATCATCGAAGGGAATTCCGCCACTTACTACGACCTCTTTGACACGGAGCTGGTGGGTCTGCTGACCCCCCGCCCCTCTGAGATCATCCGGAAATTCAACGACGAGTACCAGAAGTCCCCCAAGGCTGCTACCGACTGGTATTATCAGTTCTCCGGCGACACCAATTACATCCGCCGGGAGCGCATCGCAAAGGATCGGAAGTGGACGGTGGACACGGAGTACGGCACCCTGGACATCACCATCAACCTGTCCAAGCCGGAGAAGGACCCCAAGGCCATCGCCGCCGCCGGAAAGGCAAAGTCCACCGGCTATCCCAAGTGCCTGCTGTGCGCGGAGAACGAGGGCTACGCCGGCCATCTGAGCCATCCCGCCCGGCAGAACCACCGCATCATCCCCATTGTCCTCAACGGCACGGACTTTTTCCTGCAGTACAGTCCCTATGTGTACTACAACGAGCACTGCATCGTGCTGAACAAGCTCCACACCCCCATGCACATCGACGAGCAGGCCTTCCGCAACCTGCTGGACTTCGTCACCATCTTCCCCCACTACTTCATCGGCTCCAACGCCGATCTGCCCATCGTCGGCGGCTCCGTGCTGAGCCACGACCACTATCAGGGCGGCGGCTACGAGTTCGCCATGGCCCGGGCGGAGATCGAGACCCCCATCACCGTCCCCGGCTTTGAGGATGTGGAGGCGGGCATCGTCAAGTGGCCCATGTCCGTCATCCGGGTGAAGAGCGCAGACCGGGACCGGGTTGCCCGGCTGGCTGCCCACATTCTGGACAAGTGGAGAGCCTATGACGACCCGGAGGCTTTCATCTTCCACGAAACCGAGGGCGAGCGTCACTCCACCATCACCCCCATCGCCCGCCGCAGAGGTGAAGCCTACGAGCTGGATCTTGTGCTGCGCAACAACATCACCACCGAGGAGAACCCCCTGGGTGTGTTCCACCCCCACGCGGAAAAGCACCACATCAAGAAGGAGAACATCGGCCTCATCGAGGTCATGGGGCTTGCAGTGCTGCCCGCCCGGCTGAAGGACGAAATCGCCGCCGTGGGCGAAGCGCTGCTCAGCGGCGCGGATCTGACCGAAAATCCCAAGACCGCCTCCCACGCTCAGTGGGCTGCGGCGGTGAAGGCCGCTCATCCCGAGCTGAACGCCGACAACGTCACCGAGATTCTCCAGCAGGAGGTTGGCAAGGTGTTCTGCGGCGTGCTGGAGGACGCGGGCGTCTACAAGCGTGACGAGGCAGGCAAAGCGGCATTCCTGCGTTTTGTAACCGTTTTGTAACAAATTCGCCCTGTTTTGCCCGTCAAACCAGAAATTTTTTCGATGGATCGCCCAAATTCACAGTTTTTTCGTTGACAAACGCCGCTAAAACCGATATGATTATATGGTACTGTAATACTTCGCTTTTTTGAAGCATTACAGTACCATTTTTCCGTCATAAACAGTGTTTTCTGATCGATATAGGAGTTTGTTATGCGACGTATTCTATCTGTTCTGCTCTGCTGTATGATGCTTTTCTCCCTGACGGCCTGCGGCCGCTCTGCGGAGCAGGAGCTGAAGGTTGAGGAAAAGAGCACCATCGCCGATACCAATGAGGCGCTGGGCTATGATCTGCTGACCCTGGAGACCGCCGGCACCAGCCTGCAGTTTTCCTCCACCGCCATTGTGGACGACGACATCGGGCAGGTGACCTACCAGAACGGCAAGTCTGCGGTCACCCTTCGTATGACGCTGAACAAGGACAAGGCAGAGGGCCTGGCCGGCTATGAGAATTCCGGCACCGCCGGCGCCATCGACGCACCTGCCGACGTGTTCAGCAAGCTGAGCATTCAGGTGGTGGACAACAGCGTTTACTTCTGTGAGTTCTCTTATACCAACTGCGGCTGCACCTGCTATCTGTCTCTGGCAGAGACCAAAACCAACCTGGATCTTTATTCCGTGCTGCTCATCAGCTATATCAACCAGCTTTACAACGCGGAAGGGATTCCCAGCTTTGTCTATGTGGTAGACCCCAGCCTGAAGCTGGATCAGGAGGCCCCTGAGGCCTCCGGCAGCGCAGAGTCCTCTGAACCGGAGACCGACACCAGCGCGCCGTCCGATGACCGCCCTGAGCTGGAAGATGAGGCGGAAGACCAGGAGAAGTCTGAGGACGACACCGCTGCTGACCAGGCGGACGACGGCAACTCTGGCACCGCCGACGAAGAACCCCAAACCACTGAGCCGGCAACAGAACCGGAAACTCCCTCCGGCACCATCGGTCTGGAGTACTACGACATCACCCTGATCAATGTGGGCGACGCCTACACCTTCTCCCCCTCCGGCGGAAACGGGACCTACAGCTGGTCCAGCTCGGACTCCTCCGTGGCCTCCGTCAGCGCGGACGGCACCGTCACCGCAGTCGGCAGCGGCACCGCCACCGTCACCGTCACCAGCGGCGACGGGCTCAGCGCTAACATTACCGTGCGGGTGAAGTAACCGGCAGTCTGTTGAAAACCGAAAGCAAAAGGAAAACCATCCTCAGTTGATACCGAGGATGGTTTTTTGTTATTCACTGATGTCCCTGTTTGCGTAGCCGTTGAGACTCATATCGCCCCGCGTGCCGGCCAGGTACTCATAATAGCCCTGACAGCCGATCATGCAGCCGTTGTCGCCGCACA
>CAMNOL010000111.1 GCA_946546815.1 uncultured Oscillospiraceae bacterium
GGATTCTGAAAAAAGGCGGCTGCCAGACAGCCCGACAGCCGCCCAAATCGTGTTGATCAGGGGTGAAACACTCACATGGCGATGCCGCCGTCCACGCGGATGACCTCGCCGGTGATATACTTTGCGTCATCGGAGGCAAGGAATGCCACGCAGGCGGCGATGTCCTCTGCCTTGCCCATATGCCCCATGGGAACGGTGTCCAGCAGCGCCTTCAGCGCGCCCTGGTCCATGGAGGCAGTCATGGGGGTTTCGATGGCGCCGGGGGCGATGGCGTTGCAGTTGATGCCCCGTGTGGCCAGCTCCCGGGCGACGGTCTTGGTCAGCGCGATGACACCGCCCTTTGCCGCGGTGTAGTTGGCCTGGGCCGCATTGCCCATCAGGCCGGAGACGGAGGAGATGTTGATGATCTTGCCGGACTTCTTCTTCATAAAGTTCCGGTAGCAGGCCTTAATGGTGTTGAACATAGACTTCAGGTTGATGTCCAGCACCAGATCCCAGTCCTGCTCGCTCATGGCCAGCAGCACCTTGTCCCGGGTGATGCCGGCGTTGTTCACCAGAATGTCGATGCCGCCCAGCTCCTTGATGAGGGACTTGACCTCGGACTGAACAGCCTCATAATTGGACACATCCACCCGGCGGAACAGCGCCTTCACGCCCTGCTCCTCTGCGATTTTCTGAGCAGCCTCCACCCCGGCCTCCTCAGGGCACAGGTCAAAAATGACCACATCTGCGCCCTCCTGGGCCAGACGGACGGCAATGGCGTTGCCGATCCCCCGGGCGGCGCCGGTGACCAGAGCGACTTTATGTTCCAGTTTTTTCATGATTCAGAATCCTTTCTTGACGTAAAATCGTAACTTCATTATAGCACAATTTTGCCGGTTTAACCCTTTACCGCTTCCACAGCGGATTTTAAGGTCGCAGCGTCTTCCACATTCAGCGCGGTGGCGTCGGGCAGAATCCGCTTGATCAGGCCGGTGAGGGTGCTGCCGGGGCCGACTTCAATAAAGGTGTCCACACCGGCGGCGGCCATGTTTTCCACGATGGCCTGCCAGCGGACCGGGTTCTCCAGCTGTTTGCTCAGCAGCTCCTTGAATTTGCCCGGCTCATAGGGCTGAGCGGTGACGTTGGAGTACAGGGGGTAGTTGGGCTCTTTGAACTCCATGGGCGCCAGAACCTCCACCAGTCCCACGGCGGCGGAGTGCATAAAGGGGGAGTGAAAGGCGCCAGCCACTTTTAAAGGAATGGCTCGTCCGCCGGCGGCTTTGACAGCGGCCCGGAAGTCCGCCATAGAGGAGGACAGACCGGCGCACACAGTCTGGGCGGCGGAGTTGTAGTTGACAGGGTAGACCTGCTCTGCAGCGGCGGCCAGCTCCTCCACCTTCTCCGGGGGCAGCTTCACCACGGCGGTCATGCCGGTGCTGACCTCGTTGGAGGCGATCTGCATCAGCTCGCCCCGGCGGCACACCAGGCGAAAGGCGTCTTCCACAGACACCGCGCCGGAAAAGCCCAGTGCGGAAATCTCTCCCACAGAGAAGCCTGCCAGCACATCCGGCGTAACGCCGGCCTCCAGCAGAGCGCTGGCGGCGGCCACCTCCACTGCGAACATATCCGGCTGGGTGTTGGAGGTGATGGTCAAATCCTCTTTGGTGCCGTTGAAGCACTGCTCCGAGGTGCCGGGGCGAATGGCGTCCGCCAGATCAAAGACGGCCTTTGCAGCGGGGCTGACCTGAGCCAGCTCCTTGCCCATGCCAGGGTACTGTGCCCCCTGACCGGAAAATACAAATGCAATTTTACCCATAATTGAGCTCCATTTTCGTGAGATTGCCGCCGGAAAAGCGGGAATGAACCGGAGAGAGGGGGGCTGTACCCCAGCGCAGCCGGCGCTCTGAGCGGGAACGGACCGGATGTCCTTTCGCAGAGACACAGAGACTGTGCTCCCTGCGGAAAAACACCGAAAAGAGGGGGATGAAAGCTTCGTTTATCGAAAAAACGGGGTAATGTGACAGCGACCTGCGAGCAGAGCTGCCCGCAGGTCGAAGAACATGCAAGAATCAGCCGATCTTGCTCTCGATGAACTTAACCAGCTCGCCGATGGTAGCAACCTTCTGGTCCAGCTCCAGCTCGGTGTCCAGCTCCTCTTCCAGCTCCATGACCATTTCGACGGTCTCCAGAGAGTCAATGCCCAGGGCCTCGAAGGTGGTGTCAGGGGTCAGCTCGGAAGCATCCCGGCCGGTGTGATCTGCCAGAACGGCAATGACCTTTGCAGTAATATCCATAGTAACGTTCCTCCAAAAAATCAGTAAATGCTTTTTTCATGCCAGAGGCTGTTCCGCTCTGCGGGGGTTGGATCCCGGCAATAAGAGGAAAAGCCACACTGTCACGCTTATCATAGCGGACATTTCCTTGTTTGTCAAGTGGAGAAAGCCTGTCTTTCTCAACAAAACAAACACATAATTTCCGAAATTTAACGCCATTTTGTGAATTTTTTCACGAAAACAATCCTTGACATCAGAGCAGGGACTGGTATAATGGATTTGCAATTGAAAACAGCCTTATCAAGAGTGGCGGAGGGTACGGCCCTGTGAAGCCCGGCAACCTGCTGATGCAGTAAGGTGCCAATTCCGGCGGTTCAAGATCGAAAGATGAGGACAAGCTTCTTTCCGCGTTCCGTCTGTTCGGAGCGCTTTTTTTGAATTTTTCGGCTGTTATGTAGAAACCGCTGATTCCATCAGAGCGGGAGGTCCGGACGGTTCGTTTTCCCCTGTACGGTTGGTGTTTGAGATGTTTCCCCTTTGGGTGTACCTGTCATTTCAAGACCCTGACGCCATCCGGAGAAAACAGTCTCCCCGGCCATTGGAGCGGTGGAATCAGCACTTCCTGAAAAAGGGCTGTGTGCCCTGCCTGAAGCGATGCCCCGCGCTCTGGGGCGGGTGATTCGGTCCGCAGGCTGTGTCCGCTTCCGGCGTCAATGATTTCTGAAAGATAGAAAGGACAAACATGATGAGCAACCGCATTTTTACTTCTGAATCCGTTACCGAGGGACATCCCGACAAGGTTTGCGACCAGGTTTCCGACGCAGTTCTGGATGCCGTTCTGGAACAGGACCCCATGGGCCGTGTTGCCTGTGAGACGGTGACCAACACCGGCTTTGTACTGGTGACCGGTGAGATCACCACCACTGCCAAGGTGGACATCCCTGCCATTGTCAAGAGGACGGTAGACCGCATAGGCTACAACAAGCCTGAGTACGGCTTTGATGCCAACTCCATCGCCATCATGACTTCGCTGGAGCAGCAGTCCGCAGACATCGCCATGGGCGTGAACAGCTCCGCCGAGTACAAGGCCGACGGCGCAGACGCAGCGGACCTGATCGGCGCCGGCGACCAGGGCATGATGTTCGGCTATGCCTGCCGGGAGACCAAGGAGCTGATGCCCGCCCCTGTGGCGCTGGCCCACAACCTGACGCTGGCGCTGGCGGAAAACCGGAAGAACGGCAAGCTGCCCTGGCTGCGCCCTGACGGAAAGAGCCAGGTCACCGTGGCCTATGATGAGAACGGCAACGCCGACTGGCTGCCTGCGGTGGTGGTCTCCACCCAGCACGACCCGGACATCTCCCACAAGGACCTGACCGAGGCGGTCATTGAGGAGATCATCCGTCCCAACCTGCCCAAGCGGATGCTGCGGCCGGAGACCAAGTTCTATGTGAATCCCACCGGACGCTTTGTAGTGGGCGGCCCTGTGGGTGACGCAGGGCTCACCGGACGGAAGATCATTGTGGACACCTACGGCGGAGCGGCCGCCCATGGCGGCGGAGCCTTCTCCGGCAAGGACCCCACCAAGGTGGACCGCAGCGCGGCATACATGGCCCGCCATGTGGCGAAGAATCTGGTGGCCGCCGGTCTGTGCGGCAAGTGCCAGCTCCAGCTGGCTTACGCCATCGGCGTGGCCCGTCCCGTATCCGTGCTGGTGGACAGCATGGGCACCGGTGTGGTCTCCGACGAGAAGCTGGCCCGGATTGTCAACGAAATCTTTGACCTGCGCCCCGCCTCCATCATCAACTACCTGAACCTGCGCCGTCCCATCTACGAGCAGACCGCCTCCTATGGCCACTTTGGCCGCCCGGACCTGGATCTGCCCTGGGAACAGCTGAACCGGGTGGAAGAGCTGAAGGCGTTCCTGTAATTTGCAGACCGTAATCATTGGAAGCTGGCTGCCCTCCGGGGCAGCCACGTTTTTGCCGCCCAATCTGACCTGATAAAAATGTCTTAAACTGAGACTGTTCATCAGGTCATAACTCTGCTACAATAGCGCAAACAGGAAATATTCCTGCGGTTTGGACCTGTCATTTCACAGACGGAAAGAAGGGATCCTTATGAAACAGAATCG
>CAMNOL010000112.1 GCA_946546815.1 uncultured Oscillospiraceae bacterium
TCCATGTCCTGATTGGCCAGCAGGTACATCACCCACACCAGCGGATTGAACCAGTGGATGCACAGGGCGGCGGTGAAGAGCAGCTTCCAGCCGTTGTCAAAGCGGCGGATATGGGTCCACTCGTGCTGGAGCACATAGTCCAGCTTTTCGGTGTCCTCCGGATTCAGGTTCCCCGGCAGCAGAATCACCGGCTTCCAGATGCCGTAGGTCAGCGGGGAATCCAGCCGGTCCAATTGCCGGACGGTGTAGCTTCTGCGGAGCGGATGCAGCTTTTTCCACCAGAGAATAGAGTCATTTTCGAACCTCAGGGACTCCCGGAATCGCCGCATCCCCCGCAGATAGCCAAGGGAAAAGTAACCTGCCAGTGCGATGGCTCCTGCCGCCCAAATGGCTGTCAGCAGCACGGCGTTTTGGGGATCGGTTTCCTGTTTCGCTGTGGCTGCGGGTACTGTAGCAGGCATGGCGGGTGTGTCCTCCGGTTCGGGAAGGGGCTCCTGTGGTGGATCTGTGTCCGGTTGGGGTGCCTCTGCGGCGGGCAGCACTTCCTCCTCCCGGTCCCCCTGTATCACTTCCGCAATGGGGGTTCGGTCCAGCATGGAATACACACTGGCAGTGGAGGGCATCGTCACCGGAATCAGCAGCCGCAGCAGCACCACAATCCAGAGCAACCGCAGTGTCCCCTTGGGAAGGCGGTTCAGCAGCACCGTCCGCAGCAGCGCAATGACAGCGATCATCACACCTCCGGAGAGGCTCATCTGAAACAAGGTCATGGACATAGACCTTTCCCCCTTACTCCATTTCTCCCACAATGTCTTTCAACGCCTGAATTTGCTGCTGAGACAGCTTTTTTCGCCCCAGCAGCGCCGCAAACAGCTTATCGGCGGAGCCATCGTAGAGCTTGCCGATGAGCTCGTCGGTCTCATCCTTCTGGACCGCCTCTTTAGAGATCAGCGCCCGGCACAGAAAATGGGGATCCCGCCGTTCAATGGCACCCTTTTTGATGCAGCGCTTGATAACGGTGTAAGTCGTGTTGATGTTCCAGCCGGTGGACTGACGGAGCACGTCGGAAATATGCTTGGCGGAGCATTCCCCCTCCCGCCACAGCACATCCATCACCTTCAGCTCGGAATCAAATAATTTCACTGGCATAAGACTTCCTTCTTCCTGTACTACCAGAGTAGTTTATATTGGTATACTACCACGATAGTATAAGCTTGTCAATCCTCCGTTTTCTTCAAATAATTCACAGATTTCCACAGGTTTTCCACAGGTTCAACCGGGATATCCTGTGCAAAACTCTGTGCAAATTGTGCAGAAAATCTGATCATTCTCCCCTTCCCGCTCCAACAGCGCCCCAAGGATTGCTTCACTTTTCGTCTCTTTGCTGAAAAGTCAGCATTTTTTATCCCACTCCGAAAAAACCGCCTTAAAACCAAGAAGGAAGTTTTATAAAATATATAAAGTAATGGTTGCAAATCCTGGAATCTTTGTTATAATTAGAAGAGAGTCTCACAGGTTGAGAATCAAAGCTGCGTTTTCCCATTTGTCAGAGGGGACAGATCCGGAGGATGCAGCCAAAAATACAAGGATACAAAGGAGATGTTTCCCTATGGGCAAGAAATTTGTTTACCTGTTTTCTGAGGGCAACAAGGACATGCGTGAGCTGCTGGGCGGCAAGGGTGCAAACCTGGCCGAGATGACCAACGCCGGTATGCCTGTTCCCAAAGGCTTTACCGTTACCACCGAGGCCTGCACCCAGTATTATGAGGACGGCCGCAAGATCAACGACGAGATTCAGGCTGAGATCCTGGAGAAGCTGGCCATTCTGGAAGAGCAGAACGGCAAAAAGTTCGGCGATCCCGAGAATCCCCTGCTGGTTTCCGTTCGTTCCGGCGCCCGCGCCTCCATGCCCGGCATGATGGACACCATTCTGAACCTGGGCATCAACGACGTGGTGGCAGAGGGCCTGGTCAAGCTGACCGGCAACCCCCGTTTCGTCTATGACTCCTATCGCCGCTTCATCCAGATGTTCTCCGACGTGGTCATGGAGCTGCCCAAGAAGAACTTCGAGGTGCTGATCGACCTGGTCAAGGAAGAGCGGGGCGTACAGCTGGACTCCGAGCTGCTGACTGAGGATATGAAGCGCCTGGTTGAGCAGTTCAAGGCCTACTACAAGGAGAAGATGGGCTCCGAGTTCCCCCAGGATCCCAAGGTTCAGCTGATGGAGGCCGTCCGTGCCGTGTTCCGTTCCTGGGACAACCCCCGCGCACAGGTCTACCGCAGAATGAACGACATTCCCGCTGACTGGGGCACCGCTGTCAACGTGCAGACCATGGTCTTCGGCAACTGGGGCAATGACTCCGGCACCGGCGTGGCCTTCACCCGCAACCCCGCCACCGGCGAGAAGAAGCTCTTCGGCGACTTCCTGATGAACGCTCAGGGCGAAGACGTCGTGGCCGGTATCCGCCGCACCTCCGACATCTCCGAGCTGAAGAAGATCAACCCCGCCGTCTATGACGAGTTCGTGGAAATCGCCACCCGCCTGGAGAACCACTACCATGACATGCAGGACATGGAGTTCACCATCGAGCGCGGCAAGCTGTATATGCTTCAGACCCGTAACGGCAAGCGCACCCCCGGTGCTGCTCTGAAGATCGCCGTGGATCTGGAGAAGGAAGGCCTGATCACCGAGAAGGAAGCTCTGCTGATGCTGGAGCCCAACAGCCTGGACGCCGTTCTGCATTCCAACTTCACCCAGCGCGCACTGGCCAGCGCAAAGCCCGTCGCCACCGGCGTGCCCGCCTCCCCCGGTGCAGGCTGCGGTGCTGTGTACTTCACCGCTGAAGAGGCCGAGGCCGCTGCTGCCAACGGTCCCGTCATCCTGGTTCGTCAGGAGACCTCCACTGAGGACATCGTGGGCATGCAGGTTTCCGAGGGCATCCTGACCGCCCGGGGCGGCCGTGCCTCCCACGCAGCCGTTGTCGCCCGTGGTATGGGCCGCTGCTGCGTCGCCGGTGTCGCCACCCTGATCGTGGACGAGGAGGCCAAGTGCGCCACTCTGGACGGCAACGTCATTCACGAGGGCGACTTCATCTCCCTGGACGGCTCCACCGGTCATGTGTATCTGGGCAAGCTGGAGACGGAGGAAGCCCAGATCGCCGGCGACTTCGCCACCATCATGGAGTGGGCCGACAAGTATCGTCAGCTGGAGGTCCGCACCAACGCCGACAACCCCCACGACGCAGGCGTCGCCCGGGACTTCGGCGCACAGGGTGTTGGTCTGGTCCGTACCGAGCATATGTTCTTCGCTGAGGACCGCATCCCCGCTGTCCGCGAGATGATCGTGGCTCCCACCGAGCATGAACGCCGTGTGGCGCTGGACAAGATCCTGCCCATGCAGCGCGGTGACTTTGAGGGCATCTTCAAGGCTATGGCCGGTCTGCCCGTCACCATCCGTCTGCTGGATCCCCCCCTGCACGAGTTCCTTCCCACCGAGGACGAGGACATCGCCGCTCTGGCAGAGACCATGGGCCTGAGCTTCGAGTCCCTGAAGGGCATCGTCGTCAGCCTGCAGGAAGTCAACCCCATGATGGGTATGCGCGGCTGCCGTCTGCCCATTAAGTGGCCTGAGATTGCTGAGATGCAGACCAAGGCCATCATCGAGGCCGCCATCAACGTCTACAAGGAGACCAACGAAAAGGTCGTGCCCGAAATCATGGTTCCCCTGATCGCCTCTGACCACGAGCTGAAGTACGTCAAGGCCATCATCACCAAGGTCGCTGACGAGCTGATCGACAAGGCCGGCATCCAGCTGCCCTATGAGATCGGCACCATGATCGAGATCCCCCGTGCCGCTCTGCGCGCGGACGTGATCGCCAAGGAAGCTGAGTTCTTCTGCTTCGGCACCAACGACCTGACCCAGATGACCTGGGGCTTCTCCCGTGACGACGCCGGCAAGTTCCTGGACACCTACATGGACAAGAAGCTCATCGAGCACGATCCCTTCCAGAGACTGGACCGCCGCGGCGTGGGCCGTCTGATGAAGCTGGCTGTGGAGCTGGGCAGAGAGTCCCGTCCCGACATCCATCTGGGCATCTGCGGCGAGCACGGCGGCGACCCCACTTCCATCGAGTTCTGCCACAACATCGGCCTGGATTATGTCTCCTGCAGCCCCTTCCGCGTGCCCATCGCTCGCCTGGCTGCCGCACAGGCCGCTATCAAGAATCCCCGCAAGTAATCTGCAGATGATTTGCTGATTCTTCCACTGAACCTATCACGCAGTCCCCTCGGCGGTTCTTCCGTCGGGGGGGACTTTTTCACTATGAGATAAAAAAATCGTGCTGCCGGAGGGTACGGCAGCAC
>CAMNOL010000113.1 GCA_946546815.1 uncultured Oscillospiraceae bacterium
CCCGTTGAATATGTGCCCCCGGCACAAGCAGAAATCACCCATGTTCCCCCGGCGGACAGGAGCTTTTGCCCGTTTGGGGCGGACGGAACCGCCGGCGTGCGAAGCGGTTGAAGTTCTTTTGCTTACTTTTTCAAGGGGAGAAGAAACAGACGGCTAAAGTCCCAGCGCACACCCGTTGAATATGTGCCCCCGGCACAAGCAGAAATCACCCATGTTCCCCCGGCGGTGGGGAGCTTTTGCCCGTTTGGGGCGGAAGGAACCGCCGGCGTGCGAAGCGGCTGAAGTTCTTTTGCTTACTTTTCTTTCAAGAAAAGTAAGAGCAGGGGAGGTCTTTCCGGAGTTTGCAGCTGTGGAACATGGTGCAGTTGGCACAGCCGGAGGAGCGGCGGAAGCGGGGCGTCTCTGATACCCCCAGAATCGCGGTGACTGACTTCCGAGGAATCAAAATCCCGCTCTGGCTGACGGTGAGGCCGATGCGCCTTCGAGTGTCCAGTACCTCACACAGCTGCTGCTGAAGACCAATGGGGAGGTCGCCGTAGCCCGGGCTGAACCGGTCTGTCAGGAACAACCCCTTGGACTGACAGTCTGCCCGCAGGTCCTTTTCAAAGTTGTCACAGACATTTTCTATGGCGGCGCTGGCGGTGCTGTCCAGTACCAGCGCCCGTGCCATATCCATGACCTGGGTCCGCATCAGCAGCGTTTCCACATCCGGGCCCAGAGTGGCGGCCAGCAGCACTGCCTCATAGCAGTCCTCCAGGTGCCTTTGAATGTCCCGGCCCTCGAGCAGCAGACCGGAGCCGGAAAGCTGGCCGTTTTCCACCGGAAAAATCCGGTAGGTCAGCCGGGGGCGGGCAACTATTTTCAATTGTTCCCAGCACTCGTCCATGCTCCGCTCCAGGTCCTCCGGCACCTGCCCGCCCCGGCAGCCCAGGTACAGCAGCACCTCGCTGCGGTTGATGGTATCCAGTCTGGCGTTCAGCATGGGCGTCCGCTCCTTTCCCATAAGCGTTCTGACAGAACAGAACGCTGTTATGCTGTTCAGTATGCACTATTATACGGAGATTTTTCCAGAATGTAAAGGTAAACCCCTGTGTGACATGATCCCCCGGGCGCATATGTCCATAGGGCAAGGAGGCACTGAACCGAAAAAAAGCTCCGCTTCCTGAGGAAACGGAGCTGTAATCATGTGGATTCAGTTGTCGGATGCGGCTTCCTCCTCCAAAGTCCACCGTTTGAAGGTGCCGGGGGAGACGTGGAGCATCTGAGAGGCAGCTCGGGCGCTGAGCTTGCCGGCCCGATACATGGAATAAATGCTCTGGAATTTACGGGGACGCTTTGCTGGGGGCCGACCCAGGCGGACGCCCCGTTCCCGGGCGTTCTTCAGGCCTTCGCTTTGACGGCGAACCAAATCAGCATGGCGCATTGCCTCGTCTTCCCGGATAATCTCAAGAACCTGATCAGCCAGTGCATCATTTTGCAGCAGTTCACGGATTCTGATTTCGTTTTGACTTAACATAGGCGGCCTCCCTCATTCTATCGTGACAGCGGCCGTTGATGTGACACAACAACACAGAGAGGCGCCGCTTTCGCTCGAACGGCTGCCGCTGAATGGTTGCCAAGGGAGTCCCCCAGCGTTTCTCAGAAAAACCCTCGGACTGCCCTGCTCAGGCCATACTGAATACTCTACTCATTATAGTGAACCGGGTAAAAAATGTCAACAACAGAGCAAGAGAAAATTGCGGAAATTATGCTAAAATTGGTGAAAAACAGCGAAATTTCACTACAATAAAGCTGGTAAGGGAAAAACGCAATTACACAAAAAGTCAAGTTTTTGTCCAATTGACACCATTCTTAGAGTCTTTGAGTTCAATCCCGCGGGCTTTCAGCTCATCGCGGATACGATCGGACTCTGCCCAGTTTTTGTTCTTTCTTGCCTCGTAACGCAGCAGCAGCAGTGCGTTGACTTCTTCAGCCAGCACGGGGTCTGCGTCAGCGGGGGCGTGGATGGCATACTCGTCAGAGCCGGAGGCAGCTGCGGTTTTGCCTGCGGCGCGTACCTTGGCCGCAGCCTGCACCAGATTCAGAGACAGCACCCGGTCAAAGTCCTCCAGCAGGAACAGCTTGGTGGCGTCATCCAGGTCCTTGCCCTTGAGCACATCATAAATGCTGGTAATCGCCATGGAAGTGTTCAGGTCGTTGTCCAGCGCCTTCTGGAACTTGGCCTGATACGCCTTTGCAGCTTCCAGATTGGGCGTCGCGCCGGTGTCGGGGTTCAAGCCGGCGATGCGGCTGAGCAGCTTGTTATAGGTGGCGGCGGCGTTGTCCAGATTCTCCCAGGTGAACACCAGACCCTTGCGGTAGTGGCTCTGCAGGCAGAACAGACGGTACACCAGCGGGTCATAGCCCTTTTCTTCCAGCAGGGAGACGGTGAGGAACTCGCCCTTGGACTTGCTCATTTTGCCGTCGTTGGTGTTCAGGTGGTGGACATGGAACCAGTAGTGGCACCACTCATGGCCCAGGTAGGACTCGCTCTGGGCGATCTCGTTGGTGTGGTGGGGGAACATATTGTCGATGCCGCCGCAGTGCAGGTCCAGGTACTCGCCCAGATGCTTTTTGCTGATGCAGGAGCACTCAATGTGCCAGCCGGGATAGCCCACGCCCCAGGGAGAGTCCCACTTCAGCGCCTGGTCCTCAAATTTGCTCTTGGTGAACCAGAGCACAAAGTCAGCTTTATTCCGCTTGTTGTTGTCCTCTTCCACATCGTCCCGGACGCCGACTGCCAGGTCGTCCTCAGCAAAATCGTTGAACACATAGTATTTGTCCAGCTTGGAGGTGTCAAAGTAGATGTTGCCGCCGGCAGGGTAGGCGTAGCCCTTTTCCAGCAGGGTGGAGACCATCTCAATGTAGTCGTCAATGCAGTTGGTGGCGGGCTCCACTACATCCGGAGTCTTGATGTTCAGCTTGCCGCAGTCAGCGAAGAAGGCGTCGGTGTAGTATTTGGCGATCTCCAGCACCGTTTTGTGCTCCCGGCGGGCGCCCTTGAGCATCTTGTCCTCGCCCTCGTCAGCGTCACTGGACAGGTGGCCCACGTCGGTGATGTTCATGACGCGCTTCACATCGTAGCCCTCATAGCGCAGCGCCTTTTCCAGCACATCCTCCATGATGTAGCTGCGCAGGTTGCCAATGTGGGCGAAGTGGTACACGGTGGGGCCGCAGGTGTACATGCTCACCTGATTGCCGAAGCGGGGGATGAAAATTTCCTTGCGGCGGGTCAGAGAATTGTAAAGTTTCATAGAAAGCTCCTTTAACATCATAGAATGGCGGACAGGCGAAAAAACGCCCCCTGCATCGCTGCAAGAGGCGTAAATACGCGGTTCCACTCTGGTTTGTCACTTTTCCGGACGGATAACGGCGTCCAGCCGGGGACATTGCTCCCGCACTCCCGGGCGCACTTCCCATCCGCTTCCGCAGGACTGCTTTCAGCCGATGGCGGTCCCTCTCTTGGCGGGGTGTGGATGCTACTCTTCCCGTTCCCTGTGCAAATACAATATATGGAGATAGTTTAGCATTGATTCCGGGAATTGTCAAACAGAAATGGCAGCCTTTACCCGGCGCAGGGGCGTTTCATCACGACAAACTATACCTTCGGTCTTGATTTTGCAGTAAACTCTGACAAGCTGGCTTTAAGGACAGCAACGGAGGAGGTCATCCTTGCATCTATATCAAATTCCTTTCCTGTCTGATTCTTCATCAGCAGTTTGAGCCCCCTGACTTTTTCCTGCTCATCATCGACGATTTCAACGTGCCCGTTTCCAACAATAGATGCATATGTTGAGCCATATTTGCAGGGATTATCGCCGCCTGGTACTAATTCAATATCACATTCCAGTTCAATGCATACATTTGGATTGTTTTGAATCAAATCCAGTTTATGACCCTCTTTTGCGCCGTGCATAAAGAAAACAAGTTCATGTTTATCCTCCGCATACTCGTATCCGTAATGCAAAGGGACAATATAGGGGTAATTTTCATCAAAAAGCCCCATATGAAGGATTTTCGATTTGCTGACTATTTGAAGGATTTCATTGATGTCTGTCACTTCACGATCCTTACGTCTCATTATTACTTCTCCTTGTAAATCCCGATTTATCAGCCCGGCAGTACTTCCAGCCGTTCCCGGTCGGAAGAAAACAGAGGAACGCTTTGCAAGTTTGCAGTTGCGTTCCCCTTTGCGCACAGCGCTCTAACTCCAGGCGCAGCCTGGTCACATATCCGACCAGTCCACTACATCTTTGTTTTTGACAA
>CAMNOL010000114.1 GCA_946546815.1 uncultured Oscillospiraceae bacterium
CCGGCGCTGGCCGGAGGGCAAATGTTCAAAGAACTGTGTTCTCTCTGTTATTTTGCAATCAGATGATACAGATGGGAATCATAGTCCCCGGTGATGTCCGGCTTGCGGTCCGGGCTGAACAGCCCCATCATGGGATGAGAGGAGGTGTCCTGGGGCATCAGGCCGTAGTGCATCAGCTCGTCGCCGCCGTAAACCTCATTTCCGTCCACCTGATAGTCCAGCTTGGGGTCCAGGCCCTGGAGGGGCAGCTGGGTGTAGCCGTTGTTCACGTTGTTCATCAGCTGGTACAGGCCCACGATGGCCTCTCTCTGGTCCTGGGAAACCACCATCCAGGCCGCCTTGTCGTTGGCAAAGGGATCCCGGATGCGGTAGAAGGTGCCGAACTGGAACAGCTCCCGGTGCGCCTTCATGAACGCCACCTGGCCCTTCACCTGTTCGATCTCCTTGTCAGACAGGGCATTCAGATCCATTTCATAGCCGAAGGCGCCGAAGTAGGCCACATTGGCCCGGGTCTCCAGCGGCGTCACCCGGCCCAGCTGCTGGTTGGGGCACACGGACACATGGGCGCCCCAGGAGCAGACGGGATAGCCGTAGGAGGAGCCGTACTGAATCCTGACCCGCTCGGCGGCATCGGTGTCGTCGGAGCACCATGCCTGGGGGGCGTAGTACAGCATACCTGCATCAAATCGGCTGCCGCCGCTGGCGCAGGACTCAAACAGCAGATCGGGGTATTTGGCCAGCAGCTTCTCGTAGAGGGAATACACGCCCAGAATGTAGCGATGGTAGACCTCCCCCTGCTGGTCGGCGGGCCAGTGGCTGGAATAGCACTCAGTGATGGAACGGTTCATATCCCACTTGATATAGGAGATGTCTGCCCCGTCGAAGGACTTCACCAGCTGGTCATAGATGCAGTCCACCACCTCGGGGTTGGAGAAGTCCAGCACCAGCTGGTTGCGGCCCAGGCTCTTCCGGCGGTCCGGGGTGCACAGGGCGTACTCCGGGTGGGCCCGGTACAGGTCGGAGTCCTCATTGACCATTTCCGGCTCGATCCAGATGCCGAACTTCATGCCCAGGGCGTTGATCTTGTCCGCAAGGCCCTTGACGCCGCCGGGGAGCTTGGCGGTGTCCGCATACCAGTCTCCCAGGCCGGAGAACTCCGTGCGCTTGCCGAACCAGCCGTCGTCCAGCACAAACAGCTCCACGCCCACTTCCGCGCCCTTCCGGGCGATCTTCAGCACGTCCTCCTCGGTGAACTCCATGCCGGTGGCCTCCCAGTTGTTCAGCAGCACGGGGCGGGCCTTGTCCCGCCAGGGTCCGCGGGCCACCCGGGTCCGCAGCAGGGTGTGGAGGGTCTGGGACAGGCCGTTGAGGCCGGTGTTCCCGTAGGTCAGCAGCACCTCAGGGGCCTGGAACTCAGCGCCGGGGCTCAGCTTCCAGCTGAATTCCCGGGGATTGATGCCCATGGAGAACCGGGTCACGTCGTAGGTGTCCACCTCTGCCATGGCCAGGAAGTTGCCGGAATATACAAAGGTGAAACCGTAGGCCTCGCCGCTGCCCTCGGTGGTCTCCGGGCGCTTGAGAATGACAAAGGGGTTCTGGTGGGCGCTGGAGCAGCCCCGCATGGACTCCACGGCGGTGACGCCCATCTCCAGGGGCCGGACCTTGGGAGCCCGCTCCCTGGCCCAGGCGCCGGAGAACTGCATCCACTCAAAGTTGTGGTCGGGAAAGTCCACGCTCATGGACATGGCCCGGTCCAGCTTCACGGTCTCGGCGCCGCGGTTGACAAAGCGCACGCTGCGGGCGATGGCGTTCAGGCGGTTGTAAATGGTGTAGAGCAGCGTCATCTCCACGCCGGTGAGCTGGTCCTTCAGGTCGATCTCAAGGGTGTCGGCCTCGCTGTCCTGTTCCACATAGGCGTGAGGAAGGCCGGGCAGCTCCGGCTTGCCGGCATAGATCCTGTGTCCGGTGTAGCGGAAGTCGGTGATGTGGCTGCCGTTGGCCTGAAGCACCTCATAGGCCGGCTGGCGGAAGTCCGTGGTGCCGAAGCCGGGGTAATCCTGCCGGGTGAACTCCAGGGAGAAGTTGGGCAGCTCCGGCAGGGGCCAGGAGGAGCAGGGCCGGCAGGTGCTGTCCTGCAGGTGGGCAAAATCCGAACGGTCCCGGAGCTTTCTGCCGTAGTAAATCTGGCTGATCTGCCCGTTGGGCAGCACGTCCATGATGTAGCTGACGTGCTTATTATAAAGGTGGAAAACCTTTGTGCTTTCGTGGAAAATGATGGACATTTGATAGCCTCCTTCACAGCTCTTTATCCGTATGATAACAACACTCCTGCCAATGATACATAGCACGATGTCACCAAAACATAGGCCGATGTGGTCAGAAAAACCCTCTCCCGCAGCGGCGGGAGAGGGAACCAAGGTCACATATTCTGAATGGCAATGGTCATGCTGGGCATCAGCTGCTTTTTGCGGCTGACCACGCCGGGCAGGCTGGCAAAGTTCTCCTGTGCCTCCACGCCGAAGGCAGAGGCCACCACCTGGGGGACGTCGACGGTGCTGCTGTCCCCCTTGTAGAGCAGCTCGGTGGACTCCTTCATGATGTCGGTGAGCATCAGGAACGCCATATCCAGGTGGGTGCGCTCCAGGATCTGGCCCATGAAGTCCAGCATCCGCCCCTTCAGCTCCTCCACCATCTCGTTGCCGATGACGGTGATCTGGCCAACGCCCATCAGGTACCCCTCCACAGAGAAGGTCTTGAAGTCCTGATAGAAAATTTCCTCCTCGGTCTTGTCGCTGATCTGGCTGCCCGCCTGGAACATCTTGGTGGCGTGCTCCTCCGGGTCGATGCCTGCGATCTGGGCCAGGGAGCGGGCGGTGGCCTCATCCAGCGGGGTGCAGGTGGGAGAGCGGAAGCAAAGGGTGTCGGACAGGATAGCAGAGCACATCACGCCGGCCATGATGGGGTCGATCTCCACGCCGTTCTCCCGGTACATCTGGGCGATGATGGTGGAGGTGCAGCCCAGGGGCTGGTTGCGGAAATAGACCGGTCCCACCGTCTGGATGCCGCCGATGCGGTGGTGGTCGATGACCTCCAGCACTTCGGCAGAGTCAATGCCGTCCACGGACTGGGTCTTCTCGTTGTGGTCCACCAGGATGACCTTCTGCTTCTCCAGGTCCAGCAGGTTGCGCTGGGAGATCATGCCCAGGAACTCACCGTTTTTGTCCAGCACCGGGAAATAGCGCAGGCGCTTCTTGGTCATGGTCTTTCTGGCGTCCTTGACAAAGTCGTGGTCTTGGAAGGCGATGATGTCGCCGCTGTACATGACGTGGCGGACGGGCATGGCCTGGTTGATGAGGCGGGCGGTCTTGTAGGAGCTGTGGGGCGTGACGATGATGTTGCAGTTCTTCTGCCGGGCCAGCTCCTTGATACTCTCAAAGACCTCGCTGCCCAGGCAGACGATGAGGAAATCCGCTCCCCTTTCCAGCGCGCCGATCTGGGCGTCGGCCCGGTTGCCCATGATGACCATGGAATGGGGCTGGATGTACTGGGTCATGACCTCCGGGTTGGCCGCACCGATGGCCACCTTGCCCTCCGCGAACACCTTGTCGGGGTCGCCGACGATGAGCTGGCCGTCCACCGTCTCCACAATGTTCCGGCAGCTGACCCGGGAGGAGGACAGCGCGGTGCTGGCGTGCTCCTCCATCATGGACCGGGCGATGTCGCCCTGGGTGATGAGACCCGCCAGCGTTCCGTCCTTGTACACGGGCAGCGTGCGCAGCTTCTCCTCCTTCATCTGCTCCCAGGCCTTTTTCAGGGAGGTTTCCGTCTCAATGCCCTTGGTGGTGCGCATGGTCACCTCCCGCACCCGGGGCTCCAGCGTGTCCAAATACCCCGGCTTTTTCAGGCCGAAGGTTTTCAGCACATACTTGGTCTCCCGGTTGGTGTGGCCGGCCCGCTTGGCAACGTACAGTTCCTCTCCGGCGATCTTGTTCTTCAGATTTGCATAGGCAATGGCCGAGCAGATGGAGTCCGTGTCCGGATTCTTGTGACCGATCACATATATTTTCTTTTCACTCACTGTTGATGTTCCCCCAATTCAGATTGATTTCGCGGTTCTCCCGTCCTGAGCGGAAGCGGCGGTTTCGTTTTTCATCATATCAATTCTAATTTCAGCGCAGATTTGCGCTGTAGGCAAATGAGCTTTAATAAATCGTTTCCAATTCCTCTTCCCGGATGCCGTAGGTGTCCAAAAATTCC
>CAMNOL010000115.1 GCA_946546815.1 uncultured Oscillospiraceae bacterium
GGGCCGGGAGAATATGCTGGCCATTGTCCGGAAGAACCGCTGGGCTCTGGTCTGAACCATCTGAAGGACGGGAAAGGAGGTTCCCATGATTTTTGACACCCATGCACACTACAATCTGACCTGTTTTGACCAGAATCGGGAGGTGTTGTTCCAGAAAATGAAAGAGGCTGGCGTGGAGAAAGTGCTTTGCCCCTCCATCTCCTTTGAGGAAAACCAGCGGATGCTGGACACCCTCGCCCCTTACGGGCAGGTACTTTTTGCCGTGGGCATCCACCCCACCCGCACGCCGCTGTTTGACTGGAGCGATGGGTACATGGACGGGGAACTGCGCCGTCTGGCCGCCCGCCCCCGGGTGGCCGCCATCGGGGAGCTGGGACTGGACTACCACAGGGGGCTGGAGAACCATCCTGACCTCATCGCCCGGGAGCGGTGCTGGTTCCAGCGTCAGCTGAATATCGCCTCGGATCTGGAACTGCCCCTGGTGCTGCACATCCGCTCCTCCCCGGAGCACCCTCACCGGGCATACCGGGACGCCTTGGAGATTCTTCGGGCACAGCCCCGGGCCTTTTCCGGTGTGCTTCACTGCTACAACAGCGATTATGAAACCGCCTGCCGATTTCTGGAGGGCGGCGACTACCGCTTCGGCATCGGCGGCTGCCTGACCTACGAAGGCATGGACCACCTGCGGCAGGCGGTGGCAAAGCTGCCGCTGGAGCGCATCCTGCTGGAGACGGACGCCCCCTTCCTGCCCCCGCTGGGCTGCCCCAAAAAGCGGAACACCTCTCTGAACCTGCCGGCGGTCATCCAGCTGATCGCCGAACTGAAGCACTGTTCCCCGGAGACGGTGGAACAGACCACCTTTGAAACCGCAGAACAGCTGTTCTGCCGCCATCTGACGGAAAGGAGCTGATCGTATGGCGATCTACATCACCGGTGACACCCACGGTGACCTCACCCGCTTCTCCCTGCCCTATCTGCCCCGGGAGCAGTGGAGTATGGAGGATTACCTTCTCATTCCCGGAGACTTCGGCATGATCTTCTATCAGAACGAAACAGACCGGAAAAAACTGGATTACCTGGAAAACCTGAATTTCCAGATTCTCTTTGTGGACGGCAACCACGAAGCCTTCCCCTCCATTTACGCTTACCCGGTGGAAGAGTGGTGCGGCGGAAAGGTCCACCGCATCCGGCACAATATCCGCCACCTGATGCGGGGGCAGGTGTACAACATTGACGGAACCACCATCTTCACCATGGGCGGGGGCTATTCCCTGGACAAGGCCTTCCGGCTGGAGGGCGTGAGCTGGTGGCCGGAGGAGCTGCCCACCCAGGCCGAATACGACGATGCCAGAGCCAATCTGGCGGCCCACGGCAATAAGGTCGACCTCATCGTCACCCACGCGCCCCCCATGGAGGCGCTGCAGGAATTCCACACCGCCGGCCTGATCTCCACCATTTCCCCCAAGGAAAGCAGATTGAACGAGTTTCTGGAGGAGGTGCGGAACACCGTCTCTTACGGACATTGGTACTTCGGCCACCTTCATCAGGATATGACCATGGAGGAGGTGCGGGAAACCACCGCCTTCAAGTACTGGTACTTCTCCAACCTCCATCTGGAGCCCACCTTGTCCAGAAACATGACCGCAGTGTGGTTTGACCTCTACAACGCCGTCACCGGCGAAAAAATCGAATAACGCCGCTGCCGCATCCTCAGGGTGCGGCAGTTTCTCTAAACAGCCGGGGCAGAATGTGTCTTTACACACCGGCGACTTTTCCGGTATAATGGTGGCAGGATCGGTAAAGAAGGAAAGAGGCGATACATATGAGTCCCGAATTGATCAACCAGATGATTCTGCTCTTCGGCCTGATGGGTGTGGGCTATGTGTGCAACAAAACCGGCGTGCTGGACGAGGTTGCCAACGCAAAACTGTCCAGCTTCCTGCTGAAGGCGGCACTGCCGGCCACCATTCTGAACTCCGCCATCGCCCAGAGCGATCTGGAGCGTTCGGTGGTGCTGTACACCATGGTGGTGGCGGTGGGGGTGTTCCTTGTCACCCCGGCCATGAGCCTGGTGTTGACAAAGGTGTTTCACCTGGACCCCACCTACCAGCTGATGCTGAACTACAGCAATCTGGCCTTTATGGGCTTTCCCATCATCGGCGGCGTGTTCGGGGCGGACTGCATCTTCTACGGGGCCGTGTTTCTGATGGTCTTTAACCTTCACATCTTCTCCTTCGGCGTCATGACCCTGCAGAAGGAGGGCAACGACCTGAAGTCCATGCTGAAAAAGCTGTGCAATCCGGGGATTCTCTCGGCGGTGCTGGCCTTTCTCATCGTCATGCTGCACCTGAAGGTGCCGGCCCAGCTCACCACCATCATTGCCGGCCTCGGCTCCGTCACCACCCCCATGGCCATGATCGTCATCGGCTCCCAGCTGGGTCAGGTGAACCTGCTGAAGGTGCTGACCAAAAAGGAGCTGTACCTGATGGCGGCCTTCAAGCTGGTGGTGTACCCGGCGGTGGTGTACCTGCTGCTCAGCCTTATCCTGGGGCCGGACGACATCATCACCAAAATCTCCACCATTCTGGTGGGGCTGCCGGTGGCGGGCAACGTCACCATGCTCTGCTCGGAGTACGGCGGCGACACCTCCCTCTCCGCCCAGGGCACCTGCATCTCCACCCTGCTGTCCCTGCTGACCATTCCGGTGATGCTGTCCCTGCTGTGAGGCAAAAACACCACATTTTCCCGGAACGCAAAAACCGGCTCAAGCCTTTGTAAACAGCTTGAGCCGGTCATTTTTTATGGTTTTACAGTTGCTTTTCCGGCGCTCAGCCCAGAGCCGCCAGGGACTCCTTCAGCTGGGCAACCTCTTTTTCCGCCTTGGCCAGATTGTCCCGCTCCCGCTGGATGACGGCTTCGGGGGCCTTGGAGGTGAATTTCTCGTTGGACAGCTTCTTCACGATGCCGTCGCGGTACTTCTCCTTCTTCTCCAGGGCCTTGGCAAGACGCTTGCGCTCGGCGGCCAGGTCCACCAGCTCCGCCAGGGGGATATACAGCTTGGCGTCGGCGGTGACCAGGGACACCAGACCGTCCAGAGAAGCGGGGGCCTCTGGGGTGATCTCCACCTTGGTGGTGAAGGCCAGACGCTGGAGGAAGGGCACGCCCTTGGTGAACACATCGGCGTCGGCGGTGGTGATGGTCAGCTCAGCCTTCCGGGAGGGGGCGACGCCCATCTCGGCCCGGCGGGCGCGGATGGCCTTGATGGCGGCCATGATCTTTTCCATGGCGGCCTCGTCCTGGGGGAAGTCGAAGCGCTGGTCGTACACCGGCCAATCCTGCAGCATCAGGAAGTCGCCGTCATGGGGCAGCGCCTGCCAGATCTCCTCGGTGATGAAGGGCATGAAGGGGTGCAGCAGCTTCAGAATATTGGTCAGCACGTAGCACAGCACCTGCTGGGCCTGGACCTTGGCGGCCTCGTCGTCGCTGGTCAGGCGGGCCTTGGTTAGCTCGATATACCAGTCGCAATAGGTGTCCCACAGGAAGTCGTAGACCTTCTGCGCGGCAACGCCCATCTCGAACTTCTCCAGGTTGGCGGTGACCTCTTTGATGACGTTGTTCAGCCGGGACAGGATCCACTTGTCCTCGATCTCCAGGGTTTCGGGGAGCTTGTTCTCGGTAATGGTCAGGTTCATCATCAGGAAGCGGCTGGCGTTCCAGATCTTGTTGCAGAAGTTCCGCATGGCCTTGACCTTTTCCTCGCTGTAGCGCATATCGTTGCCCGGAGTGCTGCCCATGATGAGCATCAGGCGCAGGGCGTCGGCGCCGTACTGGTCGATGACCTCCAGGGGGTCAATGCCGTTGCCCAGGCTCTTGGACATCTTGCGGCCCAGGCTGTCCCGGACGATGCCGTGGACGGCGACGGTGTCAAAGGGCGCCTTGCCGGTGTAGGCCAGGCCGGAGAAAATCATTCTGGACACCCAGAAGCCGATGATGTCGTAGCCGGTGACCAGGGTGTTGGTGGGATAGAAGTACTTCAGATCCTCTGCGTCCTCGTTGGGCCAGCCCAGGGTGGAGAAGGGCCACAGGGCGGAGGAGAACCAGGTGTCCAGAGTGTCCG
>CAMNOL010000116.1 GCA_946546815.1 uncultured Oscillospiraceae bacterium
ATGGATGACCGGCGCCGCACACTGCACCATGCCTATGTGACGGTGGAAGGCGGAAAAATTGCCGCCGTTTCCGCGGAAAAGCCGGAAGGGACCTTTGACCGGGTGATCGACGGGGCAGGCAAGGTGCTGATGCCCGGACTCATCAACGCCCACACCCACGTTCCAATGACCCTGCTTCGGGGCTATGGCGGAGGACACGATCTGCAAACCTGGCTGAATGAGTATGTGTTTCCCGCTGAGGACAAACTGGATTCTCGGTGCATCCATGCGGGCACCGCCCTGGGTATGGCGGAGCTGATCGCAAACGGTGTCACCGCCGTTGAGGATATGTACTACTTCTGCGACGATATGATCGAGGAAGTGCTCAGCGCCGGACTAAATGCCAATATTTCCCGGGGAACCACCTGCTTCCAGCCGCTGGACAACCCCGCTGATTATCAGCCCTGCCGGGAGATGCGGGAGCTGGTGGAACGGTACAACGGGTACAACGACGGACAGATTCTGGTGGACGTCTCCATTCACGCAGAGTACACCTCCATGCTGGCACCCAATCTTTGGGAGTATCTGGGCCGCTATGCGGCGGACCACGCTCTGGGCATTCATACCCACATCTCCGAGACCCGCTCTGAGCATGAGGACTGTCTGAAGCGCAACGGAAAAACCCCCATTGAGACCCTGGACAGCTACGGCGTATGGGAGTGCGGGCGGGGCATTGCTGCCCACTGTGTCTGGTGCTCCGACGAGGATTACGACCTGATGGTGCAGAAAAACATCACCTGCGTCCACAACCCGGTGTCCAATCTGAAGCTGGGCAGCGGCATTGCCCGGGTGCCGGAGATGCTGAAGGCCGGAGTCAATGTCGCTCTGGGGACCGACGGCGTGTCCAGCAACAACAACCAGGACCTGTTTGAGGAGCTGAAGCTGTCCTCCATTCTGCACTGCGGCACCAGCCGGAATCCGCTGGCTGTCACCCCCCTGCAGGCGCTGGAGATGGCCACAGTGAACGGCGCCAAAGCGCTGGGCAGGAAAACCGGCTCCATTCAGCCCGGTTATGACGCGGATATCATCCTGCTGGACTTTGAGCGCCCGGGGCTGGTCCCCTGCCACGACCCGGTGGAGAACCTGGTCTACTCCGCCCGGGGCAGTGATGTGTGCCTGACCATGGCACGGGGAAAGATCCTGTATGAAAACGGGGTGTTCCACACTGTGGACCTGGAAAAGGTGCGCTATGAGGTGGAGCATTACGCGCTGCCCCATATGTTTTAAATTCGTTGTTTGCAGGGAGCCGCTCTGACAGAGCGCTTCAACCGTTCCGCAGGGGTGGCCCATTGTAAACCAACCGGAGGTTTCTATGTCTGATAAGCAGCAGAAGGGCGGAAGTACCTTCTTTGGCGGCGCTGCCATCCTCGCCGCCGGCATTCTGATGGTCAAGGTCATCAGTATGCTTTACAAGATGCCGCTGGCCAATATTCTCGGCTCCGGCGGAGGCTATACTGATTTCAACGCGGCCTTTAATGTATTTAACGTGCTGCTGATCATCTCCACTGCCGGCGTGCCGGTTGCCATTTCCAAAATGGTCTCTGAGGCAAACGCCAGAGGGCAGCGGCAGCAGATCCACAAGATTTTCCGGGTGGCGTTCTTGTTTTTCTTTGCCTTCGGAGGGCTGTGCAGCTGCATCATGTTCTTCGGCGCGGACTTTTTCGCCGCCATGATGGGGGACACCAAGGCCGCGGACTGTATGCGGGTGCTGGCGCCCTCGGTGATGCTGGTGGCCGGACTGGCCACCTATCGGGGCTATGCCCAGGGACATCGGCATATGACGCCCTCTTCGGTGTCCCAGATCATTGAGGCCCTGTTCAAACTGATGATCGGACTGCCCCTGGCCTGGTACATCCTGAACATCCGGAAAATGCCGGATCACATGGGAGCTGCCGGCGCCATTGTGGGCGTGACTGCGTCGGAGCTGATCGCGCTGCTGTACATGGCCTTTGAGCAGAAGCGCTTCCGCCGGGTGGAGAGCCCCGGCACCAACGACCGCACGGATCCCTCCGGTGTGATTCTGACAAACTGTCTGGCGCTGGCGATTCCCATCACGCTGACCTCGGCGTCCACCTCCATTGTCACGCTGGTGGACAACGCGCTGGTGCTGCGGCGGCTGCAACACGCCGGCCTGATGCTGGCAGAGGACGGCGCCCGGGCGCTGATGAGCAACTACTCTGTGGTGCAGACCGTTTACCAGATTCCCGCCTCCCTGATGGTGGCCATCACCGCTTCTGTGATTCCGGCGGTGACCGCGTGCTTCACCAACCGGGATAAAACCGGCGCAGCCCGCATTGTGGGGTCCGCGCTGAAAACCGCCGCACTGATTGCGGTGCCCTCCGGTGTGGGCATGGTGGTGCTGGGCACGCCCATCACCCGGCTGCTGTTCCCCAGCTATCAGCTGGAAGTAGCGGGGCCGATCCTGTCCATTCTGGGAATTGCCAATATCTTTGTCTGCCTGATGCTGGTGTGCAACTCCATTCTGCAGAGCCACGGCGTGCTGCATCTGCCCATCATTACCATGCTCATCGGCGGCATCACCATGGTGCTGTTTGACTACTTTATGGTTGGCACCACCCGATTCAACATCTTTGGCTCCCCCATCGGAACCTGCATCTGCTACGGTCTGACCTGTCTGCTGGATCTGATCATTGTGCACCGCATTGTTCCCGGCTGTCCCAGCTATTTCAAAGTGTTCGGAAAGACGCTGGTGGCCTCTCTTGTGATGGGAGCCGGCGCCCGGGCGGTGTACGGCGTGGTCAGTCAGCGTGCGGGCAACACCATCAGTGTTTTTGCCAGCATTCTGGTGGCAGTGCTGATTTACGGCGTGCTGGTGGTAGCGCTGCAGGTGCTGAACCGGGACGACCTGAGCCTGATGCCCAAGGGCGACAAGATCGCCAGAGTGCTCCATGTGAAATGAGCCGGAGATCCATCCATACCACTGCGGTGGAGCGGCTTGCCGCGCCTCCGTTCCGTTTCATTTTTGGGAAAATAACAGAGAAAAGAGGGGCATTTTGAACATTTACCTGGAACTGTTTCTGACCTTCGCCCAGGCGGGGGTGTGTACCTTCGGCGGGGGCTACGCCATGCTGCCCATTCTTCAGCGGGAGATCGTCAACAAGCGCAGCTGGGCCACGGATGAGGAGCTGGCGGACTATTACGCCATCGGCCAGTGCACCCCGGGGGTGATCGCGGTGAATACGGCAACCTTTGTGGGGGTCAAGCTGAAGGGCGTTCCCGGAGGGATCGTGGCGACGCTGGGCGTCGTGTTCCCCAGTGTGGTCATCATCACCATCATTGCGGCGTTTTTGCAGAATTTTGCACACCTGCCTGTGGTGGTTCACGCTTTTGCGGGCATTCGGGCCTGCGTGTGCGTACTGATCTTCAATGCGGTGCTGAAGCTGAAAAAATCCAGTGTCATTGATTTACCCACCACCGTGATCTTTCTTGCCACGTTCCTGCTGTCCGCGCTTTGGGGCGTTTCCCCCGCCATTGTGGTGCTGATTGCCGGCATTGTGGGGCTGGTCATCAAACGGGCCGGAAAGGGGGCGCAGAAGAGATGATGCTTTTGCTTCGCCTTTATTTTGAATTCTTCCGCACCGGCCTGTTTGCGGTGGGCGGCGGTCTGGCCACCATCCCCTTCCTGACAGACATCGGCCAGCGCACCGGCTGGTTTACCTCTGCCGAGCTGACCAACATGATCGCTGTGTCCGAGTCCACCCCCGGCCCCATGGGCATCAACATGGCCTCCTATGTGGGCTTTACCATAGCAGGAATTCCCGGCAGCGCGATTGCCACGTTGGGCGTGATCACGCCTTCGGTGATTGTCATCATTCTCGTTGCGGCGTTTTTGAAAAAGTTCCGGGAGAACCCCTATGTGGAGGCGGTGTTCTACGGTCTCCGCCCGGCCTCCACCGGGCTGATCGCTGCGGCGGGCTGGAGCGTGGTGTGCATTTCCCTGCTGACTCCGGTGTGGAGCGTGAATGGGGACAACCTGCTGGTGAATCTGGATATCAGCTGGAAATGCCTTCTGCTGGCGCTGGCGGTGCTGGTCTGTACCAAAGTGCCCA
>CAMNOL010000117.1 GCA_946546815.1 uncultured Oscillospiraceae bacterium
TTGCCAGTCCGATGGCCTTGCTGACTGCGCCGCCGATGTTGTCCTTCACCCAGCCTGCAACGCTGGACCAGCCGTCCTTTGCCAACTTAATTGCGACATCCAGCTTGGTGCCGGCACCGGTCAGAGCATTACAGATCGGCGTCAGGATGTTGTCCTTCACCCATTTGCCGGCAGCCTTAAAGGGAGCCGCAATGCCCTCCAGGATGCCCTCGCCCACCATTCTGCCGGGCTCATTCATTTCTTTCGCCGGGCTGTGGATGCCGAAGGCCGCCTTAAAACCGTTGAGGAACGGGTCAAAGATGTTTGCTTTGATCCACTTCCCAATGTCCACAATGGCCTCACCGATTCCGACAAGCACACCGTCGGCGATGCTGCCTCCAGCCGCCTCGATGATGGGCATATGAGGTGCCACATACTTCTCATAAAAGCCGTCCAGCGCATCCTTGAACAGACCGGAAACAAACGCTCCAAAACCGCCAAAGGCAGCGCCGATGGATGTAAACACACTGGAGGCAACGCCCGGCCAGTCGATGTTGACCAGGAAGCTTTTCACATCCTGCCCCAGCTGATACCAGTCGATGTCCTGGATCGTTTTAGTCAGCGCCGAAAAAGCGCCCTTTGCGCCCTCAGAAAGGGACTGCCCTGCCTTCGCCCATTCGATGTGCTCAAACAGGGAGTTGACCCCGGTGGAGATCTTCTCGCTGATGTCGCTCCACTTCAGATTCGTCACCAGCCCGTGCAGCGTGTCAATAGCCGCGTTGAGCTTGGCCGCAATGGTCCGCCCGATGAGGGCCGCGTCGATGGAATCGGCGGCGCTGTTGACCGCCTCGGCGAAGCCTGCCCCCAGGCTCTCAAAGTGGAAGGTCTCCAAAAAGGTGTCCGCCGCGCCGAAGGCCGTGTTCAGCCCCTGCCCGATGGTGTTTCCGATGGACGTCCACAGCCCCGGTGTCTCCACAAAACCGTTGAGGAAGGTGGCCAGGCTCTTCGCCACCCGGTTGCACCGCTCTTTGACCTCATCCCAGGGGATAGAGTCCAGCGCGTCCCGGAGTTTTGCGCCGATAATGCCGCCGATTTTGGTGAAATCCGCTGCCTCCCAGGCCGACTTGAACATGTCCGCCCAGTTGCTGATGACGCCGGGGATCTCCTCCGTTGTGAACATCATACCCGGCGTGAGTCCGCCCCCGGAACCGCCGCCGCCGCTGCCGCCTCCGCCTCCGGAGCCGCCGCTGTCGCTGCTGTCGTTGAGCTTGTTGATCTGGTCGAAGCCCATGAGCTGGCGGTTCAGCTCCTTCTGAGCCGCCGCCTGCTGCTTTGTGGCATTGGCCGCGTCCTTGGCCCCGCTGGAGGTGCTGCTCAGGCTGGCGGCGTAGTCCTGCTGCACGGCCACCGCTTTGGTGTAGGTGGATTTCCCCGTCAGTGCGGAAAAAAGGCGCTCACCGCCGTAATCGCCCCGGAGATCATCTTGAGAAAGCTGGTGATATACGGCGCCACCACCTCCACGATGGGCGCAAAGGCCGTGGCAAGGCTGTTTTTCAGCTGGGTCAGGGCGGACATCATAGAGGACACCGCCCCGTTTGTGGCGGCGGAGAACTGCACCAGGTTCTTCATTCCCTCGGCGGTGAACGAGCGGAACTTGTTCACCAGCGCATAGATGGAGCGAATCCCCAGGGCGTATTTCAGGAACGCCATGGCGCCGGATTTTGCGTCGCTGCCCAGCCCCTGGATGTTCCGCCTTGCGCCGGGGAGCGCCCCTTTGATGCCCTGCACAGCGCCTTTGAACAGGTTCCCCATAAACGACCCCACGCCGGAGAGAACGCCTTTCACGCCCCGGAACAGGCTCGAAAAGGCGCTTTTCAGCTTGGGCAGCACTCCGCCCTTGACTCTTTCTGCGCTCTTCTCGGCGCTCTGGGCTGCGCTGTCTCCCGTCGCTCCGGCCTCTTCCCGGATGCGCCGGTACTCCTCCACAGCGCCCCCAGCGAAGCCGGAGACAAACTCCTTCACGCCCCGGAACAGCGCGCCGGGGATGTCCTTCAGCCTGCCAAAGGCGCTTCTGGTTTGCTCTGCGCTCTGCTGGGCGCCCTTGGCAGCGCCGGCGCCGGCTTGAGCCACTTCCTTCTGCGCCCGGGCGGATTCCTTCGCAGCAGACTGGGACACGCCCCGGGTGAACTCCTTCATGGCAGAGCCCGCCTGTTTCAGCGGGCCCAGAAAGCCGGAGGTGTCCAGCTTCAATACACTGCGATATTCTTCCTGCATTCAGCTTTCCCCTCCTTTCTGCCCTTTTGGGCGTTTATGACTGCGGCTTGGACTTGCGGAGCATAGCGGCCTTCATGCGCTGCACCCGTTCCGCTGTGACTTCCTGCTGGCTCCACAGGGGGAACGCCTCCCAGAGTTCCGGGAAGTCCCCGCCCACTGCCAGGGCACACAGCTTCGCGTGGGTATAAAGCATACGGGCCTGGATGCGCTGCCGCTCCAGACCCGCTTCGCAGTATTGCGCCAGCTCTCCCGGCGTCCATCCTCCCGTCTCTGTGGGCAGGAGACCATGCACCCACGCCCGCTTCTCCAGCTCGTCCAGCCACTGGTTCGGCGGCTGGGTTACTGCTTCGCCGCCTTGGTAGGGGTTTCCTCCTGTACCTCGTCAGACAAAGCCTGTTCCTCCGCCCGCTTCATCTTCTCCAGGATCTTCTCCACCTGCTGAACGGTCATGGTGCCGGACACCACAGCGATGCGCATGGCCAGATCAGACCAGCCGATCATGCCGCCCCGGTTGTCATCCGCCAGCGCCATGAACACCTCGTCGCCGCTGAGGACGGTGTTCTTGTTGTTCCGATGCCCCAGCGCGGCGGAGAGTACGTCCGCCATTTTCACCGGGTTGCTGCCGCAGTCCAGGATCAGGTCGTTGATGTCCACGCCGTACTGGTTCTGGAGGGCGCGGATGCCGTCCACGTCCAGCCGCAGGGTCAGGGTCTCCTCCTTGTCATTCAGCTTCACTTTGATGGGATATACGTTCATACTGCTGCTCCTTTCAGTTTCCGGCGGGGTCGGTGACGGTCCAGTCCTCTTCCAGAGAGACGGAGACGATCATAGTGGGCACAGCGTTGACGCCCACAGCGGGCAGCCGGACGCTGACTCGGCCTTTGGATGCGAACTTGGTGCCGTCGGGGTAGGTCACCTCCACCGGCACGGCATTTCCGGCGGTCTCCAGCGCCTTCATCTTGCGGTAGTCGGAATCGGCGGAGCTGTTGTCGTAGTTGCAGGTGATCTCCCAGGCGTTGGTCTGCTGCACGCCGGGGACAAAGGTCTGCACCTTGCTCTTCATGTTGGTGGTCTCCAGCTGGTTCGGCTCGCCGCCGATGTCGCCGATGTTGGTGACGTTGTTCAGCGCGACGCTGTTCACCTTTACGTCAATCCCGATGCTGGAAAAGCCTTTTTCTGCCATAAAATCATTCCTTTCTGCTTTCAATCGCTTCGCCCGTCGGCGGCCCCAGCCCCTCAAAACGGACCTGGTTCCCTGCCGCCGATGGTCTGTGAGCGGAAATTTGCTCTATCGCGCCCCATTTGCCCGTCAGGCGCTTCGGGTTGCAAGGGGCCGCGCCCCTTGCCGGGTCCGGGCAGAGCCCGGCGGGGTTTGGGGCTGGCCCCAACTTAATCCACCAGCCGGAGGGTCCTTTTATCCACCTTGCGGCTGTATCTTGCGGTCTGACGGCGGCCGAAGCCGTCTGCGGTGAGAGAGGTCAGCAATGTCCGGCGGAAGCCTGTCTCTGTGAGCAGATCGTCCGCCTGCCCCACCAGCTGCCGCACGGTGTCCGCTTCCCCGGCCCACACGTCCACCTGATAGGACAATTCATCCACCAGCGGATTGTCTGTCTGCCGGTTGCCGATCTCCTGCACCACGATGGTGGGACCGTCCAGCTCACGGCGGGGCCACTGCTCTGTCACCGTGGCCTCCAGCGTCCTGAGCAGCTCCAGCAGCTGTTCCGAAGCGCTGACCATAGAGGGAACACCGCTCATTCCTCCACCTCCATCAAAGCCTTTTGAAGGGCCTTCCTCTCAATCTCCCTGCGCTGCATCACCGCGTTGTGCATGAACGCCTTGGGCGGCAC
>CAMNOL010000118.1 GCA_946546815.1 uncultured Oscillospiraceae bacterium
CAACCTTTTCCGGCAGTTTTCAGAACGATTCATTTTATTCATGTGCGCCTGTGGGCGCGGCAAAGGGAGTCTGTTGACTTGAAGAACTTTTTCCACGAAAACGGAATATGGGTGCTGATTTCGGCGCTGATGCTCACCGGCGTGATCACCATCACCTCGGCAGTGCTGCCCAATCTGACCTCCCCCCTGACCAATGTCATTGGGATTGTCTCCACCCCCGTTCAGGGTGTGGCTGCGTCTTTTACCGGCTGGGTAGAGGGTATGTACAACTACGCCTTCCGCTACGATCAGATGGAATCCAAGCTGGAGGAGGCGGAAAAGGAACTGGCGGAGGTCCGCAGCCAGCTCCGGGAGGCACAGGACGCGCTGGCAGAAAACGACCACCTCCGGGCGGCGCTGAACCTGGTGAAGGAAAAAACGGACCTGACGCTGATGGATGTGACCGTCACCGAGGGCAGCAGCACCTCCTGGGAATCCACCATGCAGATCAACAAGGGCTCCACTTCCGGCATCCGGGAAGGGGACGTGGTCATCACAGGCACCGGCTACCTGGTGGGCGTGGTCAAGGAAGTGGGCACCAACTGGTCCAGAATGATCACCATCATCGACCCGAATATCTCCGTCAGCGCCAACGTGTACCGTACCGGCGACATGGTGATGCTGGAGAGCGATCTGGATATGATGGAGGCAGGCAGGTGCAAACTGACCTATCTGGGGGAGGACGTGTCCTTTATCTCCGGCGATGAGGTTTTGACCTCCGGCGCCAACGGCACCTATCCCTCCGGCCTGGTCATCGGTTATGTGGAGTCCCTGCAGGCCACCCCCTCCGGTCTGGAGCGGTATGCGGTAGTTGAGCCTGCCGCTCAGCTGGATGCGCTGAGCACCCTGTTTGTTGTCACCGACTTTGACAACGATTAAGGGGGCAGCTGTATGGGACGAAACAACGGCAGCCAAATCAAATGGGCGGCTTACGGGCTGGCCTATGTGCTGGTCTTTTTCCTGAAAACCACCATTTTCAACCGGCTCCCCTTTCACGGGGCCATTCCGGAACTGGCGCCCATCGCCGCCGCAGCGGTGGGCTGCTTTGAGGGATCCTTCAGCGGAGCGCTGTACGGCCTGGCTGTGGGGTTTTTCAGCAGCGCGGTGTACTACCGCTCCGGCACCATGATGATTCCCATCTGCACCGTAGTGGGGATGCTCTCCGGTCTCACCACCCGCCGGCAGATCGGCAAAACCGTGCTGGGGGGCCTGCTGTGCGGCCTGGTGGGAATTTTCCTGCTGGAGTGCGGCCGCGTCGGGTTTTATCATGTGTTTGGCATGAATCTGCAGGAGACAGTGGGCATCTCCATGGACACGCTGATGAAGCTGGCGGTTCCGGAGGCGGAATACTCCGCCCTGTTTATTCTGCCCCTGTACTTCCTGTATGCGGCAATTTACAACAGGTTCCGAACGGATATGGAGCTTTGATTTCCTTTGTGACGGAGAAGCACTATGAACGATAAAATTAGCTTATATATTCGCACGGCTGTGGTGGGCCTGCTTCTGACCATGCTGGCAGGGGTGTTCCTCTGGCTGTGTTATGACAATATGATCAACCCCGCTCACGCCATTGATCCGGAGGAGTCGGATGCCATCAACACGTTTTCCACCTCCAAAATCGTACAGGCAGCCCGGGGGGACATCACAGACCGCTACGGCCGGGTGCTGGTGACCAACAAGGCCACCTATGTGGTGACGCTGGATGTCAGCGCTATGGGCCAGCCCGAGGAGCAGGTGCAGGTCATTCAGCGGCTGATGAAAATCTGCAAAAAGCACCACGTGGAGTGGGTGGACGAGGAGTTCCCCGTCTCCAAAAGCAGCCCCTATCATTATATTGACCTGAAAACCGGCAAAACCAAAGAGCCGTTTGAAATGTACAAGGTGGTGGGGGATGACGGCAAGACCACAGACACCCGTCTGTACCGGCTGTGCCGGAAAATCGGCGAGGAGAAGGACCAGAGTCCCTGGGCAGGCATCACCACCACGGCGGACCAGCTGGTGAGCAATATGTCCCGCTACTTCAGCCTTCCCAGCGATATCAGCGAAACCGAGCGCCGGGAGTTGCTTGGGGTGCTGTACTCCGCCTATCTGCGGGACGGACAGGGCGACGAGCGCATCCTGTGGACGGATTATTACTTCACTGAGGATGTGGACATCGGCTTCATCACCGACATCAAAGAGGCGCAGCTGCCCGGCGTGGACACAGAGTCCATCTCTGTCCGGGATTATAAGACAGACAGTGCGGCTCATCTGTTGGGTCAGGTCGGCGCAATTTCCGCAGAAAAGTGGGAAGAGCTGAACAAAGACCCGGAGAGCAACACCTATCACATGAACGACATCATCGGCCTGTCCGGCGTGGAGGCGGCCTTTGAGCAGTATCTGCGAGGGGTGGACGGCACCCAACGCACCACCTACGACGACCAGGGCAACGTGGTGGGCGTCAGCTACCCGGACCAGCCCCAGGTGGGCAACAACCTGGCGCTGACGCTGGACATTGATCTCCAGGCCGCTGCGGAGAAGGCGCTGGCGGACTACACCGACAGCCTGAACAGCGGAGCAGGGGGCAGCGCCGCTGTGGTGCTGAAGGCAGATGACAGCAGCATCCTTGCCATGGCCTCCTATCCCACCTTCAGCGCGGCTGACTACAACAAGGATTACAAAAAACTGTCCAAAAGCAAACGGCTGCCCCTGCTGAACCGGGCGCTGAACGGTATCTACGCCCCTGGTTCCACCTACAAAATCTGCACGGGAACCGCAGCCATGGACTACGGCGTCGCTGACCTGAGCACGGAAATCCAGTGCACCGGAATTTACACCGCCCACGGTCTGAAGCAGCGCTGCTGGACTGCGGCGGGCCACGGCTGGGACAATCTCTCTGAGGCCATCCGAGACTCCTGCAACGTGTATTTCTACACCATGGGCTGGGATCTGGGCATTGACCGGCTGAACAAAATCGCCACGGACTACGGTCTTGGCGAGCCAACCGGCATTGAGCTGTCCGAGAGCGTGGGCCACCAGGCCGGTCCGGAATACGCTGCCTCCATTCCCGGCGGCGTCTGGTATCCGGGCAACGTCACCTCTGCGGCCATCGGCCAGTCCGATAACCAGTTCACCGTGCTGCAGCTGGCCAATTATATTGCAACCTTCTGCCGGGGCGGGGAGCGTCTGGACGCACACCTGCTGAAAAACGCCAAGTCCAGCGACAACACAGAAATTGTCTATCAGCACAAGAGCAAGAAGCTGAGCACGGTGAAGCTGAGCAGCGCCACCCAGGAGGCCATCACAACCGGCATGGGCCAGGTCATTGAAGCGGATAAGATCACCTTCTTTAAGGACCTGGAAAAAAGCGGCGTGAAGGTGGGCTGTAAGACCGGTACCGCCCAGTTGGGCAGAACCGGCCTGTACAACGACGTGTTTGTCGCCTTCGCCCCCATTGATGACCCGGAGATCATTGTCGCGACGGTGGTTGAAAAGTCCCCTTACGCCGGCGCGGAATCCTCCAACATCACTGCGGACATCATGAGCTATTACTTCAGCGAATCCGCTTCTCTGGCTCGGGTGAAAACGGAAAACCAGCTGCTGCGGTAAGGCACAGGAAAGGTTGTGCTTCCATGAACCATACGCCACCATAAACTCACATGATTGTTGAGAATAGGAACGATAAACTGACAACAGAGGATTATTTATGAATCAATTTGCACCTGAAATCAAACGCCGGCGCACCTTTGCGATCATTTCCCACCCGGACGCCGGCAAAACGACCTTAACAGAAAAGCTGCTGCTGTACGGAGGCGCCATTAACCAGGCCGGCGTGGTCAAGGGCAAGAAAAACGCCCGGGCCGCCACCTCCGACTGGATGGAGATCGAGAAGCAGCGCGGTATCTCTGTCACCTCCTCCGTGATGCAGTTCCAGTACGAGGGCTTCTGCATCAATATTCTGGACACCCCGGGCCATCAGGACTTCTCCGAGGACACCTACCGCACCCTTATGGCGGCGGACAGCGCCGTCATGGTCATTGACGC
>CAMNOL010000119.1 GCA_946546815.1 uncultured Oscillospiraceae bacterium
TTGAGCCGGAGCGCAGAGAATCATGGTTCAGTTTGTGGGAGCGGCTCTGTCATCTTCTGCGGTTTCCCCGGGTGAGCAGGAACAGGCGCAGCAGCTGCAGGATGGAGGAAAACAGGGCGGCAACATAGGTCAGAGCGGCGGCAGTCAGCACCTTTCTGGCGCCGACCATCTCCTCTTCCCCCAGGTAGTTGCTTCCTTCCAGGATTTTCAGCGCTCTTGCGGAGGCGTCAAACTCCACAGGCAGGGTGATCAGCTGAAACAGCACCACAAAGGTGAACAGGAACACGCCAATCCGGGCAAGGCCCATATAGCCAAGCAGGAGTCCCATCAGAATGATGGGCCAGGACAGCATGGAGCCAAAGTTTGCCAGCGGAACGGACAGGGACCTCAGCCTCAGCGGAAAATAGCCCACCTGGTGCTGGATGGCATGGCCGCACTCATGGGCGGCAACGCCGATGGCTGCAACGGAGGTGGAGCCATACACGCTGTCGGAGAGCCGCAGCACCTTTTCTCCCGGTGAGTAGTGATCCGTCAGAGAGCCTCTGATCTGTTCAATTCTGACGTCACGGATGCCTGCGCTGCGCAGGATCAGCGCTGCGGCGTCCTGAGCGGTCAGCTGCCTTCTGTTGGAAAAACTGCTGTATTTTCGGAATGTGCTGTTGACATTCATTGATGCGATGGCGCTGATCGCAGCACCGATCAGAACCAGAATATAGGTTGCATCCCAATACATATCTGTACCTCCTGTTCTTTTTCCGTCGGCATGATCTGTCACGAAATCCGCTGGCGACGCAGGGCTGACAAATCACCGTCTGATCGTATTATAGCAAACGATTCCCCCCTTGTACAGGAGAAACCGGAGAAAACCCGATGCAAGACCGCTCAACCCTCAGGTTTTGCAGATTTTCACCAATCCATACTTCCCCCCATTTCTCCCGGCGGGAGCAGGCGGATTCCCGCGGTTCCCTGCCGGGTTACGGTGGAGTCTGACCGCATTTTTGTGCAGAAAGGAAGCAGAATTGACTGGGCTTTCGGCTGCAAGGCTCCTCCCGGAATGTGTTCTCCAGCACGGACAAACCGCCCAGACCTGCGTCCCGGCGGTTTGTGGGGTTCCTGTTGGTTGTCAAAACGGTTCTCATGGCTGTACGAAGAACCGGCGGAGCGCGGCAGAGCCTTCAGCGCTCCGTGTACTGTTCCTGTTCCATGGCCTTGCGCTCGTTTTTGATCTCCCAGTGAATCAGGAAGGTCAGCACACCCCGCAGCAGGATAATGGCGCCGAGGATCCCCAGCTCCGCCCACTCTCGCACCACCACGGTGCGAAGGACTTCTCCGCCCATTTTAAATTCCAGTGCCAGGGCGATTCCCTGGGCGAGGTTGAGGCGGATGTTGTAGCCGTCCCGTTTGATCAGATGCCAGAAGCACTTCACCGCAGTGGCCACCAGCACGCAGACGCCGAGAAATTCCATCAGAATCGTGCTGATCTGGACGATGCACTCCAGCAGCTCTTCCAAGATCATCAGCAGTTCGCTCATTGTGTCATCCTCCCCTTTTTGCAGCGCGGTTCCCCGTGTCTGTCCGGTCTGCCGGTGACAGACGCAACACTTTTTCCCTTTTATCTTATCAGGAACCCCGGCAACTTGCAAGGGCAATGTGCGTTTCCGTGTTTTCCCCTATGAGCAGGGTCAGCCTCTCCCCCGCGCTCAGGCTGGACGCACAGCTTTGACCTCTTTTCATGTGGGTTTGGTTGTGGTATAATAAAGAAACCGCAAAACAACTCAGCATTGGAAAGGGTGATCTTTTTATGTACCTGCCTGAACAGCATAAAATCTGGCTGGCCACCGGTGAGACACCGGTCTATCTGGAGCCGTCCATGTGCAACCGCCACGGCCTCATCGCCGGCGCCACCGGCACCGGCAAAACCGTGACGCTGAAGGTGGTGGCCGAGTCCTTCAGCGAGATGGGCGTTCCCGTCTTCCTGGCCGACATCAAGGGAGACCTCTCCGGAATGTGCGCCCCCGGCGTGGAGAATAAGCACATCCGCCGCAGCATCGACACCATGGGGCTGGGCGATTTTCAGTACACCGCTTACCCGGTGCGCTTCTTTGACGTCTACGGCAAGCAGGGTCACCCGGTCCGCACCACCATTTCCGACATGGGACCGGAGCTGATCGCCCGCCTGCTGGGGCTGAACGACACCCAGAGCGGCGTGCTCCGCATCGTGTTCCGCATCGCCGATGACGAGGGCCTTCTGCTGCTGGACCTGAAGGATCTGCGCAGCATGGTGCAGTATGTGGGCGACAACGCCAAAGAGTACAAGCTGACCTACGGCAACATCTCCCCCCAGTCGGTGGGCGCCATTCAGCGTGCCCTGCTGACGCTGGAGGACGAAGGAGGCAACCTCTTCTTTGGGGAGCCCGCCCTGGACATCGCCGACTGGCTGGACTGGGATGAGGACGGCTGGGGTGTGATGAACATTCTGGAGTGTCAGGAGCTGTTCCAGCACCCGCTGCTCTACGCCACCTTCCTTCTGTGGATGCTCACCGAGCTGTACGAGCTGCTGCCCGAGGCCGGCGATCTGGACAAGCCCAAAATCGCCTTCTTCTTCGACGAGGCCCATCTGCTCTTCAAAGACGCCCCCAAGGCGCTGGTGGAGAAGGTAGAACAGGTGGTGCGGCTCATCCGTTCCAAGGGCGTCAGCGTGTGGTTTATCTCCCAGAACCCCTCTGACCTCCCTGAGAGCGTGCTGGGGCAGATCGGCAACCGGGTACAGCACGCCCTGCGGGCTTACACCCCCAACGAGCAGAAGGCGCTGCGCTACGCCGCACGCTCCTTCCGGGCCAATCCCGCCTTCAACGCAGAAACCGCCCTGCAGGAGCTGGGCGTTGGCGAGGCGCTGGTCTCTGTGCTGAACGAAAAGGGAGTGCCCACCATGGTGGAGCAGGCCAACATCCTGCCGCCCCGCAGCTCCATGAACGCTGTGGAGGACAGCACCATTCGCAGAGCCATCAGCGAAAGCCCCCTGGGCAAAAAGTATAACAAGGCCATTGACCGGGAATCCGCCTATGAAAAGCTGGAGGAGGCCCGGGAGACCCAGGCCAAGGAAGAGGCCCGGCTGGCCAAAGAGGAAGAGCGGCGCAGACAGCAGGAGGAGCGGCGGGGAACCGTCACCGGCGGAACCTACAGCCGCCGCAGCGCTTCCTCCCGGAGTACCTCTTCCCGCAGCACTTCTTCCCGCAGTACCTCCACCCGGAGGAAGTCCGCCATGGACAAGGCCATCAGCTCCACCGCCAACACCATCGGGCGGGAGCTGGGCAAGCAGATCGTGCGGGGGCTGTTCGGCACTCGGAAGCGCTGACAGCCGCCCCGTATCCGGCAAAAAGCGGAACCGGCACAGGTTTCTTCCGCTCCCCTGTTTCCCCCATACGGTCAGCAGAGGATACAACAGAAAGCGCAGAGGTTCGTCCTCTGCGCTTTGATTTTCTTTGTTCTGTTTTACGATCTGTCAGCTCCCGCAGAAGGATGGGATCATTCCCCGAAACGGCGTTGCGGCGATGGCCCAAAAATCGTTCCAGGCATTCTGAATGGGTCGATACCAACTGCATACGCCCTTGATGACGAGGATCATGGAGACCGTTTCCACCGGCGCAGTGGTGCGGTTCTGACTTTGAAGCGCCATGAGCACCTGCTGATATTGGTTCTGTCCGGAGCGGGTCGGGCGCTGAACCTCCCTTTGGGAAGAAGCTGCTGCCGCTCCTCCCCGGTGGTTCTCCTCCCCTCGTGTCCTCTGGACGGAGAGACTGTCCCCGTCCACCGTGAACGCCGTTGCCACCGGTACAGCAGCATCAGCCAGGCCGGTTTTCCCCTCCCGATCTTCTTCGGATTGTTCCAGGGGTTCAACTGCACAGACCTGAGCCGCTGCTTCTGCGCCGCTCCTTACCTCAATGTTCATGCAGCCGCACAGA
>CAMNOL010000120.1 GCA_946546815.1 uncultured Oscillospiraceae bacterium
CTTGGTCTCCACCGTGCCGATGTACTTGCCCTTGCGCAGCACGGTGCAGCGGTCGGCCACCGCCATGATCTCCGCCAGCTTGTGGGAGATGAACAGGATGCTCTTGCCCTCAGCGGCCAGATTCTTCATAATCTGCATGAGCTCGTCGATCTCCTGGGGCGTCAGCACTGCGGTGGGCTCGTCGAAGATCAGGATCTCGTTGTCCCGGTAGAGCATCTTCAGGATCTCGGTGCGCTGCTGCATGCCCACGGTGATGTCCTCCACCAGCGCGTCCGGCTCCACCTCCAGGTGGTACTTCTCCGACAGGGCCATGACCTTTTTCCGGGCCTCCGCCTTCTGCAGGAAGCCGTGCTTGGTGGGCTCCACGCCCAGAATGATGTTGTCCAGCACGGAGAAGCACTCCACCAGCTTGAAGTGCTGGTGCACCATGCCGATGCCCAGGTCGTTGGCGTCGTTGGGGTTTCTGATCTCGACCTTTTTGCCGTCCTTGCGGATCTCGCCCTCTTCGGGCTGGTACAGGCCGAAGAGCACACTCATCAGCGTGGATTTGCCCGCGCCGTTTTCTCCCAGCAGCGCGTGAATCTCGCCCTTGCGCAGCTGTAAGGTGATATCATCGTTGGCGATGATGCCGGGGAAACGTTTTGTGATGTGCAGCATTTCAATGGCATAATTCTCCAACTGATCTCCCTCCCTTTCTTTCTATCTGTTGATGAATCCGGCTGAAGCGCCCTCCGCTCTTCAGCGCTCCGGACTCCTGCGCACCTGTGCACAGATGCAAAAGAGGGCGAACTCTCCCAAGTCCGCCCTCAAAAGGTTACATATTACATGATGCTGCCGTCGCGGACATTGACTTTGATCGCAAGATCAGGCAGTTTGTCGATGGCGTTGCTGACCACGATCTCGCCGTCGAAGATCTCTTTCACCAGGGCCTTATAATCGTCCTCGGTGAAGGAGTCGGACCACTGGGTGCTCTCTGCCAGCTGGACGTAGTTCTTGCTCAGGTCCTCGCCGTCCACCAGGCCCAGGTTCTCAACCTGGCCAACGTGGTCCGCCCAGGTGTCGGACAGGATGATGGAATCCAGCGCCATGTTGACGGTGGCGCTCAGGCCCTTCATGGCGGAGGTGACGGTCATGCCCTCGCCGTACTGGTCGATGATGGGAGCCTGATCGGAGTCAACGCCGATGACCTTGCCGTTGACCTTGGCAGCAGCCTCAGCAGCAGAGGTATAGATGCCGCCGCCGCAGGCGAAGACGACTTCCGTGCCGCCCTGATACCAGGTGTCCATGGCAGCGGTGATCTCGGAGGAGCCGTAGAACTGGCCGCCGTAAGCGTACTCCACGGAGATCTGATCGGCAATGCCCATCTCCACAGCGGCGTTGTCCGCGCCCTGCAGGAAGCCGTAGCCGTAACGGATGACAGCGGGAACCGCCATGCCGCCCAGGAAGCCCAGCTTGGTGTAGCCCAGCTTAACTGCGGCGTAGCCGGCCATGAAGCCGGGCAGCTCTTCCTGATACACAGCGCAGTAGGTGTTCTCAGCGTTGTAGTACTCGGTGACGTCCCAGTTGTCGGGATTGTAGTCATACTGATCGCCCAGAGCAGCGCCCAGAATGTCGCCTGCGCTCATGTCCAGAGCGATGAACTTCACGTCGGGGTACTTGGGGGTGCACTCCACCAGCGCGCCGGCGAACAGGTAGCCGGGCATGACGATGACGTTGTAGCCCTCGCCCACAGCGGCGTCGACCATGGCGATCCGGGCGTCATCGGTGTCGCCGTCAGGCTTCTTGTAGGTGAAGTCCACGTTGTTGGCTTCACAGAAGGCCTTGCAGGCCTCATAGGTGGTCTGGTTGAAGGACTGGTCGGTGATGTCGCCGGAGTCGGTGATCATGGCAACCCGGTAATCGGAGTTGCTTGCCTCACCGGCAGCAGAGCCGTCACCGGCAGCGCTCTTGGAGCTGCCGCCGCCGCCGCAGGCAGCCAGGGACAGCAGCATGGCAAAGGCCAGCAGCAGACACAGAAGCTTTTTCTTGATGTTCATGCGTTTTTTACCTCTCTCCATAATTATTTTGCCTCAAAGAGTACAGGTCCTCCTTCAAGGCATCGTCAACAGCACAGAGAAACATCTTCTCTGCTCATCGGTTTCAGTATAATCGAAATGGTACCTTATCGCAAGGATTTTTTCTAAATTTTCGAAAAAAAAGCGAAACCGGATGAACCCGTCATGGATTGCAAAACGATACCCACGGGGGCTGCTCACGCCGCCGGGTGCTCACTGCTCAGCGGCCCGGATCAGCTTCACAATGCGGCTGGTGCCCAGGCGGTCCGCCCCCAGCCCAAGGAAGTCCTCCGCGTCCTGCAGGGTGGAGATGCCGCCGGCGGCCTTGATCTTCACATTGGGTCCCACATGGGCGGCAAAGAGCTTCACGTCCTCCCGGGTGGCGCCGGCGGTGGAGAAACCGGTGGAGGTCTTGATATAGTCCGCCTCTGCCTCGGTGACCAGCTGGCACAGCTTCACCTTCTCCTCGTCGGTGAGCAGGCAGGTCTCAATGATCACCTTCAACACCTTCCCCGCAGTGGCGGCGCGCAGGGCCTTGATCTCGTTCAGCAGATCCGTCCAGCGCTGGTCCTTGGCCCAGCCGATGTTGATGACCATGTCGATCTCATCTGCGCCGTTTTTCACCGCGTCTTCCGCTTCAAAGACCTTGGCGGCGGTGGTGCTGTAGCCGTTGGGGAACCCGATGACGGTGCACACCCGGCACCGGCCCCGAAGGTATTCCGCCGCCTGCTTCACATAGCTGGCGGGGATGCAGACGCTGGCGCAGCCGTATTTCACGCCGTCGTCACAAATGGCCCTGATTTCCTCCCAGGTAGCGGTCTGGGTCAGCAGGGTGTGGTCCACATGGGACAGCAGTTCAGTTTGGTTCATGGAGTGGAACCTCCTTTTCTAATGGATGATTCCATTATAGGAACCTGACGGGGAAATGTCAAAGGCGGCGGACCCGGGCAGAAAATTTTTCGCATACCTGTGGGACACGCCGCATATCCTTCGCTGAGAGGGTGATGATTTGGAACGAAAACGACTGCACGTGTGGTCCCTCAGCGGGATGCGGCAGGCCCGGGCGCTGATCTGCGTCGCCGTCTGCTTCGGGACAGGAAGTGTGCTGGGCTGCCTGTTTTCCACCTTTCTGGATCCGGACAGCGCGGTGGCGCTGCGGAGCTGGCTGGACAGCTACCTGACCGTCACCCGCTCCGGGGGCGCAAAAACGGGCTTTCTGGCGCTGCTGTGGCCCACTTTGCGGCTGCCACTGCTGCTGACGCTGCTGCAATTCACCGTGCTGGGCGTGCTGCTGATTCCCCTCGCCATGGGGGTCCGGGGCTTTCTGCTCTCCTTTGCAGTCACCGGGTTTGTGCGCAGCTACGCCTGGAACGGTCTGGGCGCTGCGCTGGTGCTGTTCGGCGTTCCCTCTGTCATCGAGCTCTCAGCGCTGTTTCTTCTGTCGGTGAACAGCTGGCTGCGGTCAGAGGCCCTTGGCCGGGATTCCACCGCCTCTCCCTCTCCGGGCCTGTTTTTCATCGACCTTCTCTGTTACGCAGTGCTGGCTCTCTCCGCCCTGCTTCAGTCCCTTTTGTCCGGGCAGATTTCTCACGCTCTGGACCTGATTCTGAGATAATTCAGCAAACTATACAATAAGTCTCCAGCCTTTCGACTGTAAATTGTACAAAACTGACACTTGCTTTTTGAAACATCGCGGGTTATAATAGTCGAGCAGTCAGGAGAGATCCGGTTGCTATGCGGGCGTAGCTCAGTTGGATAGAGTGTTTGGCTACGAACCAAAAGGTCGGGGGTTCGAATCCCTTCGCCCGTATTGAAAAAGCTCACATGCCAGTGGCATGTGAGTTTTTTTGTTATACGGATCAGCGAAG
>CAMNOL010000121.1 GCA_946546815.1 uncultured Oscillospiraceae bacterium
AAGAGATTCAGAACGTGATTGACCAGGCACTTGCCGCCTGGTTTGCAGCTGGCAATTAACAATTCTTTCAAATCTCATACACAAATTATCCACCATTTCCCAAACCGGGTTTGCTAGAATACACATCAGCGAAGGGGAAAACCCCCTGAGCTTCTTTCTCTCTTTTCTTTCTTTTTCCGGCCCATGGCCGGGGCAAATACCGGTGAAATCCCGTTGATATAGAGTGTTTGTTTTCATTTATTCCCTCCTTTCTTTTTACACAAAACCACCGCAAAGTGCGGTGGTTTTGTGTTTTACATAGATAATACTTCCGTCCAGCCCGGTCGTGCTCATTCCGCAGCGTGACCGGGCTTTTTTTGTTTTCCCCACAAAGGAGGCGGTTCCCATGACCGGATAGGCCGGAAACCATACCATCACCATTTCATTTTTATCAAGGAGGCAAATCCCATGAGCAACAATGCAAGCATCACCCCTGAACGCTTTCTTCCCGTCTTTACAACGCAGCTGTGGCACAACATCCGAACCAACGATTTTGGGGTTTCCCCGCTCAACAGCTATTGCGCTATTATCACGCTGCACGAAACGATTCTGTGCACCATGGACTTCCTGGGCCGCATCAACCCTGACAAGTCATTCCGTTCGCACTGGGGCGAAGAATACTACGAAATCCAGGACAGACTGCTCTACATCTACCTGAGCACGCTTCACAACTGCATGAACCGGCTTACTCTGGCCCGGATGGGTGTCCCCGTGACCGATGACACCTTCGACCTCGTTGCAGAGGATCTGATGGAGTACGGCCCCAAGGACTACCACGACGAGAAGCCCGACCAGGACGCAGACGACCATCCCGGTTTCCAGATTGATGTCCCGCAGGATGAATCTGGAACGGAGAACAAAACACCGGATAAACGTCCTGACTTCTCTGATGACCTCCGGGAATCGACCCCTGCGCTCTGTCCGGCCAAGCTCGCACTGCTCGCAGGAGGTGTGACTGCTCTGGCAGCAATCCTGCTGCGCAAGCACCGCTGAACCTTCCGCATCATTCAGAACGAGAAATGAGGAAAAACATGAGAATAAGCTGGAAAAGAGAACTGCTGCCCTTTGCAGCGGCATTTATCATCACAATGGCTGGCCTGTCCATCAATCAGGCCATGGCGCAGGTGCTGGCAGACACTCCTGCGCCTTTTGTTTGGCTGTGGCTGCTCCAGATGGGTACGCTCTGCGGCATTATGATGTTTGAAGCCCTGGTTGTCTGCTACAACGGAATCATCCGGGGCAAGGGCAAAATCGTTGTTTACGTTCTGCTGGTGAGCACAATCGGCCTTGTCCTGTCCCTCTACATCCCCTTGCAGTTCCGCAACGCTCCGCCTATATCCGGCAGCCTGATCCTCTACCTTTTGGGGGCGCTGCTGGGCACGGCGACGCTGGCCTTCTGCATCATCTCCACAAATTCAACAGGGAGCCAGGAACCAACGGCACCGCTGGCCATGCTGCCCGGAAACGGAGGGCTTGAATGACCGCATGGCAAATGGCATGGCTCATCCTGATCGTTTTTTCGGCCCTTTGTGCCCTGTTTGTGGTGGCGATCATTGCAGCCCTGATGGACTTCGGAGACAATCCCCACCTCCACGGGCTGTACGGAAACGGAGGCTCAGAGAGCTCCAACGGTATATTCTGAAAGGAAAAACGGCATGAAACAGTTCATCCGCGCTCCCCCCGTGGAATGAGAGCGTCAACTAATCACATTCAGAAGGAGGAATCCAAAACGATCAAAAGGAAGTTTTACAACAAATCGGCAAGAAACGCCCTTGCCCTGCTCCTCTCTGCGGCGCTGCTGTGCTGCAATGTGGGCGGTTCCCTGGCCCTTGCTGCCGACCTGTCCGACAGCAGCGTCAGCAGCTCCGTCTCCGCTGTGGAACCGGAACCGGACGGGAGCGCTGAGAGCAGTGCTACCCCCGTTGTGGTTGCGCCGGAGGACAGCAGTGCGGACGGGAGCACCGAAGCCCCGCAGCCGGGTAAGGACGATGAAGTCGCCGCATCCAAAGACGACGATGTGGGCGCAGACGCCAGCGCAGTCATCACCGGTGTAATGAGCGCTCCCCGGCGGCAGATAACCCTGCTGGCCGCAACTGAGGCGGAGCCGGACGATGAAAGCGGCGATGACGCCGAGGAAGCAGACCCGGACATCGACCCAACCGCCGACGATGGCTCCGGCGAAGGTGGACAGGCCGAAGATGTGGCCGAAACGGAGCATGAAAACCAGACCTCCGAGGCGGACGGCAACAACGATGCCGTGCCCACGACGTCCATTTCCAGCGGCATTGCGGGGGTGGAGATGAGCTACGCCGCAGATGCCACCACCAGCTTCAAGGCCAGCAGCCTGAAGCCCGGTCAGGTGTGGGTGGACAAGTCTGTGAGCAAAACCGACACCACAGAGACCAGTTTTTCGGAAACGCTCTCCATCTACGGCACAAAGTACACCACGGAGAGCGAGTATTCCACCGGAAACTATGTGCTGGTGCTGGACACCACTCGCTCTTTGTACAACGCAGATCACTCCGGCAAGCTGGTAAAAGCGGTTACAAAGGCTACAAATGACATTGTGGTGGAAATCTGTAAGAATCCTCTGTCCAACGTGGCGGTTGTTGGCTTTTCTGCGGACAACCGGGAACGTGACAAGAACAAGAACGCAGACGCCACCACCGTGATTCTGGGCATGGGCAACTGGAAGAAGGCAGGAAAGAGCCTGCTGACCTGTGACACCAGCGACGACAACGAGTGCAAGTGGTACATCGGCGCGACGGACGCTGCAAAAAGTTCTAAGGTGGCGAGTACCGGCAAGCGCTACATCAGCTACGGCACGTTTACGCAGGCAGGCGTGGCCCATGCAGCCAGCATTCTCAAGGCGCAGAAGGACAAGGCCGACACCGCCGGTTATATGCTCATCCTCACGGATGGCGTGCCCACCTACGGCACCACTAAGTGGGCGGCCAACTACGACGTGAAAAACGCCGCATGGCAGTCCAAAACCAGCGCCAGTATTGGCAACGGCGGCGGCGCTGACCCCAAGGCCGGAGCGTACTGTCTCATGACCATGCAATACTGGAACAAGGTGCTGAAAAGCCAGTATGCGGAGTTCAAAATGCTCACGGCGCACTTTTCCAACGACGGCTATGACAGCTCCGAGGAGGCGCTTGCCAAGTGGTGCGTGGGCGTGGTGAACAACGTCACCTATTCCGCTGGCACCGGCAGCTCAACGAACGATGCGGGCTATGTGGGCTCTGTCATTTCCTCCGGCTGGCCGAAGAACCGCCTGAGCAGCACCTACACGGGGTCCAGCAAGGCGGATTTGAAGTCCGCCGCCAAGAAGCTGAAAACCCTGATGACCGATGCCAACGTGACCAAGCTGGGCTTGTCCAAGTCAACGGACTTTCCCGCCCCGGCACGGGCGCAGTTTGCGAACCTGAGCAATCAGTCCAGCGCCGACAACAAGGCCAAGGCACTGGAGCACGTCTTTGATAACCTCCAGAACATGGTTCACAAGGACAAGATCACTCAGGGTGCGCTGAAAGCGGGCACCAGCGTTACCTTTACCACGAAAACGGGCAATTACATGACCGTTTCCGGTGACCCCGTGCTGTACTACAACAACAAGGCGTACAACGGCACCAAGTCCGGGAACAGCTACACCTACTCCGTGGGCGGCGTGACCGCTTTGGTGCAGGTGAGCACCTCCGGCAATCGTTCCACGGTGACGGCGACCATTCCCGCCGATCTGGTGAACAAAAATGCCATGGACGGGAATCCCGCACCGATTCAGGTGAAGTTCGATGTGGATTTGTTTTCCAATGACTACCAGACGGTGTTTGATGCCTCCGGAGGCATCAAACACCGTCTGGTAGTC
>CAMNOL010000122.1 GCA_946546815.1 uncultured Oscillospiraceae bacterium
AATTGCATGGTTGTTACACACTCCTTTGTAATTCTGTGGTTCTTCACGGGGTCACGGGGTACACGGGCAAAAGTTCCGCGCGCACGGAAGATATTTTATTGTCGCCCACCACAAAATTTTTGTTATGTTATAAGCCCTCTGAATCAGCCCCGTAAGCCCGTGACCCCGTGCGAATTGCCACACAGCGCACCCTCGTGCCTCCTATGGAGTACTGAGCGGACACGCTGTTATTGGCACACAGTTTTCCGTTCGCCCGCAGCCACTTATACACCGGGGCCGGGGAATAGCCGTTGTCCATCAGGGCCTTCTCCAGCACAGTCTTGATGATGAGGGTCACGCCGTCCGTGCGTATCTTGCCATAGAGCTGGCCCTTGATTTCCTGCACGGAGCGAACCTGGTACTGGCCGTCGCTGCCAGCGGGGTGCTCATCAACAAAACTGTTGACGTTGGTGCCGATCCAGTCCAGCAGGAAGTCATAGGCCCGCTTGCCCACGCTGATCTCCCGCTCGTCCTGGAGGTACTCAGAGATCTGCTCCACCGTCAGAGGTTCCAGGGCGCATTTCCAGATGATAACATTGGCCAGAAACGCAGCCATCAGCACCGCTCCGGCGGCGTTGGCCTGCTTGCCGGAGATTTTTTTCTTTCCCGGCCGGGTCAGCTCGCTGAGGTACATTTCGTACTGCTTCTTGATGCCGGACTGCATATCGTCGTCATAGATCATCTCCACGAACTGCTTTCCGGCCCAGCCGTAGTTCTGGCGCACCAGGTCGGCGGTTTCGGCGCCGTCCTCAATGATGGGGTCCAGGAACTCAATGTTCAGCACCCGGTTAAAGGCGCCGGCCCCGTCTGCGGCGCTGACCAGCTCGGACTCGCCCGACGTGATGAATACGTTCTGCCAGCGCTCCGATTTGCGGATGCCGCCGGTTTTCTGGGCTCTGCCCCGTCCAATGCCCTCGGTGAGGTCGTAGACGGAGAATTTTAAATTCCCGTTGCCGTCCTTGGCCAGCTGAAGCTCGTCAATGAACAGCGGCAGGTGGTTGAGAAATCCCGCCGTGTACTCCATGCTGGCCTTGGTGCCGTTGAAGGTTTGGATGTAGTGCCCGTTTGCGGGATTGCCCCACACGGAGGCGCCCACCATCAGCGCCACGGTCTTGCCGGTACCGCTTTGGCCGCTGTTGAGGTGGACAAAAAAGGGCTGCACATTGAGCAGATGCAGCAGCGGGCTGGCAAAGCTGGCCGCAACGGCGATCCGCACCTCAACGGAGTGGTTCCACAGCCGGGCCACATGGGATTTCCACGTCTCAAAGTCGCCCTTCTGGGTGATGCTGTCAAAGAGCGGTCCATACATGGGGTCTCCGTCGAAGAGCAGGTCGTCAATGTAGGGAACGAATCCGTAGTTTTCAAAATAGCCCATGTGCTTCGTGGTCAGGTACTCCGGCAGCACGTCATAGTTCTTCGTTTCCACCTCTGCCAGGTACTGGCTCAGCAGCTTGCTGGACTTCTGGGTCACTGCAGCGCCCTGGCTGGCCAGCGCCTCCACGTTCTTGCCGCTGAACAGTGCCGTTTTCGGCACGATCGCCGTCCTCCAGCGCCGGCCGTTCTGGAATGCAATCTTCAGCTTCTGATCCCCGGTCTCGATGTCCTCATAGCGTTCAATGGGGAAGATTGGGTGGGGGCAGACGATCTCTTCCGTTTCGCCCTTGTAGCATCGGACTCCGTTCTGGTCGCTGATCCAGGCCCCGCAGTCCAGGTCGATGTGATAGCGGGATGGGATGTCCTCCACCACGTTGTCATCGGATCGGTGCATCAGCGCCTTCTGCTCGCCGTAGTAGGCTTTCCAGTCGGCGCGGAGCTTTTTGTAGCCCAGCCCTTTGGCGTGGACTTCCATGCGGGTCAGCAGCCGCTCCCGCTGGTAGTTGGACTTGACGCGGGCCAGCATTTTCATCGGCTCGTCCGTGTTCAGGTAGTCCTCAAATGTAAAACGCTGGAAGTCCTCGGTGATCGTCACCGGAGCCAGCTCCGCCGGCTGTTCCGCTTGTTCCGGTGCCTGCTCATCCGGGGCGTCCGGGAAGTCCCATGTTGCAGGTTCCCGGGTCAGATATTCCTCCAAATGATCACCTCCAATCTCTGTGCTCGCTCAGCCAGTTGTCCAGATATTCCAGCCTGTCCCGGCGCTCAGGGCGCCCCACACAGGCGGCGAACTCCGCTTCCCGGTGCTGATATTCCCGGCGGTGCTCTTTGCGCTCACGGGCCTTCTTGGCCGCCTCGGAGTCTCTTTTAGATGGCTCGGCACCGATCAGGCCCAGTCCAAAGCGGCTGTCAATGGCCTGCACCGCTGCGGGGAAGGGCAGCTGCTCCAGCTGCATCACCAGGGAGATCACGTCGCCGCCCTTGTGGCAGCCGAAGCAGTACCAGCCCTTCCCGTTGGGGTAAACCTTCAGGGACGGCGTCCGCTCGTCGTGGAGCGGACACCGGCAAAAGCCCTGCCGGTTGACCTCAATGCCGTAGCTCTCCAGCACGTCCCGGGTGCTGACGCTGGCCTTGACCTTCTCTGCGATCTCCATGGCAATCAGAAGGGCAGCTCGCCGTCATCGTCCGTCAGCTCCGCAAAGTCCATCTGCTGAGGCGCGTAGGGCTGTGGCTGAGTGTGCTGGGGCGCAGTGTAGGCCGGCGCGGGGGCGGGAGCGTTGCCCTTGGGCTTGTACTTTTTCAGCTCGGGCACCTTGAAATCCCCCTTCTGGATGGCCTGCACGCTGCGCACCTGGGCCACATAGAGGCGCTTCTTGATTTCGCCGCTGTTGGCCCGGTACTCCTCCTCACCCAGCACGATGCCGATGTACTTCAGCTTCATGTCGTCCAGCCGGTCCGTGCGGAACTGGTAGTTCCGGTTGCTGGTCTCCAGGCAGGTCTTGAACGCCTTGAAGAAGGGCAAGGCGCTGTCCTTGTAGGATCGGATGAAGGTGGCGAAGCCGGGCAGGAACCCCAAACGCTTGTAGGCGTCCCGGTTGTAGCCCTTGAAGGGGCCGTCGTAGAACTCCCACATGATGCGCAGGTACTGATCCTTGCCGTCGGGCGTAGGGGCATGCTCCACGTCCTCGTAGTCAAAAATGAATCCGATGTAGCCGCCGGGCGCGGGACGGGGGAACTCCCCGCCCTCGTTCTCCTGGATCTGCGCCCACTGTTCTTCGGTGATCTGTCTCATACTGTCTGTTCCTCCTCTGTTGTTGTAAATCCGTAGTATTCCCGGATGGTGCTGTCTACCAGCTTCAGGTCGTTGTCGATGGTCTCCGGGAACATCTCCATGGGCGACTTTGCCGTGGTATATCCATCGCTCTGGGTCACAAAGTGCCGCCCATCCTGCCCCACCTCGCACAGCAGAACGATGGAGAACAGCCCCTCCAGGGTCAGCTTTTCATCGAGCATCTTGCCCACGGTCTTGGCTTTGATTTTGCCGCCGTCGCCGCACTCCGTGTGGTGGAGAAAGTAGACGATGCAGTCCGGGGGCATGGCGTTGATGCAGTAGCGCACCAGCCCGGAGAAGTTCAGCGCCAGCTCCGTGTACTTCTGATAGCCGGTTTCTTTCGCCCTGTCCAGAAACTCGAATGCCATGAGGTACTGGCTATCGTCAATCACATAGGCCTTGCGGGATGGCTTGCTCAGCCCCTGGTAGATTTTCTGATAGGTGGCGTTGTTCACCGTGGGCAGCCGCTTGCGGAAGGGCAGCGGCTTTCCGGCCACGTTGAAAATGCCCACCTCGTCCGGCTCAAAGTTGCGCAGGCTGGCGGACTTGCCGCTGCCGCTCTCGCCCAGGATCAAAACAGGGATTCCCATCAGGTGTTCGCCTCCTTCTGCTCCACATTCTGCTCCGCGTACAGCTCC
>CAMNOL010000123.1 GCA_946546815.1 uncultured Oscillospiraceae bacterium
ACTCTATATGGCGGAAAATAGACCGTCCAGACGCCGTAGCTTGATTGAATCAGTGGTTCCCTAAGCTTTAGGAAGGAGGAACCGCCCATGCGTGACAGCCGCAGTTCCCGCTGCGCCGCAGCATTTTTAATTCTGGTGGTGCTGCTGGCAGCGCTGCTGATTCTGAACCTGCACGGGGGCAGCGTCGCCGTTCATCCCGGACAGGTGCGTCAGATTCTGCTGGAAGGGGATCGGGACAGCACCGCCGGGCACATCATCTGGGAGATCCGGCTGCCCCGTCTGCTGGCGGCGGCGCTGCTGGGGGGTGCGCTGAGCGTATCCGGTTTTCTGCTGCAAACCTTCTTTGCCAACCCCATTGCCGGCCCCTTTGTGCTGGGCATCTCCTCCGGGGCCAAGCTGGCGGTGGCGCTGCTGATGATTTTTGCCCTGGGCAGGGGGATTATTCTGGGCTCTGCCGGGCTGATTCTGGCGGCCTTTGCCGGTTCGCTGCTGTCCATGGGGATGATCCTGCTGCTTTCGGGCAAGGTGAAAAAAATGTCCCTGCTGGTCATCTGCGGCGTGATGATCGGCTACATCTGCTCTGCGGTGACGGAATTTGTCGTGACCTTTGCCGACGATTCCAACATTGTGAACCTGCACAACTGGTCTATGGGCAGTTTTTCCGGCATCAGCTGGGGCAATGTGGGCAGCATTGTGCTGGTCTGCGTTCCCGCCCTGGCATTGACCTTTCTGCTGTCCAAACCCATCGGCGCCTATCAGTTGGGGGAGACCTACGCCGCCAACATGGGCGTTCACATCCGCCTGTTCCGCATCCAGCTGATTCTGCTGTCCAGTGTGCTGTCGGCCTGTGTGACGGCCTTTGCCGGCCCCATTTCTTTCGTGGGCATTGCGGTGCCCCACCTGGTGAAAACCCTGTTCCGCACCGCACGCCCCCTGGTGATGATTCCGGCCTGCTTCCTGGGAGGAGCGGTATTCTGCCTGTTGTGCGACCTCATCGCCCGGACCGTGTTTGCCCCCACAGAGCTGAGCATCAGCACTGTTACGGCGGTGTTCGGCGCACCGGTGGTGATCTGGATGATGCTCAGCCGTCAGCGGGTGCAGGGAAGGGGGCGCAGCGTATGAAACCCTTCATCCTCCACACAAAAGACCTGGCGGTGGGCTACGGCGGCACCCCGCTGATCCGGGACATTGAGCTGTCCGTCCGACCGGGACAGATTCTGACGCTGATCGGACCCAACGGAGCGGGAAAGTCCACTATTTTAAAGACCATCACCCGTCAGCTCAAGGCGGTGTCAGGCACCATTTACCTGGCGGACAGGGAGCTAAACCGGCTCTCCGGGGAAGAAATTGCGGAGAAAATGTCGATTCTGATGACAGAGCGGGTGGAGCCGGAACTGATGACCTGCGAGGAAGTGGTCAGCTCCGGACGCTATCCCTACACCGGACGGCTGGGAATTCTGTCCCGGGAGGACTGGCGGAAGGTGGACGAGTCTATGGAGCTGGTTCACGTTGCTGAGCTGGCTCACCGGGAATTCAGCCGCATCAGCGACGGACAGCGCCAGCGGGTCATGCTGGCCCGGGCCATTTGTCAGGAGCCGGAGGTGCTGGTGATGGACGAGCCCACTTCCTTTCTGGACGTCCGGCACAAGCTGGAGCTGCTGGCCCTGCTGAAAGAGCTGGTGCGGGAGAAGCAGCTTGCGGTGGTGCTGTCACTTCACGAGCTGGACCTGGCCCAGAAGGTGTCGGATACCGTTCTCTGTGTCCGGGAGGGGGCGGTGGACCGGTTCGGACCGCCGGAGGAGATTTTTTCCGGCGACTACATTCAGAAGCTGTACGGCATCACCGGCGGCAGCTACAACAACCTGTATGGCAATCTGGAGCTCCAGGCGCCGAGGGGTGAGGCGAAGGTATTTGTCATCGGCGGCGGCGGGCTGGGCATCCCGGTTTACCGCAAGCTCCAGCGCATGGGCATTCCCTTTGCCGCAGGGGTGCTCCATGAAAATGATCTGGACACCCCTGTTGCCAGGGCCCTGGGGGCAGAGGTTGTCACAGAACAGGCCTTTGAACCCATCAGCCGGCGGGCGGCGGAGCAGGCAGAAGCACTGCTGCAGCGGTGCAGTCGGGTCATCTGCTGTCCGGCCCGGTTTGGAACCATGAACCGCGGCAACACCGCACTGAGGGACAGAGCGCAGGAGCGGGGAATCTGCACCAGCGCGGAGGATTTTTTGTCCGAAAACACCTAAGAAAACGCCCCGTGAGAAGAAAAGAGCCTTCTCCGGGGCCTTTTTCTGGTTGTTTTTCACCTTGACCCTGAAAAATTATTGCGGTAAAATAAATACTGAATCAATGAGAAAAGGGTGAATGGAATGTTAGAAGGGCATTTTTCAGAACGTTTTTGCGCGGCACGGCGCAGCGTGATTGCGCTGGATTTTCAGAATCTGAATGAGATGCAGCGCCAGGGCGTGCTGACCACAGAGGGACCGCTGCTGCTTTTGGCCGGAGCGGGCAGCGGAAAGACCACGGTGCTCATCAACCGCATTTCCAATCTGCTGAAGTACGGCAGCGGCAGCGACTCTGAGGAGGTTCCCGGCTGGGTGACAGAGGAGGATGTGGCGTTTCTGGAGCATTTTGCGGAGCACCCCTCTGAAGAGGACAGAATCCGGGCGGAAAACCTGTGCAAGCTGCGTCCTGCCCTGCCCTGGTCCATCATTGCCATCACCTTTACCAACAAGGCGGCCGGAGAGCTGAAGGAGCGTCTGGAGCAGATGCTGGGCGGCGAGGCACAGCAGATCTGGGCGTTCACGTTCCACTCCGCCTGTGTCCGCATCCTGCGCCGGGACATTGAAAAACTGGGCTTTGACTCTGCGTTCACCATTTATGACACCGACGACTCCCTTCGGGTCATCAAGGACATCCTCAAAGAGCAGAACATCGACGAGAAGCAGTTTGCCCCCAGAATGGTGCTGAGCATGATCTCCAAGGCCAAGGATCAGATGCAGCTTGCCAAAGAGTACCAGGAGGAGAGCGATGCCTCCGGGGATTACCGGCTGAAGCAGATTGCGAAAATCTACGTGGACTATGAAAAGCGCCTTTGGGATGCCAACGCGCTGGACTTTGACGACATTATTCTGCACACGGTGCGCCTGCTCCAGTCCGATGAGGAGGTGCGCAGCTACTGGCAGAACAAGTTCCGCTATGTGCTGGTGGATGAGTATCAGGACACCAACCACCTCCAGTATCTGCTGACCTCCCTGTTGGCAGGGAAGTGGCAGAACATCTGCGTGGTGGGCGACGATGACCAGTCCATCTACAAGTTCCGCGGAGCCACCATTGAGAACATCCTGAGCTTTGAGAACCAGTACAAGAATGCCCGGGTCATCCGGCTGGAGCAGAACTACCGCTCCACGCAGAATATCCTGAACGCTGCCAACGCAGTCATCCGGCACAATACCGGGCGCAAGGGCAAGGAGCTGTGGACCAAACAGGGAGACGGCGACAAAATCCGGGAATATGCCGCCATGAACGAGCAGGATGAGGCCCAGTATGTGGCGGCTCAGATCATGGAGAGCAAGGCCAACGGCAGGCGGTGGAAGGACCATGCGGTGCTCTACCGCATGAACGCCCAGTCCAACCAGCTGGAATACGCCTTCAAGCGCAACGGTGTGCCGTACAAAGTCGTCGGCGGCATGAAATTCTTTGATCGGGCGGAGATCAAGGATATGCTGGCCTATCTTTGCGTCATCAACAACCCTGCAGACGATCTGCGCCTGCGCCGGATCATCAACAACCCGCCCCGGGGCATCGGCGCCCGGACCATTGAGCTGGCCACCGGACTGGCGGCAGAACAGGGACTGCCCCTTTACGAGGTGGT
>CAMNOL010000124.1 GCA_946546815.1 uncultured Oscillospiraceae bacterium
AGCTTCTCCGGGAAGTGGTAGGGGCCGTAGTTGTTGGAGCAGCGGGAGATGGTCACCGGCAGGCCGTAGGTCCGGTGATAGGCCAGCACCAGCAGGTCCGCCGCCGCCTTGGAAGAGGAGTAGGGGCTGGAGGTGTGGATGGGGGTCTCCTCGGTGAAGAACAAATCCGGGCGATCCAGGGGCAGGTCGCCGTAGACCTCGTCGGTGGACACCTGATGGTAGCGCTGAATGCCGTACTTCCGGCAGGCGTCCATCAGCACGCTGGTGCCGATGATGTTGGTGTCCAGAAACACCTGGGGATTTTCAATGGAGCGGTCCACGTGGGATTCCGCGGCGAAGTTTACCACCACGTCCGGGTGCTCCTCCTCAAAGAGTCGGTAAACCGCCTCCCGGTCGCAGATGTCCGCCTTCACAAAGCGGAACATCGGGTGGTCCATAACCCCCTTCAGGGTGGACAGGTTGCCGGCGTAGGTCAGCTTGTCCAGGCACACGATCCGGTCCTCCGGATGGTGCTTCAGCATATGGAAGATGAAGTTGGAGCCGATAAACCCGGCGCCGCCGGTCACGATAATGGTCATATGTATTCCTCCCGTCAGACCGGTTTCCCCGGTCAAAGAGCATTTTACTTACAATTGGAACCGCCCCGCCGGGGGTTCCTTTCGATTCTCATCTTGCATTTTACCATACCAGCGAAAAATGTACAATGTCAAATCCTACCGTTTTCCCCTGTCGGGCAGGGAAATTTCCAATCCGAGAGCCGCAAAGCCGGTTTTCATCCGCCGTTTTCCCTGAAAACAGAGCATCGGCCCGCCGGAGGACCGACGGGCCGTTTTGGTGGGCTGAGCGAACTCAGCGGAAGGATTATCTCTGTCCCTTGTCGTAGGGAATGCCCTCTGCCTTGGGCGCCCGGGACTTCTGAGAGGTAAAGGCCAGCACCAGCAGGGAGATGATGTAGGGCAGCATATTGTACAGGGTGCTGGGCAGATTGAGGCTGACCAGCAGGGGGAAGCCGGAGTACACGTTGCTCAGCGCGCGGAACAGGCCGAACAGCAGCGCAGCCAGGGCGATGTTGGTGGGCTTCCACTGGCCGAAGATCATCACTGCCAGCGCCAGGAAGCCGAAGCCTGCCACGCCGTTTTCAAACTTCCACTCAGAAACGCCGGCAGTGATATAGACGATGCCGCCCAGGCCGCCCAGGAAGCCGGAGATCATCACGCCGGCATAGCGCATCTTGTACACGCTGATGCCCACGGAGTCCGCAGCCTGAGGGTGCTCGCCGCAGGCCATCAGGCGCAGGCCAAACCGGGTGCGGTACAGCAGCACCCAGGCGCACACCAGCAGCACGGCGGTGATGAGCATGAACCAGTTGAACTCAAAGCCGCCCAGCTTGACGATGAACGCCTTTTTCTGGCGGATGTACTGAATGGTGGAGGACACGTTGTTGGGGTCCTCGGCGGTGTTGATGGCCTTGACGATGACCGTTGCAGCGGCGGTGCCCAGCATATTCATGGCGGTGCCCACCAGCGTCTGGTCCGCGTTCAGGTTGACGGCGGCCACGGCCAGCAGCAGGGAGTACAGCACGCCGACGATCACCGCGCCCAGCACCACGCACAGAATCATCATCGGAGCCGGCGCGCCGGGAATGTACTTCATAACCAGTGCGCCGCCCAGCGCACCCATGACCATGGTGCCCTCCAGGCCCAGGTTGATGACGCCGCTGTGCTCAGAGAAGCAGCCGCCCAACGCCACCAGAATCAGAACGGAGGCATAGATCAGCGTATATTGAATCAGAAGCAGCATTATGCCTTCCCTCCTTTCCCACTCTTGGCCTGCGCGGCGGCTTTCTCCGCTTTCTTGCGCAGGCTGTTGTTCATGCAGACCTTGAAGAACAGCACGAAACCGCACAGATAGATGATGATGGCGGAGATCAGATCAGAGATCTGAGAGCAGTACAGCGTCTTATCCACGTAGGAGCCGCCGCTGGTGATGTGCTGAATAAAATAGGAGGCAAACACGCTGCCAATGGGGTGCAGACCGCCCAGGAAGGCCGCGGCAATGCCGTTGAAGCCCATGCCGGGAACGCTGGTCTGGGCGCAGGACCACTGCTCAATGCCGCTGAGGTAGTAGAACCCAGCGCCCAGGCCGGCCAGGCAGCCGGAGATGAACATGGTCAGGATGGTGTTCTGCTTCTCTTTCATGCCGGCGTACTTGGCGGCGTTCTTGTTCAGGCCGGTGGCCTTCAGCTCATAGCCGAACTTGGTCTTTTCCAGCAGGACCCAGACCAGAACCGCCAGCAGGATGGCCAGAGGAATGGCGATGGTGACGTATTTGTTGTGGGAAAACAGCTTGTCCAGACCCAGCCGGGGCAGCAGGGCGCCCTTGTAGCTGCCGGTGAGCTGCATGGTATAGGTGGTGGAGCTCTCCTTCACGCCGCTGAGCAGCATATTCACGCTGTACAGGGAGATCCAGTTCAGCATGATGCAGGCGATGACCTCGTTGACGTTTAGATAGGCCTTCAGCGCGCCGGAGATGGAGCCCAGCACGCCGCCGCAAATCATGGCGGCGATGAGGCACACATACCAGGGCATATGGTACGCCAGCGCCAGATACAGGCTGGCCCCTGCGCCCACGGTGTACTGACCGGAGGCGCCGATGTTGAACAGGCCCACCTTGTAGGCAAACAGCACCGACAGGGAGCACATCAGCAGCGGAGCCGCCTTCACCAGGGTGCTGCCGAAGTACTGCATGGCCACGGTCTGGTTCGGGTAGGTCATAAAGTTCTTCAAAATGGCCAGGATGGCTGCGCCGGCGCCGCTGGGATTGATGATGAGCAGCGCGATGTAGCCGATGATCAGACCAATGACAATGCACAGCAGAGAGGCCAGCATGGTCTGCACGCCTTCATTGGCCAGCAGGCTCTTTTTCTCTTTATTCATGCACGCCAACCTCCATTCTCTTGGCACCTGCCATGTACAGGCCCAGCTCCTCCACGGTGACCTCCTTGGGGTCGAACTCGCCGACGATCTCGCCCTCGTACATGACCAGGATCCGGTCAGAAACGTTCATGACCTCATCCAGCTCCAGACTCACCAGCAGCACCGCCTTGTTGGCGTCCCGCTGGGCGACCAGCTGCTTGTGGATGTACTCAATGGCGCCCACGTCCAGGCCCCGGGTGGGCTGAACCGCGATCAGCAGCTCCGGCTGTTTGTCGATCTCTCGGGCGATGATGGCCTTCTGCTGGTTGCCGCCGGACATGGCCCGGGCCACGGTGACGGGGCCCTGGCCGGAGCGCACGTCGTACTGATCGATCAGGCGCTCGGCATAGGAGCGGATTTCCTTCCGCTTCAGGAAGCCCGCCTTGGTGGTGAACTCCGGCTCGAAGTAGCGCTGGAGCACAATGTTGTCCTCCAGGGAGTAGTCCAGCACCAGGCCGTGCTTGTGCCGGTCCTCGGGGATGTGGCTCATGCCCAGAATGGAGTGCTGTCGGATGGAGGTCTTGGTCACATCCTTCCCGTCCAGAATGATGGTGCCGCTCTTCAGCGGCTCCAGCCCGCTCAGGCCGTAGACAAATTCCGTCTGGCCGTTGCCGTCGATGCCGGCGATGCAGACGATCTCCCCCCGGTGCACCTGGAAGGAAACGTTGTGAACGGCGTCGTTCTTGTGGCGCTTGGAGGCCACGGACATATTCCGGATGTCCAGCACCACCTCGCCGGGATGGGCGGGCTTCTTGTCCACCTTGAAGTTGACGTCCCGGCCAACCATCATGGCGGAGAGCTTTTCGGGGGTGGTGTCCTTGGTCTCCACCGTGCCGATGTACTTGCCCTTGCGCAGCACGGTGCAGCGGTCG
>CAMNOL010000125.1 GCA_946546815.1 uncultured Oscillospiraceae bacterium
CTGCATCAGGATTTGGCGCAGGATGCCACGTTTTTTCTGAGTGAGGAGTATTTCAGCGGCAAAGGCTTCCCGGATTCTACACAGATGATTGCGGATTTGCTGGACGACCCTCTGTATCTGGCACAAACCCTGCAAGGGCTGCGGATATTTGCAGCAGAGTACCGGGACAATCCGGATCTTCTGCGCTTTCACATTGCCGCCCACAGTCCGGAGCGCATTCGACGCCGTTTGGAGCTGCTTCAGAACGAGCCGACCTTCTATCAGAGCGTGATTCGGGAGCATGAAACTCCGGCGTTTATCACCGAGGACGAGATAGACAATACGCTGGGGCTGGGGTCAAACTATGCTCAATCACGACAGACAATCTACAGATTCTTTTCCGAGCACAAAGACGTAAAGGAACGAGCTGACTTCCTCAAAGCCCACTACGGCACCGGCGGGCGCTCCCATTCTGTGTCCCATGCGGACAACTCGTTTCTGGACTATGACAGCTCCGGGATGGTTCTGAAGCGAGGAAACGAAGCGTCCATCAAGCTGAAATGGAATGCCGTAGCAAAGCGCATTGAAGCTCAGATTCAGTCCGGGCGCTACCTCACACAAGAGGAGCTGACGGAGCTGGAAGAGCGTGAGGAGGAACAGGCCCTTGCCGATGAGGGCGAGCAGGAAGCCAATGCCGAGGAAGTTGAGGAACCAGACGAGCCTCAACCCGCAGAGGATGATTTCCGAAGCGGCGACTTGAACCTGATGGACGGCGATCTCCGCTACTGTCTCACCAGCTCCGAGGGGCTGATGCCCCTGTCTGACAAACAGAAGTTTGCCAGTTGGATTCAGGCCGGTCTGACCAATGGACAACTGGCTCAGCGGCTGGGCGGTCTTTACCATGACATTTCAGAGGGCATTGAGCTGGACACCGGTGAGGACGCGGAATACTACGCCGACAGAGCAGGGTTCCGGGTGGAAATTCAGGACAAGTATCTCACGGTTCGCTCTGACAGCTGGGTGAACATCGTGCCTTACCTCCGGGCGCTGACAGAGCAGGAGCTGGACGGCTTTGTGTCCGAGGCACAGCTGGAAAAACTGGCGGAACAGCGGGCGGCAGAACGTGAAGCACAGAATGCCGCCATGGAGCAGGCGGATGAGGAGGACTATCCCGCACCGGAGGAAGCCGGGGAGCCGGAACAGGCTGAGATTGCGGAAACCGAGCAGCGTAAACCGGAGCAAACCCTTCAGCCGCTGACCAGAGAGGCGGGCAACGCCTATGCAGAAGTGAAGGCGCAGCGTCCCGGCGAACTGGTGGGCTTTGAACAGCACGGCTATTACGAGTTTTACAACGAGGACGCCCGGATTGTTTCTGACATTTTAGGCACTCAAATCCTGAACAAGGTGGTGGAGGACGGCAACGACATTCCCGTGACGGGGATTCCCGTGGATGAGGCAATAGAATCCCTTCACAATCTTTGGATGGACGGCAACGACATCTACCTCACCAGACTGGAGGGCGACACCTGCGTTGAGCTGAAGCACTACCTGGCCTCGGAACTGATTCCCGCCGGTACAGTGCTGACCATGCCAGCAATGAGCGGCCCCGGAACGGTAGATTACACTGTGCAGGACGTGGATTTTGACGAGCATTTGGTGCTTCTCAGCGTTGGGGAGTCTCTGCACCAGCTCCCCATTGAAGTGGTGCGCCACTACTATGAGGAGCAGATGGAGCCTGCGCCGTTCTCCATGCCGGAGCCCCAGGAGGCCGCAAACGATTTCCCCTACGCTGTGGGTGACACCCTCAAGCTGGAGGACGGCAAAGCCTATGTGATTGAGGACATCGGTCTGTTTGATGTACAGCTCCGTGACCCTACGCAGGTCTATCCCATACTTCGCACGGAATCCAAAGAAAATCTGCTCCGTCTGCTGGAGCGCTATCCCCAGCAGGAGCAGAGCGAAGCATCTGAGCCGGAGCCGCCCAGGGAAACCGCCCCGACCATGACCCGTGAAACGGTAGGAGTTTATCCCGCTGGGCCGAACAAACTGCCTTACGATGTAGTAATCGAACGCCTGCACATCGAGCCGGAGCCGACACCCACACAGGAACCGGCACAGGAGCCAGCGGCAGAGCCGGAGCCGTCCACCGAACCGGCACCAAAGGACACACCGGTAAACTTCCGGATTACGGACACTCACCTGGGCGAGGGAGGCCCCAAAACCAAATATGAGGCGAATGTCACAGCCATCAAAGTGTTAAAGACGCTGGAGCAGGAGAACCGTCCCGCGACGCTGGAGGAGCAGGAACAGCTTTCCCGGTATGTGGGCTGGGGCGGAGTTCCGGACGCCTTTGACGAGCGCAAGACGGTCTGGTCTGCGGAGTACCGGGAGCTGAAGGAACTTCTGTCTCCCGTCGAGTACAAGGCGGCGAGGGAATCTGTTCTCAACAGCCACTACACCAGCCCCACGGTGATTCGTGCCATTTATGACGCCGTGCAGGGCATGGGCTTTGAGGGCGGCAGGATTCTGGAGCCGTCTATGGGCGTGGGCAACTTCTTTGGTCTGCTCCCGGAGGCGCTTTCTGGTTCGGAGCTGTACGGTGTAGAGCTGGACTCCATCACCGGCAGGATTGCCCAGAAGCTGTACCCGGAAGCCCACATCAAGGTGGCCGGATTTGAAACCACAAAAAAGCGGGATTTCTACGATCTGGCTGTGGGAAATGTGCCTTTTGGCCAGTATCAGGTGCACGACGTGGACTACAACCGGCTGGGTTTCAACATCCACAACTACTTTTTTGCCAAGGCGCTGGATCAGGTGCGGCCCGGCGGCGTGGTGGCCTTTGTCACAAGCCGGTTTACCATGGACGCACAGTCAACCCAGGTACGGCGGTATCTGGCTGAGCGCGCGGAACTGCTGGGAGCCATTCGACTTCCCAACAATGCGTTCCGGGCCAACGCTGGCACGGATGTGGTCTCTGACATTCTGTTCCTACAGCGGCGGGACGAAATCATCAACTTGGACAATCAGCGTCCGGCGTGGGTGGACACTGCGGAGATTTCCGAAGGAATCACCGTAAACCGCTACTTTGCCGAGCACCCGGAAATGGTGCTGGGTACGCTGGAGCTGGAATCCACCCGGTACGGGCAGGACGTGACCTGCAATCCCATCCCCGGCGCTGATCTGGCCGACCAGCTGAAAGAGGCCGTGGGCTACCTCCCCAAAGACGTCTACATCGAGGAAGCCATTGCTGTGGAGGACATCGCAGAACTGCCCCTCGATGATGTGATTGACGCCGATGAAAGTGTGAGAAACTTTTCTTTCACACTTGTGGGTGATGAAGTTTACTACCGGGAAAACGACATTATGACCCGGCAGGAGCTGAAACCGGCAGAAAAGCGCCGCATTACGGGCATGATTGGCCTGCGGGATACGGTTCGTTCCCTGATTCAGTGCCAGCTGGACGGCGGCTCAGACGCACAGGTGCAGTCCCTTCAGGCGGTGCTGGAGCGTCAGTACGACGCCTTCTATAAGGATAACGGGCGCATCAATGACCGGCGCAATGCCGCCGCCTTCAACGAGGACAGCTCCTACTATTTGCTCACTTCACTGGAGAACTACAAGGGCAAAGAGTTCGTAGGAAAGTCCGATTTGTTTACCAAACGCACCATCCGGCAGAACGTGGAAATCTCCCACTGTGAGACCCCCATGGAGGCGCTGGCTGTGTCCATGAACGAACACGGAACAGTGAATCTGCCCTATATGGCAGGCCTCCTGGATATGACAGTGGGAGAGGTGTTTCACGAACTGGAGGGGCAGGTTTTCCCCTTGCCCGCATCCCTGGACACAGG
>CAMNOL010000126.1 GCA_946546815.1 uncultured Oscillospiraceae bacterium
CGGCATGGACCGGGTCTACGAGGTGGGCCGCATCTTCCGCAACGAGGGCATGGACCCCAAGCACAACCCCGAATTCACCACCATCGAGCTGTACCAGGCGTACACCGACTTCCAGGGCATGATGGACCTGGTGGAGGACATGATGAAGACCGTGGCCCAGAAGGTCTGCGGCTCTCTGGTGGTCCCCTATCAGGGCCACGAAATCGACCTGGGCCATTGGGAGCGCCTGACCATGGTGGAGGCCGTGAAGAAGTATTCCGGCGTGGACTTCAACGACTGGAAGACCGATGAGGACGCCATCGCCTGCGCCAAGGAGCATGAGGTTGACCTTCCTGAGGTGCCCACCAAGGGCGCCATTCTGGCGGAGTTCTTCGACAAGTATGTGGAGGAAAAGCTGATCCAGCCCACCTTCATCTACGATTATCCGGTGGAGATCAGCCCGCTGGCCAAGCGCAAGCCGGATGACCCCGCCTTTACCGAGCGCTTTGAGTACTTCATCAACGCCACGGAGTTCGGCAACGCCTTCTCTGAGCTGAACGACCCCATCGACCAGCGCCAGCGCTTCGAGCGCCAGGTGGCTGAGCGCAAGCAGCTGGACCCGGACACCCGGGCACAGGTGGACTACGACTTCATCAACGCCCTGGAGTACGGTATGCCTCCCACCGGCGGCCTGGGCTTTGGTGTGGACCGTCTGGTCATGCTGCTCACCGACAGCGCCAGCATCCGCGACGTACTGCTCTTCCCCACCATGAAGCCGGTGGAGTGAATCATCCCATTCGATTTCATTTCCCCCATAGCGGTTTTCCGCTGTGGGGGTTGCCTTTTTCCTGTCAAAAAAGCTGCGCCTCCTGCCGCCGGGGCGCTTTTCCTGTTTCGGCAGCATTTTCCGGTCCATGGGGAAAATCCTTGTGTTTTGCGGCAGATGTGCTATACTGAACTCAGAAGCGGCTCCCCGGACTCCTCTGGCGCAGGGTTTCCCTGGCCCGGGTGTGCTCCGCAGTTCCGCTCTCTTCCGGGTATTGCCCGGCAGCTAGCCGGATTTACTTCTTTGGCTTGATAATCCGGCAATATCGCCGGTGTAATATCGCTCATAGCTAACAGCGCTTACTTCTCTCGTTTTCTCAGTGCTGTGATTCATGAGCTTTCCTTGCCCGCTGGGTCCGTCTCTTTCGCTGAGCTGAACGCAGCGGGTACCGGCAGTTTTCCGTTCTCCCTCTGACCCATCCTCTGTGCGGCAGAGGGAGTTCTTTTTCTAGGGAAACACTGATTAAATCAAGCTACGGCGTCTGGACGGTCTATTTTCCGCCATATAGCGGTTCAAGGTGTGCATCTGATCGATCCGGGGCAACCTGCCACTGGCAGCTTGCCTGATTCCGGCTCGACCAATTCCTTGAAATCCGTCAGGATTCCTGCAGAATTTGGCCACTATCTGGACGAAAAATATCCTCGCCCAGCCATCCGAGAGATTTAATCAGTCCTTCCCTAAGGCAACACCGCACAATAGGAGCCTGGGTGCCTTATGGTCCACTTTCCGCCAGCTTGCCCACAGTTTTCTTGAAATCCATCAGGCTCACTGGGTAATCTGCGAACAATCTGACGAACAATATCCTGGCAATTCACTCTTGTCCCATGATGGAGTGTTACCCAAAAGGAGGGCAGCGCCATGAAAGAGTTCTTCAAAGTTTATCTGTTTCAAAAGCATATCCTGGTTGCAGAGCAAACAAGGCCGGACGTTCACGCCTTTGAGACGCTGTTCGCCCTTGCCAGCAAGTTCAACATCCGCATTGTCTCCGGTGGTTCGCTTGCACAGCCGGAGATGATTCGATTTGCCGCAGCGCAGCTGGGCATTGACATTCCCAAGCCCTTTTATGAGGGCTTTCCCCGGTCGGTGCGGGCCCTCTCTCCGGATCAGCTTCTGTTTGACCAAATGGTGCATTACACTGTGACCTACGGCTTCGGCCATTTCTCCGAGGCAGGCCATTCTCTCCTGGAGGAAGCCCTGGAGCGAACTGCTTTTCAGGAAAAAAGCGAGATCAGGGATTTTTCCATTCTCAGCGAATCGGCAGCCGAAGAGAAGCTGGCAGGATATGCGGAAAATCTGCTCTCCTCCACCCGACCGCTGAGCGAGGATCAGTATGCCTTCCTCCGCACTTACATTGATGTGTACCGCTTCCAGGTCCGCAGCTGCGGGTCCAAGAACACCGCCATCCGTCTGCTTCTGGATTTCCGGGACATGCATTATGCCGCCTTTCTCTCCCTGTCCGATGTCATCAAGGTGGTGGATGAGCTGAATTTCCGGGTGTATGGAAATACCGATGTGAAAAAGCTCAACCTGAAAAATCAGGACCGGAAGTTCCTCACCGCTCTGATCAACACGCTCTTTGACGAGGGCAGATGTGATCTGAGAAATTGCTTTGAGAAAAAGGCAGTCTGGTGCGGACTGCTCCACCACCTCCACTACAAGCCCCGGAACGAGGCGTCCGCGCAGTTTGTGGCAGCCATGCGGGGTTCCGAGAACGGTTCTGTCTATTCCCAATTTGAACAGGCTATGGGCCGCCGGGACGTCCGGGCCGCATTTGCCGTTCTGAAGGAGGGAAAAGGCTCTGCCGCTGTGCTGAGGAACCTGGATTACCTCATCAGCCGATGCTCCGGGGAAGAGGACGTCCGGTTCCTCCTGGACAACATCGACACCCCCAACAGCCTGGTGCTGATGCAGCTGATGCTCCGGTATTCCATTCCGGCATCCGGACGGGAAGCCAGATCCTTCACCTTTACCAAGTACAACAAGCTGAAAACCCACAGCGAGACTCCGGAAGAAGTGTCCAGGCGGAAGACCTTCCTCACCCCCGCTCAGGTCCGCGCTGCGTCTGACCGGGTTTCCGAAGCCCTCCGGAAGAACCTGAAGCACCGGCTGGGAACGGTATACCTGGACCCTGCCATGAAAAACATGGCGCCGCCCATTCAGGAGGCGGGCTCCCAGGGCGGCTTCGGTGTGCTTGCCAGGGGTTCCCGGCTCCACATGGGAGAGGGGAAAAAAGTGCGGGCCTTTACCTACTGGGAAAAGGTGGATGACATCGACCTCTCTGTCATCGGGCTCACCGAAGACGGCGAGCAGACGGAGTTCTCCTGGAGAACCATGAGCGACCGCCAGTCCTCCGCCATCACCTATTCCGGGGACGAGACCAGCGGCTACCGAGGCGGCTCGGAATACTTTGATATTGATCTTCCGGCATTCCGGAAGCAGTACCCTCATATCCGCTATCTGGTGTTCTGCGACAACGTCTATTCCAATCTGACCTTTGACCAGTGCTTCTGCAAGGCAGGCTACATGACCCGGGACATTGACGATTCCGGCGAAATTTTCGAGCCGAAAACCGTGGAATCCTCTTTCCTGGTCAACTGCAGCAGCAGATTTGCCTATCTCTTCGGCATTGATCTGAATACAAACGACTTTGTCTGGCTGAACACAGCCCGCAGCAGCTCCGCAGCCGTGGCCGGCGCCACCTCCATGGACTTTCTCATCCGGTACTTCCACACCACCTCCACCCTGAGCCTGTATTCCCTCTTCGAGATGATGGCCGCTGAGGTGGTATCCGCCCCTGAAGAGGCTCAGGTGGTGCTCTCTGACCGGACGCTGGTACTGGCACCCGGCGCCGAGCAGATCAGAAGCTATGATTTTGAGCGGATTCTGGCGCTGATGAACCAATAACAGCTCTTTTCAGGCATGGTGCGGTTTCGCACTGTGCCTGTTTTTTGGGTTGCCCCTGTGAGATACAAGATAAAAAA
>CAMNOL010000127.1 GCA_946546815.1 uncultured Oscillospiraceae bacterium
TACTCGATCTTGCCCCGCTGCACGATGGAGGTGGCGCAGTCCAGCACGAAGGGGAACTCCTCGTCGGTGGGGATGGCGAAGGTCAGGGGATTGGTGCCCATCATGTTCTCCACGCCGAAGGTGGGGGCAATGGAGGGGCGGGCGTTGGTGCCGGTGATGCCGATCATCCCGGCCTTGCTGGCCATGGTGGCCCAGTAGCCTGCGATGCCGTAGTGGGTGGAATTCTTGATGGAGCCACCGGCCATGCCGTAGACTTTGGCCTTCTCAATGAGCAGCTCCATCATCTTGTGGCTGGCCACCATGCCCATGCCGTCGTGGGCATCCATCAGCACAGTGGTAGGGGTTTCCTTCAGAATTTCAATCTCCGTGACAGGCTTTAGCGTTCCTTTTACAATGCGGTCGATGTAAATGGGCTTGAAGCGGTTGCAGCCGTGGCTCTCAATGCCCCGGCGGTCCGACTCCAGCAGCACATCCGCGCAGATGGCGGCGTCAGCCTCGGGCACGCCGTAGCCCTTGAAGGCGTCGATCAGAAAGCGGTTCATCAGCTCCCAGGAGACATAAGGTCTGGTTTCCATAGCAGGTTCCTCCGTAATATTTGAATGCTTTGCATCGTTTTGCAAGTGCTTTTATGAAAACAGTTTAGCACAGGGAGGGGAGTTTGACAAGAAGAAGCGGCAAAAAATCCGCCTGAGAAGGACATCAGGATTCGGCAGAGTTCCCCCGCCCAGGGTGATCCGGAGCCTGCACAAATCCGGTCTCCACTGCCCAGATCAGGGAGTGCTTTGCAGAATAGAGGACGGATTCCCCGGACCGCCGCCGAACCGTCAGGCAAACGGTGAGCAGAGCATCATCCTCAGAGGGCACAGCAACAAAGTCCATCTCTGCTTCCCACGGCTCAAAGGGACGGGACGCCCCCCGCGCTGCCCGCCGCTGCGCGTCCGCCCGGGGAAACAGCTTTTTTCGGCACCAGTGCTGAAATCGCTGTTCTCCGTGGACATAAAAGCGGTTGATCCGCCGCTGCGCCCGGCTCTCCAGCAGGGACAGCTCCGGCACGCTGCTGCGGCAGAGCACCACAGGCTCTCCTTCGGCGGACAGAGTTTCCTCCCAGGTGCGGGGTTGAATGCGGAGCAGAGACATAACATCAGACCTTTCCCGTAGCAGTATTACTCCATGCTATGAGGGGAGCAGGGGAGAGGTGAAGGGCTTAGAGCCATGGCTATTTTGTCAAACCGTTGCCGACGGAGGCAAATGAAAACAATTTGTAAACTTACACAGAATCATTGCAAAATACTGTTTACTTTCGTGCTTTAGAATGGTAAAATAGTAAACACATTCCATTCGCAAATTAGTATGCGATACAGAAAATAAAGAAGGGGACGGAGATTTTATGTCAAAAGTAGGGGGCAAGCAGGCCAGTATGGGCCTTTATCAGACGATTTTGAAGCTGAAGGATGAGGAAGAGTGCTACAAGTTCTTCCAGGACCTGTGCACGGTTTCCGAGCTGCGGGCCATGGAGCAGCGCTACGATGTGGCGGTGCTGCTGAAGAAGGGCATGATTTACAATGACATTCTGAAGGAGACCGGTGCCAGCAGCGCCACCATCAGCCGGGTGAACCGGGCGCTGAACTACGGCAACAACGGCTATCAGCAGGTGCTGGGCCGCCTGTTTCCGGACGGGAAGGAGCAGGAGTGAGCGCCTACGAGGGACTGGCACGGTACTATGACGGGCTGACCTCGGACGTAGAGTACACACTCTGGCAGGACTGGTACGAGAGCTGGTTTCGCAAGAGCCAGGTCCCGGTGAAAATCGTGCTGGACCTGGCCTGCGGCACCGGAACGCTGACCTGTATGCTGGCGGAGCGGGGCTACACCATGATTGGAACAGACCTTTCCCCGGAAATGCTGGCGGAGGCCATGGAAAAATCCGCCGGGGTGCGAGGAGAACCCCCCATTTTCCTCAACCAGTCCGTTGATGAGCTGGATCTGTTCGGCACCGTCGACGCCTGTGTGTCCAGTCTGGACAGCATCAACTATATTACGGACCGGGATGTGCTGGAGGAGGCATTTCGCCGCGTCCACACGTTTTTGATGCCCGGGGGATACTTCCTCTTTGATATCATCGCCCCGGCGTGGCTGGAAAAGCTGGACGGGGAGCTGTTTGTCGATGAAAATGAGGATGTGTTCTGTGCCTGGAGGGCCAGCTTTGACCGGGAGGAACGGGTTCTGACCTACGGCATGGATTTGTTTGAGCGCAGAGGCCCATACTGGTACCGGGAGCAGGAAGAACACTGCGAGCGGGCCTGGTCCGTGGAGGAGCTCAGCGCTCTGCTCACCGAAGCCGGATTCGCCCAGGTGCAGGTATGCGGCGGTTTTGCGGAGCGATGCCCAGGGCCGGAGGACCGGCGGCTGTGCTTTGTCTGCGTCAACGGCGAGGGGGGACAGACGCCGGGACAGCTGGAACCGGACTGAACCTGTGCGCTGTGCACCTGAAATGGAAAGGGAAACAATCAATATGGATGAAATCGTTCGAGTAATCACAAGCGACGGGGCGGTGATGGCGGCAGCTGTCTCCGCCCGCGACATGGTAGCAGAAGCCCAGCGGATCCACGGCACTTCCTCGGTGGCCACGGCGGCGCTGGGACGTACCCTGATGGCGGCCTCCCTCATGGGCAACCAGCTCAAGGGGGCGGACAACAGCGTCAGCATTCAGATCCGGGGCGGCGGCCCCATCGGCAGTATCACCTGCGTGGCGGATGCCGACGGCTATGCCCGGGGCTATGTGGCCAATCCCAAGGTGTTCCTGCCTCTGAAAGAGGTGGGCAAGCTGGACGTGGGCAAGGCCGTAGGCACCGACGGCAGCATCACCGTCATCAAGGATCTGGGGATGAAGGAGCCCTATGTGGGTTCCGTTCCGCTGGTCAGCGGCGAGATCGCAGAGGATGTGACCTCTTACTTTGCCGTCAGTGAGCAGCTGCCCACGGCCTGCGCGCTGGGGGTGCTGGTGGATTCCAGAGACCAGCACGTCTTTGCTGCGGGGGGATTTCTCATTCAGCTGCTGCCCGGAGCCGACGAGTCCGCCATTGAAAAGGTGGAGCGGGGCATCGAGCGCATCGGCTACGTGACCAAGCACTTCCAGGAGGGCACCACGCCGCTGGAGCTGGTGCAGCAGGTCCTCAGCGAGTTTGAGGTCGAGGTGCTGGAGACGGTGCCGGTGGGCTACCGCTGCAACTGCAGCAAGGAGCGCTACGCCCGGGCGCTGGTGACGCTGGGCCGCAAGGAGCTGGAGGGCATGATCCGGGAACAGAACGGAGCGGAGCTGCAGTGCCATTTCTGCAATCGGAAGTATGTCTTTGCCGCTGACGAGCTGGCAGAAATCGCCAAATCCTGTCAAAAGTAAAAGAATCCAAAGAATATCGAAAAAAACAAAATTTGTGGTTGACAAACAGGAATCGAACCTGTATAATAGCCAATGTTGAGAGCGAGAGCAACAGCGAACAACGCAGCATGGGAGCATAGCTCAGCTGGCTAGAGCACCTGCCTTACAAGCAGGGGGTCACAGGTTCGAGCCCTGTTGTTCCCATTTCTCTCTTTTACATTGTATGTGGCCCGGTAGTTCAGTTGGTTAGAATGCCAGCCTGTCACGCTGGAGGTCGACGGTTCGAGCCCGTTCCGGGTCGCTTTTATGCCTCTGTAGCTCAGTTGGTAGAGCAGGGGACTGAAAATCCCCGTGTCATTG
>CAMNOL010000128.1 GCA_946546815.1 uncultured Oscillospiraceae bacterium
GGCGCCTTTCATGCCCTTGGCCCCCTCGGTGAGCACCAGTTCAGCGCCGTAGGCCTTCATCAGGTTCCGGCGCTCCACGCTCATGGTCTCCGGCATCACGATGATGCAGCGGTAGCCCTTGGCGGTGGCGATGGCAGCCAGACCGATGCCGGTGTTGCCTGAGGTGGGTTCGATAATGACAGAGCCGGCCTTCAGCAGACCCTTGGCCTCTGCGTCCTCAATCATCGCCTTGGCAATGCGGTCCTTGACGGAGCCGGCGGGGTTGAAGTACTCCAGCTTGCCCAGAACTGTGGCTTCCAGCTGGTTTTTGGCGGCGTAATTGCGCAGCTCAAACAGAGGGGTGTGTCCTACCAGCTCGGTGATGGAATGATAAATAGCCATAACAAAATCTCCTCATTCTATAGCAAAATTTGATTCCTTACAAAACAAAGCCTATACGAAACGGGGGCCTCTGATGCCGACATCGCCACAACACGGGGCAATTCATTGAATCACATCCTTCCCAATCCCTATAGGATTAGTGTGAAATTACTATAGCACGACTTTCCTACTAAGTCAATAGGAAAAGTGAACATTTCAAATCTTTTTTTTCGTCACATCAACGGAAGAGCCCCGGACTGAGACGGAGTTCTTTTGGAAAATGTAGAATCTACTTCTAAAAATGTTGTTTTTTTTCTTTATTCTCTTTACAATTTATTATATTTCCTTATAATGGTATACGTAGACGATTCGGGGTTTCACACCGGAAAAGGTGCAGAAAATGACAGCTGCGCCGGAGCGGAATCTGATTCCCCGATATTGATAACAGTAATATGATTGAAAAGAAACATTGGAGGTGTACGTATGCGAGTTCAATTTACTGAAACCGTACTGCGTGATGCAAACCAGTCCCTGATGGCGACCCGTCTGCCCTATTCCGACTTTGAAGGCATCCTGTCCACTATGGACAAGGCTGGCTACTACTCTGTCGAGTGCTGGGGCGGCGCAACCTTTGACTCCTGCCTGCGTTATCTGAACGAGGACCCCTGGGAGCGGCTGCGCAATATCCGCAAGCACATGCCCAACACCAAGCTGCAGATGCTGCTGCGCGGCCAGAACCTGCTGGGCTACAACCACTATCATGATGATGTGGTGGAGAAGTTCGTCGAGCTGTCCATTAAGAACGGCATCGATATCCTGCGTATTTTTGACGCACTGAACGACTTCCGCAACATCAAGACCGCCCTGGAGGCCACCAAGAAGTACGGCAGCGCCAGCACCGTTGCTTCCGGCTGCATCTCCTACACCCAGTCCCCGGTTCACACTGTGGGAAAGTATGTGGAGATGTGCAAGGAGCTGAAGGCCATGGGCTTCGACACCATCTGCCTGAAGGATATGGCCGGCACCATGAGCCCCTATGAGGCCGAGCACCTGATCAAGGGCATCAAGGACGCCGTGGGCGATATGCCGCTGATCCTGCACACCCACTGCACCACCGGTATGGCGTATCAGACCGTGACCAAGGCCATTGAGTCCGGCATCGACGTCATCGACACCGCCACCTCCTGCTTCTCCAACGGCACTTCTCAGCCCGCCACCGAGTCCCTGTACTATGCGCTGTCTCAGTACGGCATCGAGACCGGCCTGGACGAGAAGGTCATCAACAAGGTCAACGACTTCTTCAAGCCTGTCAAGCAGAAGTACATCGACGAGGGCACCCTGAACCCCAAGAGCATGGGCACTGACGCACAGGCTCTGGTCTACAAGGTTCCCGGCGGTATGCTGTCCAACATGATCGCCAACCTGACCGACATGGACGCCATGGACAAGTTTGACGACGCACTGGCTGAGATCCCCGCTGTCCGCAAGGACATGGGCTATCCTCCCCTGGTCACCCCCCTGTCCCAGATGGTGGGCAACCAGGCCGTGACCAACGTGCTGATGGGTGAGCGCTACAAGATGATCTCCAACGAGGTGAAGAACTACTTCAAGGGCCAGTACGGCATCGCTCCCGCTCCTGTGGACAAGGATCTGGAGAAGCGGATTCTGGACGAGGCCGGCATGGACGCTCCTGTGGACTGCCGCATCGAGGACTCCAAGCGCACCGGTGAGGACTTTGCCAAGGCCAAGGAAGAGATCGGCGATCTGGCTCGCAGCGAAGAGGATATCATGAGCTACATCTGCTTCCCCAAGCAGGCCCGCGACTATTTCGAGGCCCGCAAGGAGAAGGAAGAGCGCTCCTGCAAGTACACCATGGAAGCCGTTGAGGACTGATCCGGGAGGTACTGATTTATGAATAACGATATTACCATCGTCGAAACTCTGGGGGTCGTTGTGCTGGGCATGGCAGTTGTGTTTGCAGTGCTGATGCTGCTGTGGCTGCTGATTGTCATTGAGAGCAAGGCGGTCGCCTCTATGGAAGCAAAGAAAACGGCTGCGGAGCTGGTTCCTGCTGCTCCTTCCGCTCCCGAGGTTCCCGCTGCTGCCCCCGCTCCGCTGGCCAAGGGCTCCTGCGGCCCGGTCATGCTGCACGATGTGCCTGACCGCACCGCCGCCATGGTGATGGCCATTGTGGCTGACGAGCTGAAGACACCGCTGAATGAGCTGAGATTTATTTCCATCAAGGAGGTCAAGTGAGATGAAATATAAAATCACTTTGAATGATAAGACCTATGAGGTCATTGTGGAGAAGGGCCAGGCCATTCTGGCTGACGAGTACGATGCAATGGCTCCCGCCGCTGCTGCCCCCGCTGCTCCTGCCGCTGCCGCTCCCGCCGCACCTGCTGCCGCTCCCGCACCCGCTGCTGCTCCTGCCGGCGCCGGCGAGCCCGTCACCGCTCCGCTGCCCGGCACTGTGGTCTCCGTGAAGGTTACCGCCGGCCAGGCCATCAACAGCGGCGATCTGATCGCCATCATCGAGGCCATGAAGATGGAAAACGAAGTCCTCGCTCCCCGCGCCGGTACCGTCACTCAGATTGTTGCCGCTCAGGGTACTGCCGTCAAGACTGGTGATCCCCTGGTGATGCTGGCTTAAGGAGGGCGCCTCATGTCTTTTATTTCACATATTTTTGCGAATCTGGCCACCCAGACGGGTTTTTCCGCCCTGTTCGCAAACGGCGGTCTTTCCGCATTTAAAACCATCGTGATGCTGGTGGTTTCCTGCGTGCTGCTGTACATGGGCATTGTCAAGAAATTTGAGCCCCTGCTGCTGGTGGGTATCGCCTTTGGTATGCTGCTGACCAACCTGCCCGGCTCCGGCATCTACACTCCTGAGCTGTGGTACGCCGGTGCCAACAGCACCAGCATCAACTTCGGAGAAGTGCTCCACAAGGGCGGCTTCCTGGATATCCTGTATATCGGCGTCAAGCTGGGCGTGTACCCCTCCCTGATCTTCATGGGCGTGGGTGCCATGACCGACTTCGGCCCGCTGATCTCCAACCCCAAGTCCCTGCTGCTGGGCGCCGCCGCCCAGTTCGGCGTGTACGCCGCTCTGCTGGGCGCTGTTGCGCTGGGCTTCCCCGGCAATGTGGCCGCCTCCATCGGCATCATCGGCGGCGCTGACGGCCCCACCGCCATCTGGCTGACCACCAAGCTTGCCCCCAACTATCTGGGCGCCATCGCTATCGCCGCATACTCTTACATGGCGCTGATTCCTCTGATTCAGCCCCCCATCATGAAGCTGATTGTGCCCCTGAAGGAGCGTCAGATCAAGATGGAGCAGCTGCGCAACGTGTCCCAGACCGAGA
>CAMNOL010000129.1 GCA_946546815.1 uncultured Oscillospiraceae bacterium
GCTGATTCCGGCACTGCTGGCGCGGAAAAGAAAGGCCCCACTGCTTATGGTCAATGGGAATCAGTAAGAAAACAATCAAAATTGACGGTAAAACCATTCTCCTCACAGCCCCCGAAACCTTGAACGGATTCGGAGGTCTTGATTTTCCCGCTCGTGCATAAGCATAGAGAAAAGCGGCCGGGGACAAGGGCGGTCGAAACAAGGAGGAAGGCAGATGGAGCAGGAAAGAAACGGCAGTACACAGAATTGGATTCCCGCGCTCATCACCGCGCTGCTGCTGGGGGCTGGGCTGCACGATCTGTTCCGGCTTTGGCCCAGCATTGTGACGGAGTTCATCGCTCCGGTCAATAACAGCATCTGGGAGCACATCAAGGTCATTTTCTGGCCCTTGTTGCTTGTGGAGGTGGGATTCTTCCCAAAAGCACACCGCCCGGGAGGACTTCTGGCAATCCTGATTGTCTGCGCTTCCATGCTGCTGAGCGGGTGGATTTATCACGTTGTGTTGGGGGGCAAGGCGCTGTTCGTGGATATTCTGATCTACGGTGTGTGCATCACTGCCTATTTCTTCCTGTCAGAGCGGATTCGCATCTCCCGCCGCTGGCTGCCTCTGCTCAGCGGAGTGACGCTGCTTCTGATGGTGCTGATCTTTGCCTTTACCGCGGCGCCGCCACACGGTGTGCTGTTCAATGACCCAAATCTGGCGGATGCGTGGGTGGTGCTGCCCTGCTAGGCAGGCATGATAAAGGATCTAAAAGGTTTTGCCGTGTTTGCTGCGGCAGAACCTTTTTTTCATTATGGGAGGTACGCACATTGACGAATCCCCGGAAGAATGCTAAAATACCATGTTAGATTTTTTAAATGGAGCATTGTAGATATGTGGACTGCAAACCGTTGGAACGATTATGAGCTCATCGACTGCGGCCGGGGGGAGAAGCTGGAGCGCTGGGGCAATGAAATCCTGGTGCGGCCGGATCCCCAGGCTATTTGGAATACTCCCCGGCACCACCGGGGATGGAAAAAGCCGGACGGGCGATACCTCCGCAGCAAAACCGGCGGCGGCCACTGGGAAAAGGACAGCCTGCCCGCCAGCTGGCAGATTTCCTACGGGAACCTGACCTTTAAAGTTGGCCCCATGAACTTCAAGCACACCGGCCTGTTCCCGGAGCAGGCGGCCAACTGGGATTTTGCCCAGCAGATGATCCGGTCTGCGGGACGGCCCATCAACGTGCTGAACCTGTTTGCCTACACCGGCGGCGCAACCATTGCCTGCGCAGCGGCGGGAGCCAGCGTCTGTCACGTGGACGCCGCCAAGGGCATGGTCAGCTGGGCCCGGGAAAACGCCAAACTCTCCCACCTGGAGAAGGCTCCCATCCGGTGGATCGTGGATGACTGCGGCAAATTCGTGGACCGGGAAATCCGCCGGGGACGGCGCTATGACGCGCTGATCATGGACCCGCCCTCCTACGGCAGAGGCCCTTCCGGAGAAATCTGGAAGCTGGAGGAGAGCCTGTATCCGTTCCTCGAAAAGGTGGTGCAGGTGCTCAGCGACGAGCCGCTGTTTATCATTATCAATTCCTATACCACAGGTCTTGCGCCCTCTGTGCTGACCTATATGCTGGAAACACTGGTCACAAAGCGTTACGGCGGCCGGACCGACTCCCAGGAGCTGGGCCTGCCCGTGACGGAATCCGGTCTGGTGCTGCCCTGCGGCTCCACCGGAAGATGGTTTGCTAAGTGACAGAAGAAGGACAAAGCTATGTCAAATCCCATTGTTAAAATTGAAAACGTGACCTTTTCCTACACCGCAGAGGAGGGTGTTGCCCCCACTGTGCTGAAGGATGTGAGCCTGGAAATTGAAGAGGGCAGTTTTGTCGCCGTGCTGGGACACAACGGCTGCGGAAAGAGCACGCTTGCCAAGCACATGAACGCCATCCTGCTGCCTTCCGGCGGAACGGTGTGGGTTTCCGGCATGGACACCGCTGACGAGGACAAATGGCTGGATGTCCACCGCACCGTGGGCATGGTGTTCCAGAATCCGGACAACCAGATCGTCGCCAACGTGGTGGAGGAGGATGTGGCCTTTGCCCCGGAGAATCTGGGTGTGCCGTCGGAAGAGATCCGGGAGCGGGTGGACCGGGCGCTGGAAATTGTCGGCATGAGCAAGTACGCCCGCCACGCTCCCCACCGGCTCTCCGGCGGACAGAAGCAGCGGGTGGCCATCGCCGGCGTCATCGCCATGCGGCCCCGCTGCATCGTCATGGACGAGCCCACCGCCATGCTGGACCCCATCGGCCGGGAGGAAGTGCTGAAAACCATCCTTCATCTCAACCGAGAGCAGCACACCACCGTGGTGCTGATCACCCATCACATGGACGAGGCGTCGCTGGCAGACCGGCTGGTGGTGATGGACCACGGCAGAATCATCGCTGACGGCGCGCCGAGACAGGTGTTTCAGCAGGTGGAACTGCTGAAAAGCGTTGGTCTGACAGTGCCGGACACGGTTGGACTGCTTTATGAGCTGCGCAAAGCCGGGCTGGACCTTCCGCTGGACGCGCTGAGTCCGGAGGAGTGCGCTGATGCAATCAGACGCTGCCTGGCAGGACAGAGATAAACCATCTTGGGGCGCAAAGAGCGTCCAAATAAAGGAACGAACGACATTGGAACCGATCTTACAAACCAAAAAGCTGAGCTGTACCTACAGCATCGGCACCCCATTTGAACACAATGCGCTGATCGATGTGGATTTTCAGGTTTTTCCGGGGGAATATGTGGGCATCATCGGCCATACCGGCTCCGGAAAGTCCACCCTGATTCAGCACCTCAACGGCCTGCTGAAGCCCACGAGGGGGCAGATTCTGCTCCACGGGCAGGACATCTGGGCCAACGCAAAGGCCACCCGGCTGGCCCGTTTTAAGGTGGGACTGGTGTTCCAGTACCCGGAGTACCAGCTTTTTGAGGAGACGGTGTACAAGGACATCGCCTTCGGCCCGAAAAACATGAGACTGGACGAGAAGGAAATCGACCGCCGGGTCCATGAATCCGCCTACTTCGTCGGACTCACTGACGACCTGCTGCAGAAGTCGCCCTTCGAGCTCTCCGGCGGACAGAAGCGTCGCGTGGCCATCGCCGGCGTCATCGCCATGGAGCCGGAGGTGCTGATCCTGGACGAGCCCACTGCGGGTCTGGACCCCATCGGCCGGGAGTCTATCTTGAAGAACATCCAGGATTTCCACGATGCAAAAAACGCCACGATTATCATCGTCTCTCATTCGATGGAGGACATGGCCCGGGTGGCCGACCGCATTGTGGTCATCAACGACGGGAGGATCCCGCTGCAGGGGCCGCCCCACGAGATCTTCGCCCACGGGGACGAGCTGCGGGCCATGGGCCTGAATACCCCTCAGATCACCCAGGTGTTCCACCGCCTGAAAGAACTGGGCCTTCCCGTCGATGAGTCCGTTTACACCATGGACGAAGCAAAGGAAGCCATTCTGAAAATGTGCCAGAGGAGGGACTGATTATGCTGAGAGATATCACGCTGGGTCAGTTTTTCCCCGGCGATTCCCT
>CAMNOL010000130.1 GCA_946546815.1 uncultured Oscillospiraceae bacterium
GCTGCCCCAGGTGTCGTCGCCGCCCACACCCATCTGCTGCAGCGCGCACCGGACCACGGTGTAATGGACCGGGGGCAGCTCGTAGGGGTGCTGGGCGCAGTCGATTTCGTGGGGTGTCCAGGGCAGGGCGGAGAACATCATGCCGTCCCCGGAGAACTCCATGCCGCCGCCCCGGCAGTCGGTGACCCTGGCCCAGCGCACGCCGGTGTGGGCGCCGGACTCCTGAGGACGCAGGTAGCGGGCCATCTGCTCCCGGACGGCGCCCTTCCAGATGCCCAGCCGCACGCCGTTGTCCCGGTCAACGTAGCTCTCCGCCGGGCCGTTGCCGTACCACTCCAGCTGGTCCAGATCTGCGTCCAGCTTGAACAGCATACCGAACTCCGGCATAGGCGGCAGGCCGGGCACCAGATCGTAGCGCAGCCGACAGTCCACCTCGCCGTCGGAATGGACGGTGTAGGCCACCTGACAGCTGGAGGCGGGGGAGGTGGGCATCCGGTAGGTGTAGGTGATGGTGGCGGAGTCCGCTGCAGCCTCCAGGGTGGGGGCGTAATCCGGGTGCCAGTAGCCCTTGCCGAACTGGCGGTGGGTGACAAATTCTGAGCCCACCTTCCACTGGGCGCAGCGCAGATTCACCTGGCCGCCCAGATCGTTGTCCACCACCGGCCGCCAGAAGTTGGGCAGGGGGATGGTTTTCAGCAGCTCCCGGCCGGCGTACTGATAGGAGGAAAGTCCTCCGTCCGCCTTGGTAAACAGCACCCGGAAGTCCGGACCTGATACGCCGATGTCAAAACCTGTCTCGATAATACGGAGAGGATTCACTGCCCGCACCGCAGCGGGGCCCTCAATCCGGTAAACGTGCTGTCCGAAGGCGACCTCATGCCCCCGCATTGCCCAGGGGGTGTCCTCCTTCAGCCGGAAGGACACGGTGACGGCGTACTCGCCGGGACGGGTCTCCGGGGAGAAGGGGAGGGGGTACGTCTCGGTGCTCAGCGGGGCCACAGCAGTGGGCAGCGCCGCTTTCCGCAGGGGCCTGCCGTTTTTCTCCACGGTGACCACGCAGTCAAAGGCGTCGGTGGAGGTGAACAGGTTCTTGTTGACGACGATGACGCTGTCCCGGCTCACCTCAGCGGTGATGTTCTGGTACAGGAACTTTACCTCCGCCATTTTCGGGGTCTCGGTGCCGTCGGCGTAGCAGATGCCGTTGCCGGAGAAGGCGTAATCCGTGGGACGGTCGTCCAGATCGCCGCCGTAGAAGTATGCGGTGTTCCCGTAACGGTCCTTGCCCCGGATGGCCTGGTCCATAAAGTCCCAGATGAAGCCGCCCTGGTACCGGGGTTCGGTGTCGGTGAGGTCGGTGTAATACTTCATGCCGCCGTTGGAGTTGCCCATGGAGTGGGTGTACTCACAGCAAATAAAGGTGCGGTCCGGGTGCTCGTCCAAAAACGCCTGGATGCTGGCGGCGGAGGGATACATCTGGCTCTCCATATCGGAGCTCTCCACCCGGTAGCGGGGGTCGTTGAACACGCCCTCATAGTGCACCAGCCGGGTGTCGTCCAGCGCACGGAACCGATCTGCCATATCCCGGATGACGGTGCCGCCGAAGCTCTCGTTGCCCACGGACCAGATGAGGATGGAGGGGTGGTTCTTGCAGGTCTGATAGGTGGACTCAATGCGGTCCAGCAGCATGGGTTTCCACTCCTGACGGTCTCCGGGCAGGGCGGTGGCCTCCCGGTTCAGGCTGACCTGCCAGGTGCCGTGGGATTCCATGTTGTTCTCTGCGATGACATACAGTCCCAGCTGGTCGCACAGCTCGTACACCAGCGGGTTGTCGGGGTAATGGCTGGTGCGCAGGGCGTTGATGTTGTTTCGCTTCATGGTCAGCAGGTCCCGGCGGATCATATCCCCGGTGACGGCTCGGCCCACGCTGGCATCGAAGTCGTGGCGGTTGACACCTTTAAATACAATGCGCTTGCCGTTGAGCTGCATCAGGCCGTCCTTCATCTCAAAGCGGCGGAAACCCACCTGCTGGGGAAGGACCTCCATCAGCCTGCCCTCGCCGTCGTACAGGTTCAGCTCCAGGTCGTACAGATTGGGCTGCTCCGCACTCCACAGCAGCGGGTTTTCCACAGAAAACCGGTAGGAAAAGGCCTCGCCGCTGCCGGAAAAGCGGCCCAGAGTCAGGCCGTTCCACTTCAGGCCAATGGTCCAGTCCCCGCCGCCCAGGAGGGTGCCGGACAGGCTGACGGTGCCCCAGTCGAAGCTGTCGTTCAGGGTGGGGATCACCTTCAGGTCCCAGACATGGAGCGCGGGCACAGCGTAGAGGTACACGTCCCGGTAGATGCCGGAGAAACGGAAAAAGTCCTGGTCCTCCAGCCAGCTGCCACAGTTCCACTTGTACACCCGCAGCGCCAGTCGGTTGCTGCCCGGCTGCAGCTCATCGGTCAGCTCAAATTCGCAGGGGGAGAAGGAGTTGGAGCTGTAGCCGATGAACCGGCCGTTGAGCCACACCGCCACGCAGCTTTCCACACCCTGAAAGCACAGGAAGGTGCGCTTGTCCCCCATCTGAGGGGGCAGCGTGAACTCCTTCACATAGCAGGCCACCGGGTTAAATGCCCGGGGCGCTTCTCCCAGCGCCACATCCTCCCAGCCCTCCCAGGGGTACTGCTGGTTCACATACTGGGGAGTGTCGTAGCCCTCCATCTGGATGTGGGCGGGAACAGGAATGGTGGTCCATCCTGCGCAGGAGAACTCCGGCTGCTCAAAGCCCGCCGGAATCTGTTCCTCATTTCGGGCGTAAGCAAAGCGCCAGGGGCCGTTCAGAGAGAGGAACAGCGGGTTTTCCCCGTCCTCCCTCCCATCCTCATTAAGATACCAGCGGTGATCAGACCGGGCGGGGAGCCGGTTCAGGGCAAAGCGCTGAGGGTCATTCAGTACATCAAAGGAAAAAGACATCAGATCGTCCTCCATAACAGAAATACAGGATTATTCAGAAAGATATCTGTATAAAAAACAGTTTATCAGACCCCAACGAAATCTTCAATGCCCTTGTGTGAGATAAAAAAGAACATTGGCAAAACAACCAAAAATCCGGCGGGATTTTTTACAAGTCCTACAATTGACGCGCGAAAAAAAAGAAGATAAACTATAAAAGACGGTAGTCTGTTTTCCGTCAGAATCTCATGGCAGTGCGCCACTCCACAAAAATGGCGGCTGTACATAACAAAAGGAGGAATTTTATCCCGTTGGCTCGCGGTGCGGCAGTGTGGAGACCTGTCGTAATGCGGAGCGCTCTATACGGGCGTCCGTGAGGCGATCTTTTGGCGGAGGCCGGATCGTTAGAGTCGTAAGTATGAGTGAAGTATTATTGAAGGACATCAAGAAAGTCTATGACAACAAGGTGACCGCTGTTCACGACGTCAACCTGCACATCGACGACAAGGAATTCATCGTTCTGGTCGGCCCCTCCGGCTGCGGCAAGTCCACCACC
>CAMNOL010000131.1 GCA_946546815.1 uncultured Oscillospiraceae bacterium
TCTGTCATTTCTTCGCTTGGAGCGGACGCTGCATTCTCTGTTATTTCTTCATCTTGGGCGGACGCTGCGCTGACCGTTGCTCCGGTGCTCTGAGCAGAGGGCGCAGCAGAGCAGCCCGCAATGGCGGCCAGCAGTCCCAAAGCAATCAGGACGGAAATCATTCTGTTTTTTCTCTCTGTCATCCTGTGTTTCCTCCTCCTGTGATTCCGTTTTCCGTTCGTCTTCCCTGCGGCGCGAAGGGCACTCTTTTTCCCGGCATCCTGTTGTTTCAGCAGCAGAAGGGCTCGGTCTGCTCAAACAGGTCCCCCAGTCCCTCTACAATGTCCGGGTCGTATTCGATTTCCTTGGAAAAAATCCGGGCGGTGTCCTGCCGGTCCTGCATCGTGAACCGCTGCCCGTTGCGCAGCCAGCGCCCGAAGTCCAGCAGCTCCACGGTGAGCACGCAGAACACGGCAAAGTTGATCCAGTACGCCGGTTCCCAGTCCCACACGCTTTTCAGGGCGTAGCGGAAGAGCAGATACACCAGCAGCCGCTCATAGTCCCGGACCTCCACTGCTTCGGCAAAGTCCTCCAGCAGCTCCGGGTACTCCGCCGCCGCCAGCCCATCCTCCAGCGCCTCGGTCCACTCCCCGTCGATGGGTTCCAGCTCCGTCAGCCGCTCCAGCCACAGCAGACCCTGTCCGGGGCAGAGCTCCGGGGCGGGTTCCAGGATAAAGTTCTCCCCCTGCAGCGCGGCGTCGGCCTGCCTGCCCAGCAGGAGCAGGGCCCCCAGCCGCTGATGAATGGTCTGTTCCGGGTCGCAGGCGGCGGCGAAGCACTGTTCCCGCCACTCCAGCAGGAAGTCGTACACCGCGCCGTCCTCCCCCTCCGGGCCGGTTCCCGCCCCCTGCTCCAGCAGGGTCAGGGGGTGGTCATCCGTGAACAGCAGGCGGGCGGCCTCCTCACAGGCCAGCCCCATGCCCATCTCCTGCACCTCCCCGAAGGTCTCGTAAAACCGGGGGTGGCGGGCGCAGATCTCGCACAGCACGTCCTCCCCCAGCGCCAGAATCTGCCGGCAGAGGCCCTGTTCGTTGAGGAAGGGGCAGCGCTCTCCCTCTAGGATGTAATGATGGGTGCCGTCAGGTTCCGTGGCGATGTTCGCCCGCAGCTCCTCCCCAAAAGGGCCGGTCAGGGTCTGATAGCGCCGAAAGCTCTGCTCGTCCACGTCGATCTCCCAGCCGATGCAGCAGGAGTCCCGGCAGGCACCGGCGATACAGTGAAAGTCCCGGAAGCAGGAGAGAATACGGGTTTTCATAGGTTCTACATTCCTCATTGATAAACTCTTTCTCAGGCGGCGGTATCCTGTCCCCTCTTGATTCACACGGGACGCAGGCGGTGGAAGCGATTGCCTCCAGGGGCAGCCTGGTCCCGCTGAATGAGCAGTTTTGTGGCATGAACCGCCACCCGGACGGCGGCAGAGGTGTCCAGATCCTCCGTTTGGGCCAGTCCCAGCTTCTCCCGCTCCTGGTTCCAGATGACATGGAAGCAGGCGCCGGTGCGCAGGTCCCGGGCCGCTCCCACCACAAAGAGGGTGGCGGCCTCCATCTCGCTGCCCAGCACCCCCAGCCGCTTCCACGCCTCCCATTTGTTCAGCAGCTCGGTGGACACGGGCATGGTCTGGGGGGAGTGCTGTCCGTAGAAGGAGTCCTTGCTCTGGACCACCCCCGCCAGCGCGTGCCGCCCCTCCTGACGGGCGGCGTCCATCAGCGCGCAGGTCACGTCAAAGTCCGGCACCGCCGGGTAATCCACCGGGGCGTACTCCTTAGAGGTGCCGTCCATTCGCACCGCTCCGGTGGCGACGATCAGGTCTCCGGATTTGACATCCTCCCGGATGCCGCCGCAGGTGCCGCAGCGGAGGAAGGTGTCTGCACCCAGCTGAGCCAGCTCCTCCACGGCGATGGCGGTGGAGGGGCCGCCGATGCCGGTGGAAACCACGGTGACAGTCTCCCCCAGCAGCCTGCCCTGCCAGCAGTTGTACTCCCGGTTCATGCCCAGATGCACCGGGTCATCCAGCAGGCGGGCGATGGCCTCGCACCGGCCCGGGTCTCCGGGCAGGATGCAGTAGCGTCCCACGCCGTCCTCCGGCCCCAGGTGAATGTGGAATTGTTTCTCCCGCTTGGTCATATCCATAGGAACACCTCCGTTGTTTTCATCGAGAACATTATACCCAATGCCCGGCGGTTTTTCAACTGCGCCGCCCGCCGGTCCCTTCCCCTTTTTCAGGCGGAAAAGTGTCTAAAATCTCAGGGGATTGCCGGGGAAAATTTGCGGTATTTTTATGAAATCCAAAAAGCAGGCCCAAATCTCTTGCGAAAAGGTTCCGAATAGGGTATAGTAAACCAGGAAAAGAACCATAACGTGAGCAAAGGGGGCAGTGGAGTCTGAATACGACACCATGGCCTTTTTCTCTTTTTCAGCCAACCCGAAAGGATTGATACATCAATGAGCATTCCCGAAACCTTTGGCGTCAACGTATTCAACCGGGCGGTCATGAAGGAACGTCTGCCCAAAAACGTCTACAGAGAAGTGGTCTCCGTCATGGAAAACGGCGGCTCCCTCAGCGCCGCCTCCGCTGACACTGTGGCCGACGCCATGAAGTGCTGGGCCATCGAGCAGGGGGCCACCCACTATACCCACTGGTTCCAGCCCCTCACCGGCACCACCGCAGAGAAGCACGACGCCTTCATCTCCCTGCCCGACGAGAACGGCAAAATCCTCATGGAGCTCAGCGGCAAAAAGCTTATCATGGGGGAAACCGACGCCTCCTCCTTCCCCTCCGGGGGGCTGCGGGGCACCTCCTATGCCCGGGGCTACACCGCCTGGGACATCACCTCTCCCGCCTTTATCAAGGAACAGTCCTGCGGCACCGTGCTGTGTATTCCCACGGTGTTCGCCTCCTACACCGGCGAGGCGCTGGACGCCAAAACCCCCCTGCTCCGCTCCATGGAGGCGGTGTCCAAGGAGGGCCTGCGCATCCTGCGCCTGTTCGGCAAGACCGACGTGAAGCGTCTGGTGTCCTACATCGGCCCGGAGCAGGAGTATTTCCTCATCGAGCGCAAGCTCTATGAAAAGCGCAAGGATCTGCTCTACACCGGCCGCACCCTGTTCGGCGCCCCCGCTCCCAAGGGGCAGGAGCTGGACGACCACTACTTCGGCAAAATCCGCACCCGCGTCGGCGAATTCATGAAGGATCTCAACGAGGAGCTGTGGAAGTACGGCATTCCCGCCACCACCCAGCACAATGAGGTGGCCCCGGCCCAGCACGAGCTGGCCCCCTTCTTTGCCCAGGCAAACGTGGCGGTGGACCAGAACAACCTGACCATGGAGACCATGAAGCGGGTGGCCTACAACCACGGGATGTCCTGCCTGCTCCACGAGAAGCCCTACGCCGGCGTCAACGGCTCCG
>CAMNOL010000132.1 GCA_946546815.1 uncultured Oscillospiraceae bacterium
TTATCGTCCCTTGTGTTCTCTGTTCCACTGCAGAAACCCCTGAAACCGCTCCATAGAGAGGTTCAGAATCAGTTCCTCCGGAAAGTCCGTCTCTTCAAAGACTCCGGCAATGTGGCTGGTGTTGCCCACATCCGTCATAAAGTGGGCATCGCTGTTGCAGGTCAGGGGAATGTCGTACTTTTTGCACAGTCTCGCCATGGTGCAGGCGTTTTCAAAGGCGTTGATCCGGCTGGGAGAGCGCAGTGCATGGTTGTTGACCTCCAGCAGCACATGGTGCTCCGCCGCAGCCCGGACAATGGGCTCGTAGTCCAGCGGATAAGTGCCGTCGATGGGGTGTCCGATGATGTCGATTCCGGGATTCCGAATGGCGCCGATCACCGCAGCGGTGTTCTGCTCCCTGGTGCCGGGAGCAAAGCACTGGGTGTGCATACTGGCAATGCGGATATCCAGGTGCTTAAAGTACCCGGCGTCCAGGTCAACCCCTCCATTGTAGTCCACAATGTTCAGCTCCGCCCCGAACATCACCTCAATTCCGAACATCTGGCGAGGAATCACTTTCATGTTGCTGAAGTAAATATCAGCGCAGGTTCCGGGGATGCCGCTGGTGTGTTCGGTGATCCCCAGCAGCCGAATCCCCCGATCCGCAGCGGCCTTCACCATTTCGGAAACGGTGCCGTAGGCGTGTCCGCTGGCGATGGTGTGGGTATGGGCGTCAACTTCCAATGCTCTCATATCAGTCCCTCTTTCCAGATAAAATTCTCTGTTGTCCGCTCATTCAGGGCAATGCTACAACAGATAACCCGTTTTTACAACATTTCCTACTGCTGCGCCGTCAGTCTGCGCTTCGCTCATGGGACAGGTTTCTGCCCTCGTTCAGCTCTGATGCCGCTTCAAGGAACTCTTCCCTGGTCATCAGGGTGTTCAGCACCTGTGCAAGTGCGTTTGCGTTCAAATGCTCGGGCAGGTTCTGGGCGGCAAGGAACGCCTTCCGCCTGGCCGCGCTGTTCTCTCCGCCGGACAGCCCTGCCTGAAACAGGTCCAGCCTGGTGATTTCCTCTGCCGGCCGGCGCTCCGTCGTCTCCCCCTCAACAGTGGCTCCGCAGCGGCGCAGGGCGTCCTCCAGCACTTGGGGACGCATTCCCTCCACCCCCAGCTTTCCCTCCTTGCCGGGGGTCTTTTTCCGCTTTTCCTTGCCGTAAATGTCGGGGATATAGCACTGCTTCAGCTGTTCCTTGGGAATGATTCCCTTCAGGTGGTTGCGAATGACGAAGCCCGCTCCGTCGCTGTCCGTCAGCACGATCAGGCCCCGTTTTTCCGCCACCCTCCGCAGCAGCTCTGCTTTGTCCCTCTGTTTGAACACCTGAAATCCCTCTGTGGTCAGGATCAGCGTGTCCACCAGCTGGGACAGGGTGTGTTTGTCATAGCGTCCCTCCACCACAATGGCCTCTTTGATTTTCAGCATTTTCTCATTCTTTCCGTCATCGTATTGTCATTTTTCGGGTCAAACCCCGAACCTTATCCGTTTGCCAGCTTCAGCAGCAGATCGGTGAGCAGCTCCTCGCTGTCCAGTCCGCTGGACTTCATCGCCAGATCCGTCTCCGCGCACAGCGCCACTGCCCGGCGGCACCACCGCAGGTCAAACCGGCGGGCGGCGTCCATCAGCTTTCCCGCCTGCCAGCCGGACTTCATCTCCCAGATGTTTGCCAGATCCCCCTGCCCCAGCCGATTTTCCATCACCAGCCGGGCTGACCAGAGCTGCCGCATCTGACGGCCCAGCACCGCCAGGATCATAATCGGCTCCGTGTTCATCAGATACAGGTCAGACAGCACCGCCGCCGCCTGGGGGAAATTCCCCGCGGTAATGGCGTCGGTCATCTGAAACACCCGGGCATCCAGCACCGGGTCCGCCACCGCGTCAATGTCCTGCCGCGTGATATTGGTGCCGGAGGCGTAATTTGCGATTTTGTCGATCTCACCGGACAGCCCGGTCATCAACCCGCCGCACAAAAAGGTCAGATATTCCGCCAGATTGTTGCCGATGTCCTTGCCGTACCTCTTAAACCGGCGGCGAATCCAGGCGTTCAGGTCGCTCTGACTCTGCTGCTGGAAATTGACGATCACCGCCTGTTTTTTCAGCAGCTTGCCCAGCTTCGTGTTGCCTCCGGATTTGTATTCCATCTGGTCGTAAACGAAGATCAGGCAGACGTAGTCAGGCAGATCTGAAATCATGTTCAGCAGCGCCTCCCGGCGGCTCTCATTTTTGAACAGGTCAAAGTCATATACCAGCACCAGCGTCCGCTCGCACATCATGGGGAATGCATCCACCGCGTCGGACAGGGTCTGGACCTCCAGGTCCTTTCCCTGAAAGACGTGGAGGTTGAAATCCTCCATGCCCGCCGGGATCAGTTTCTTCCGAAGGGTTTTCAGATAATAATCCCGCAGGTAGTCCTCGTTTCCGTAGAAAATATAACAATTTCCCACCGCTCCGCCGGCGAGGTTTTTCTTCAGCTGTTCCAGTCCGGGGTCCGGACCGTTTTTCTTTTTGGGTGCCATAAGCCTTCCTTATTTGTCGCCGCGCGGCGCCGTGAAGGTCACCGTGCCTTCCAGATCTGTCCGCCGGATGGTGCACCCGGCCCGCTTCAGCCGCAGCAGCGTTTCCTCGGCGGGGTGTCCGTAACGGTTGAATGCTCCGCAGGAAATCACCGCTGTTTCCGGCTTCACACAGTGGAGAAATGCGCTGCCGCTGGAGGACTTTGAACCGTGGTGCCCTGCCACCAGCACATCCACGGGCTGCAGCCGCTCCCGCTTTGCCAGCGCCAGCTCGGCGTCCATTCCCATATCTCCGGTCAGCAGCACAGAGAAGTCCTCCTCCTCCGCCAGCACAGAAAGGCCAGCGTCATTATCCTCCCCTTCGCTCACCGGCGGGAAAAGCATCATCTGCATCGTTCCAAGGGAAATCTGTTTCTCATCCCGGATCACCTGAATGTTTGCACCATATTTCCTCGCCAGCCGTTCCACCCTTGCCCGGTTTCCGCTGTCGTCATCCTGGTCAGGGACCGCGATCGTCTCCACGGGGATCCGTCGGAGCAGCTGCTCCAGGCCGTCCACATGGTCGCTGTCAAAGTGGGTCAGCGCCAGCAGCTCCAGATGAAATTCCCCTGCGTCTCCCATGGCGTTGGCAAGGGCATTTCCTGCGTCCTCGCCGCCGCAGTCCACCGCAGCAGCCTCCGTACCGGAGAGAAACAGCACACTCTGTCCCTGTCCCACATCCACCACCTGGGTGGCCATTCCGCCGCCCACCAGCAGAAAACGGTTCAGCCCGATGAAAAGCACCAGAAGCAGCCCCAGCGCCGGGACAGCCAGCAGAGACCATTTTCTGAGCTTTTTCTGCTTCCACAGCAGAATCAGAAC
>CAMNOL010000133.1 GCA_946546815.1 uncultured Oscillospiraceae bacterium
CAGGCGCAGCCTGGTCACATATCCGACCAGTCCACTACATCTTTGTTTTTGACAAAGTATTCAATACCGGAGTACACCGTGGTCAGCAGGATTACCCAGCAGCACACGGTGTCCAGCACCGCATTTCCCAGCAGCAGCATCAGAATGATGCACACCATGGTGGAGGCGGTTTTCACCTTGCCGGACCAGGCAGCGGCGATGACCTTGCCCCGGTCTGCAGCGATCATCCGCAGGGCGGAGACGGCGAACTCCCGGGTCAGCACCACCAGCAGCATCCAGGCGGGCATCCGTCCCCACTGGACGAACATACACATGGCGGCGGTGACCAGCATTTTGTCTGCGATGGGGTCGACAAACTTGCCGAAGTCCGTCACCATATGGCGGGAGCGGGCGATGTAGCCGTCCAGGAAGTCGCTGATGCTGGCAATGATGAACACGCCCAATCCCACCAGCACATGGTTGGGGAAGTCAAGGTACAGCACCACCAGAAAGACCGGAATCAGAATGACCCGGAGCATGGTAATTCGATTAGCCAGATTCATCACAGATTACTCCTCTAAATCCTCTATTTCGCCCATCATATCACCGTCTACAGTGTCTGTCAAGCGCACCATGACGAAGGTGCCGGGGGCAATGTCGCCGGCGGCGGTGAAGTAAACATGGCCATCGATGTCCGGGGCGTCGGCGTAGGTCCGGCCCCGCCAGCAGCCCATTTCCTCGTCGAACTCTTCCACCAGAACTTCCACAACCTCACCCAGACGGGATTCGTTGAACTCGTCCATCACGTCGCTCTGCAGGTCCACCAGCAGCTCCAGCCGGTGGGCGGCCACCTCCGGGTCCACCTGGTTGGGCATAGTGGCGGCGGGGGTGCCCTCCTCGGGGGAGAACTGGAATACCCCGGCCCGAACCAGCTTCTGCTCCCGCAGGAACTCGCACAGCTCCTCAAACTTTTCCTCGTCCTCCCCGGGCAGTCCGGTGATGAGGGAGGTGCGGAACACCACATCCGGGATTTTTTCACGGATTTTGTCCAGCTTGGCGGTCAGCTGCGCTTTGGTGCCCCGGCGGTGCATGACGGACAGAAGCTCGTCGTTGCAGTGCTGCAGCGGCACATCCAGATAATGGACGATCTTCGGCTCAGAGGCGATGACGTCGATCATCTCATCGGTGAGGTCGCTGGGGTAGAGGTAATGCAGCCGAATCCAGTGGAAGTCCAGTTTGCACAGCTCCCGCAGCAGCTCCGGCAGCTTGTGGGTGTGGTACAAATCTGTGCCGTAGCGGGTCACGTCCTGGGCGATGAGCATCAGCTCCTGTACCCCCTGATCGGCCAGGTATTTGGCCTCCTCCAGCAGGTTCTCCATGGGACGGGAGCGGTAGCGGCCACGGATGCTGGGAATGGCGCAGAAGGCGCACCAGTTGTTGCAGCCCTCGGCAATTTTCAGGTAGGCGAAGTAGGGCTCCGTGGTCAGCACCCGCAGGCCCTCATCGTCGGTGCAGTTGATGTCCCGGAAGTATTCCGGGCGCTGATCCTCCATCACCTCGTCAATGGCGGCGACGATGTCAGTGTAGCTGCCGGTGCCCAGAATACCGTCCACCTCCGGCAGGGATTCCTTGATCTCCTCCCGGTAGCGCTGGCTCAGGCAGCCGGTGACCAGAATTTTGGTCAGCTTGCCCTCGCCCTTCAGCCGTGCCATGTTCAGGATGTTGGCGATGCCCTCTTCCTTGGCTGCGTCGATAAAGCCGCAGGTGTTGATGACACACACATCTGCCCCGGCGGGGTCCCATGTGAGCTCGTGCCCGGCGTCCTGAACCAGGCTCATCATCTGCTCGGTGTTCACCCGGTTTTTGTCACAGCCCAGGGAAATAAATGCGATTTTGTATTTGTTCATGTAAACAGTTCCCCTTTATACCTATGCCTCAGGAAATGAACCGGAACGCCGCGCTCAGCAGCCGAATTCATCCTCCCTGGCTCCGTACCGTTCCAGCCCTTCCTTCACCTGCTGCCAGCTGAAGCCCCTGCGGAGCAGGAAGCTCTGCACCCGGGCCAGCTCCCTGGGATCCGGGTCCTCGCTTTTCAGCTTGCGCTGAATCAGCCGGTCAATCTCTTCCGACGGGTCTTCCAGCTCCGAAAGCGCTTCTGACCAGCACTCCCGGGGAATCCGCCGCCGGAAAAACTCATTTTCAATCTTTTTGCGGCCGTATCCCCGTCCGGCGTAGTGGCGCGCCACGGCAGCGGCGTAGCGGGCATCGTCCAACACCCCCAGCTCTTCCAGCCAGTTGGCGGCGGCCTCGCTGTACTCCGGCGGTTCGCCCTTTTCTTTCAGCTTTTGCAGCAATTCCCCCCGGGAAAGCAGCTTTCGGCTGACGATCTGCGCTGCCCGGTGTTTGGCGGAGGACAGTTTTGCCTGTTCGGTCAGCGCCTCGTACTCAACGCGGGAAAGCTCCTTCCCGGCATAGAGCCGGTGAAGGAGCACTTCGTCCTCTGTGAGCTTGACCAGTTCTGCGTCCTGAAAAAACACCAGAACCCGGCCCTTGATGTGTTTGGAGGCCTCCAGTTTGATGATCTTCGGCATCAGCCTTCGTAGTCCTCAGCGGAGATGTCCAGCTGGAGCAGAGAGTCAAAATCGTCCATGTCTCTGGGAGCGGGGGCAACAGGCTCCGCCTTGTCCTTGGCTTTGGACTTTTTGGCGGTGGGAGCCTCCGCAGCAGGAGCAGGGGCGGGCGCGGCAGCAGGAGCGGGAGCCCGGCCGGCGGCCTGAGCGGCGGCCAGGGACTGGCGGCTCATGAGCTTGTAGGCGTTGGCGCGAATCTGCTGCTCCAGCGCGTCTGCGGCGTCGGGGTGGTCCTTAAAGTACTGCTTGGCGTTGTCGCGGCCCTGGCCCAGACGAATGTCGCCCATGGAGAACCAGCTGCCGGATTTTTCCACCAGATTCAGCTGCACGCCCAAATCCACCAGCTCGCCCAGCTTGGAGATGCCCTCGCCGTACATGATATCGAACTCCGCCTCACGGAAGGGAGGCGCCACCTTGTTTTTGACGATTTTGGCCCGGGTGTGGCTGCCCACCATCTCGTCGCCCACCTTCAGGGTCTGCACCCGGCGCACGTCGATGCGGACGGAAGCGTAGAACTTCAGCGCCCGGCCGCCGGTGGTGGTTTCGGGGTTGCCGTACATCACGC
>CAMNOL010000134.1 GCA_946546815.1 uncultured Oscillospiraceae bacterium
TCACTCCGTGCCGGAGCCGCTTGCGCGGAGGGGCTCAAAGCCGTTGGCGCTGAGGTATTCATTCACTTCCATCACGGTGGGGAATTTTCGGGAAGAAAACGCGATGATCAGCGCCGCGTCCCGGGAAATACGGGGATACAGCGGGGCCATGCCGTACAGCTTCAGCGCCCGCTGGGTCTCCTCCAGCGTCATCTCTGCGGCGTAGCAGATGCGAAGAATGTAATCCCGGCGTGTGGTGTGGGTGTCGCCGGAGATCAGCCGGTATCCAAACCGCTCCGACAGGTCCGCCCTCAGAAAGATTTCCTGCTGGGAAATCCCCTTCTGTCGGAATATGGATCTCATATAGGCAGCAAACGGGCGGTCAGAGCTCATCAGCTCCTCCGCGCTTTCCTCCAGAAAGGTCCTGACGCTGCCGGGGTCCGTGCTGCTGAGCAGCTTCTCCAGCTCACCTGTGGATCGTCTGGGCATATTTTTCTCCTCTTTTCTGAAAAGTTATGGTATAATGCAGGTACTCTATTGGCAGAGGTGTTGATTTGTGACTCTGAATGATCAGGCGGCGCTGGCGTTTTATGAGGAGCTGGGGGTTCTCAATGAAGAACACGGCATCTCCCTGGTGCAGCAGGTTGAGACAAAGAAAATCTATCTGAAAAAGGTACTGCGCACCTATAACCGAAGCGTCTTTGAGCAGCTGAAAAAGCACCCCGTCGGGCATATGCCCCGGCTTCTCGAGGTCATAGAGGACGACGGCCGGCTGATTCTCATCGAAGAATACCTGTCCGGCGACACGCTGGAGGAGCGGCTGGAACAGCAGTCCGTCCTGCCGAAGGAAACCGTGCTCTCCTACGCCCTCCAACTCTGCGACATCCTGCAGCAGCTCCACAGCCTGCATCCCCCGGTGATTCACAGGGACATCAAGCCCTCCAACATCATCCTTGCTTCAGACGGCACGCTCTCCCTCATCGACCTGAACGCGGCAAAGCACCAGAAATCCGACACCACCCGGGACACCGTGCTGCTGGGAACCTTCGGCTATGCGGCGCCGGAGCAGTACGGCTTCTCCTCCTCCGGGGTTCAGACGGATATCTACGCTGTGGGCGTACTGATGAACGTGATGCTGACCGGGCACTTCCCCGCCGACGGCATGGCATCCGGACGCCTTGGGGACATCATCCGCAGGTGCATCGCCCTGTCCCCGGAGGATCGGTATCCCCAGGTCGCCGCCCTGCACCGGGCGCTTGTGGCCTGCCAGAAGGCCGAGTGTCTGTCCGCAAACCGTCCAACTGACCTGGGACGGTTCCTTCCTCCGGGTCTGCGCGGGGGAAAGCCCGGGAAAGTTCTGGCCTCTGTCCTCGGCTACGCCGCTCTCATCTGGCTGGGACTGGGCGTGACAGACCATAGCCTCACCGGAACCGGCCTGCTGATCGAGCGGCTGATCGTAACGGCCTGCTTTCTGGCGATGGCGCTCTACAGCGGAAATTATCTGGGCGTTCAATCCAGATTCTGCCTGTTCCCCAATGGGAATCCTGTTCTGCGCCTGGTGGGGATCCTGTTGGCAGATGTGGGGCTGTTCCTGCTCACCACGCTGCTGCTGGCGCTGCTTCAGCCGGTTCTGGTATTGCTTTAATCCGCCGCCGTTTCCCTTTGGAAACACTGATTCAATCAAGCTACGGCGTCTGGACGGTCTATTTTCCGCCATATAGAGGTTCAAGGTGTGCATCTGATCGAACCGGGGCAACCTGCCACTGGCAGCTTGCCTGATTCCGGTTCGACAACTCCCTTGAAATCCGGCAGGATTTACCCGCAAGGGGCACTTACGCCTGCGGAATTTGGCCACTATCTGGATGAAAAATATCCTCGCCCAGCCATCCGAGAGATTGAATCAGTCCTTCCCTTGGCCTGTTTTCAGATTATAGCACATTTTTTAAAATCCGTTGACCATAATTTAGGGAAGTCTCCATCGAATCATGGGTTCCCTCCGGTCAGCGGATTTTTTCAGTCCTTCAAACCGGACTTTTATTTTGAAATTTCTCTTGACGAACAGGTGTTCTGGTTGTATGATAGAACAAAGATTCGATAGCGGGGATGAGACCGGTGGAAAAGAGGAGAATTTATCTGTGTGTTGACCTGAAATCCTTTTACGCCAGCGTGGAGTGCGTAGAGCGGGGACTGGACGCGCTGACCGCCAAGCTGGTGGTTGCGGACGCCTCCCGGACGGACAAGACCATCTGTCTGGCGGTGTCCCCGGCGCTGAAGGGCATGGGGGTGAAAAACCGCTGCCGGCTCTTTGAGATCCCCAAGGACATCGACTACCTCATCGCGGTCCCCCGGATGCAGCTCTATATGGACTATTCCGCCCGGATCTACTCCATTTACCTGCGCTATATCGCAAAAGAGGACATCCATGTGTACTCCATCGACGAGTGCTTCATGGACATCACCAGCTACCTTCCCTACTACGGAAAAACGCCCCGAGAGCTGGCGCAGATGCTCATTCGGGAGGTTTTAAAGGAGACGGGCATCACCGCCACCGCCGGCATCGGCACCAACCTGTACCTGGCCAAGATCGCCATGGACATTGTGGCAAAAAAGACGGAGCCGGATGAAAACGGCGTCAGGATCGCCCAGCTGGACCAGCTCAGCTACCGCCGGCTGCTGTGGGACCACCGGCCGCTGACGGATTTCTGGCGCATCGGTCCGGGCACTGCCCGGCGTCTGGAACGGCGGTGCATTTTCACCATGGGGGACATCGCCAGAGCCAGCCTGTACGACGAGGAGGGGCTTTACCGGCTGTTCGGGGTGGATGCGGAGCTGCTCATCGACCACGCCTGGGGGGAGGAATCCTGCACCATGGCGGACATCAAGGCCTACCGACCCCGAACCAACAGCATCAGCTCCGGGCAGGTGCTCCCCTGCCCCTACCCTTCCGACAAGGCCGCCATCATTGTCCGGGAAATGACGGAGCTGCTGGTGCTGGAGCTGGTGGACCGGGAGCTGGCAACGGATTCCATCACCCTGACCATCGGCTATGACCGGACGTCTATGGCGGCCTACAGCGGCACCGCCCACATCGACCACTACGGACGAGCGGTGCCGAAGCCCGCCCACGGCACCCCCACGCTGAACACC
>CAMNOL010000135.1 GCA_946546815.1 uncultured Oscillospiraceae bacterium
GAAATCTCTTGACAATTTCGCCGGTTCCGTGCAAACTGAGGAGGATATCAGGAATCAGGGAACCCTCCCGGCTGCGGCCCGGGGGTCCCCGTCAGGAGGACTATTTTATGAGACATCTGAAACAATCTCTGTGCCTGCTGCTGGCGGCGCTGATGCTGATGTGCACCGGTTGCAGCGACAGCGACATTGACACCGCCCTTGGCATTGCAGACGCGCTGCTGGGCAGCAGCTCCGAAGAGAGCGCTCCGGCAGGCGAAGGGGAAGAACCGGAGCCCTCCACAGGGGCGGCAGCGGATGCGTCCGCCTCCGGCACACGGACGGAGAGCCAGGGCAGCGGCTCCCAGACCGTGGACATCGGCTCCTCTCCCGACAGCTGGCTGGACGGCCAGGAGCTGGACGAAAACGGCACCTATTCCTCGGAGGAGGATGTGGCGCTGTACCTCTACACCTACGGCCACCTGCCCGACAACTACATCACCAAAAAAGAGGCCAAGGCCCTGGGCTGGTCCGGCGGTTCTCTGGAACCCTACGCCCCGGGCAAGTGCATCGGCGGCAGCCGTTTCGGCAACTACGAGGGACAGCTGCCTGAGGACCATGTCTATTACGAGTGCGACATCGACACCCTGGGGGCCCGGAAGCGGGGCGCCAAGCGAATCGTCTACTCTGAGGACTGTGACCTGGTCTATTATACCGAGGATCACTACGAAACGTTCACCCTGCTCTACGGGGAAGAGTGAACCCCCATGGAATCGTAACCGTTTTTTAACCGTTCTTTCATTGACTGTTTGCCTGTTCTGTACTACAATCTTTCATACAGACATCCCATGAGGATTCTGAATAAGAAAGGAGAGATGCTTTATGTTGCGTACACGTGCGGAAATGAAAGCAATCGCAAAATCCATTCTGAAGCGCAGCTACTGGGGGCTGGTCGTTGTCAGCCTGCTGCTGTTGGTCGTTTCCGGCGGCTTCAACAATGACATCAACGTCAATCAGAACCGGAAAAACATCACCAACTCCATTCAAAACGCACAGGAAGGGAATCTGGAAGAATTTGACTTCGACATGATGGAGGACGATTTTGACCCGGATGCCTTTATTGACGTCAATCCCTCCGGCTCTCCCGTCGAGCACGATGGGGTGCTGGGTGTTCTGGAGCGCCTGCTCCAGGTCGGCGGCGGTGTGTTCGGCGTGCTGCTGGGCGTGATCGGCATCGTCGGCGTGCTGGTCATTCTGGCCTTCAGCATTGGGCTGACCATTTTCCTGCTCAATCCGCTGATGGTGGGCATTCGCCGCTATTTCCTGGTCAGCCTGGACGGCCCCGCAAAAGTCGGCGAGCTGGGCTACGCCTTTGACCAGAATTACTGGAATTCCGTGAAAACCATGTTCTGGATGAACCTGAAGCTCGTTCTCTGGTTCCTGCTGCTGATCATCCCCGGCATCATCAAATCCTTTGAGTACATGATGATCCCCTATCTGCTGGCAGAGCGGCCGGACATGACCTGCGAGGAGGCCTTCCAGGCCAGCAAGCAGCTGATGAACGGCAACAAATGGCGTGCGTTTGTGCTGAGCCTGTCCTTTATCGGCTGGCGGCTGCTGAGCGCTTTTACCTTTGGCCTGCTGAACATTTTCTTCGTGAATCCCTATTACAACATGACCGAAGCTGTCTTTTATCAGACCCTCTGCATGGAGCTGCAGGGCGCTCAGAACGGATGAGAAGTGGTTTTCTCAGAGTGGTTCTGCCGGAACGTCTGATCGCTTCGGCTGACAGCGGAATCTGAACTACGGAACCGGTGCGGGAGCAACTGCCTGCACCGGTTTTCTCTCGGGGACAGAGCGCAAGAAAAAAGCACGGTGCGGGGAGCATCGTGCTTGATTCGATGTAGTTGGTTTTCTGTGTCGGGTTACCGGGCGGCCTTTTCCCGGTCGTCCTGATCGAGCCACTTCTTGGCGATTGTGGCAAGCACACGATCAGAGTCACTTTCTCCGTCAAGAGTGTTCATCTCCGGGTCATCCTCGGAATATGGCTCAGCAATACGAAGCATTTCCATAAGAACCGCTCGGTTCTCATCTGACAAATTCAGCGCCATTTTTACCAGCCTCCTTCAGAATCTCATCAATAGCGTTGATGCGCCTTCCCAAAGACCGCCTCAGTTCCAACCGGCTGGTCTTTCGCATACTCCAGAAAGGACTCGTGTGCGGCCTAAACCCGCCTGTCTCCCTCAGTATACCACTTTCATCTGCGTTTTCAACCGCTTGCCCTCAACATAGCTGTCCGGCGCGGAAGGAGGTCGATTTGTCCCCATGAAGGTGGCGGCTTCGCCGCTTTTCAGCAGTTCAAATCCCTCCTTGTAAAGCCTGGGTTGGGCTGCCCCTTTCCCCACAAAACAGCCGCCCGGCGCGGAAGGAGGCCGATTTGTCCCCATGAAGGTGGCGGCTTCGCCGCTTTTCAGCAGTTCAAATCCCTCCTTCGTGTAATCTGCGAAAGGATAAGAAAAAACCTGCGTCAGAACAAAAAAATCGACATGCCACCGGCATGTCGGTTTTCTGGCGCGGAAGGAGGGATTTGAATTATATAGGTCACTTCCCATTCCTTCCCATTAGTTGCCGTTTTTCTCCAATCAATAAGCACTTTCAGAACAATCTCGATGTATTTTCCCGCCCGTTCCCATGCGGTCACAACGGGTAAGGGGTAAACAAAGGGGTAAGAATCGCCGGAGGCAGGTCTCCCCACCTCCGGCATCATACCTCGCTATTTACCGCTTCTCAGTCGGGCACCCTGCTCCTCCGAACATCTGGCACAGCTTGTCCGGCATGAGCTCCGGATTCATTCGGCACAGGTTTTCAATGGAGCTGCCCACCTCCATCAGGATGATGTACACGCACACCGCAGCCCCCACCGGCAGATCCACGCCCAGATCCACAAAGCCCTGAGCGTAGTCCATGAGCCAGCCCAGCAGCAGCACCAGCAGC
>CAMNOL010000136.1 GCA_946546815.1 uncultured Oscillospiraceae bacterium
CCTTAGAACCTGAAGAACGGAGGAGCAATCATGAACAAATACACCAACAAAGCAGACTTTGAGCAGGCGGACGCCTTCGGCATCGGCGCTCCCAACGACGCATACGCCCAGTTTTTTGACGGTCAGTCCTATTTGAAACCCCTGACCGAGTACGGCAAGTGCCCGGTGTTTCTGGCCAACGTCACCTTTGAACCGGGCTGCCGCAACCACTGGCACATCCACCATGCCAAATCCGGCGGCGGTCAGCTGCTGATCTGCACTGCCGGCGAGGGCTGGTACCAGGAGCAGGGCAAGGAGGCGGTGAGTCTGGTGCCCGGAACCGTCATCACCATTCCCCCTGAGGTCAAGCACTGGCACGGCGCCAAAAAGGACAGCTGGTTCTCCCACATCGCCGTTGAGGTTCCCGGGGAGGAAACCTCCAACGAATGGTGCGAGCCGGTGGCAGACGAGGATTACAACAGACTGTGAGGAAAAGGAGCAGAATCATGAGCGAAAAAATTGTACAGACTGCGGGTCGGGAGCAGCTGGGAGACTTTGCTCCCCTGTTCGCCCACCTCAACGACGACGTGCTGTTCGGAGAGGTTTGGAATCAGCAGGAGCTTGATGTAAAAACCAAATGCATCATCACGGTGGTGGCGCTGATGTCCTCCGGCATCACTGACTCCTCCCTGACGTATCATCTGACCAACGCAAAAAACCACGGCGTAACCCGAGAGGAAATGATCGCCATCATCACCCACGTTGCCATGTACACCGGGTGGCCCAAAGGCTGGGCCGTGTTCCGGCTGGCGAAGGAGGTTTACGGAGCATGAGCAAAAAAGTACTGATCCTTTCCACCAGCCCCCGCAAGGGCAGCAATTCCGAAGCGCTGGCTGGGGCCTTCGCAAAGGGCGCGGAGGAGAGCGGCTGCACTGTGGAGCAGATCAGCCTGCGGGGCAAGAGCATCGGTTTCTGCCAGGGCTGCTTTGCCTGCCAGAAGCTGGGGCGCTGCGTCATCCGCGACGACGCCGATGCCATTGAGCAGAAAATGGAGCAGGCGGATGTGCTGGTGTTTGCCACCCCCATTTATTATTACGAGATGTCCGGTCAGATGAAGACCATGCTGGACCGGGGCAACCCGCTGTATGTCTCCGACTACCGCTTCCGGGATGTGTACCTGCTGGCCACCGCCGCCGAGGACGGCGAAGAGGTGTTCCAGCGGGCAAAGAGCGGCCTGGAAGGCTGGATTGAGTGCTTTGAGAAGGCACGGCTGGCCGGTTGCGTATTTGGCGGCGGCGTGACGGCCGTGAATGAGATCTCCGGCTCGGCCGCGCTGGAGCAGGCTTACCAAATGGGCAAAGAAATCCGATGAAGCAGCGCTTACTGGCAGCTGTTCTGATCCTCGCCCTGGTCCTTTCGGGCTGCGGCGGAGCGGAGCAGACTCCCTCTGACGGACAGGCAGAAGGGTCCCTTCCGGATGCGAGCCAATGGGCAGAGGTTTCCCAGGCGGAGCCTGTTCCGTCAGAGGCAGAATCCCAAAGTACTGATGAGCAGGAGGAAGAAAGCATGACCGTCACAATCGGAGAAAAACGTTTTTCACTGGTACTGGAGGACAGCAAAACCGCAGCATCCTTCCGGGCTCTGATGCCCGTCACGCTGGAGATGGAGGAGCTGAACGGCAACGAGAAATATCACTATCTGGATCAGTCCCTGCCTGGGGCGTCCAAGGCCGTGAAGCAGGTACACGCAGGAGACCTGATGCTGTTCGGCAGCGACTGCGTGGTCCTGTTCTACCAGAGCTTTTCCACCCCCTACACCTACACCCCCATCGGCCATCTGGCAGACCCGGAGGGGCTTGCAGAGGCGGTAGGCAGCGGCGATGTATCCGTCCGCTTTGAGGTGTCCTGACAACAGCAAAACCCGGTTCCTATCATTGGAGCCGGGTTTTCTTTTTCTTTCAGCGGTTACTCCGCCTGGTGTCCGTTTCAGTCCTCCTCGGAGTGGAAGTGTATTTCCAGGGGGTATTCCTGTTTGCTGCATTCAGTCCCTGTCTTTGTTCGGTGAAAGGTTGATGGGCCGCAGCGCATCAGACAGATACTCGCTGGCAGAGGGCAGCTCTGTTGAGTTCTGATGGGAATAGAAGAAGGACACCGCCGCCTGACGGCAGGTTTCCAGATGGCTGCGGAGCAGCTCTGCAGATCGTTCCGGCGGATCTCCGGCCAGCAGGCTGTCCAGAATGGCCAGATGCTCCTCCCTGGCCCGGTGAATCTTGGTCTCGTTCTGTCCGGTCGCCAGGATCACCCGGGTGTTGTCGTCAAAAAGCTTGTGCATCATATTGATCAGGTACTCATTGCCGCAGTGGTCAATGAGAAACAGGTGCATCGCAGTGTCCACCCGGAACGCGTGGGGCAGATCCGGGTCCGCAGAGGCAAACTGCTCCCGGAAAAACATCAGATCCTTGGGATTCAGATGAGGGATGCTCATCTGGATCGTCAGCGGTTCAATCTCAATGCGGGTTTGAAAAATCTGGAACACGTCCTGCATGGTGACGTCAGTGACGTAAATTCCCTTTTTGGGAATCACGGAGACGTATCCATCCATCTCCAGCTTTCCAATGGCCTCCCGGATGGGCGTCCGGCTGACGCCGAATTCACCGGCCAGTTGTATTTCATTCAGCATGGTGCCGGGCCGATAAACACAGTTGATCAGCCTCTCTTTCAGCGTATGATACACCGAGTTTTTTTCTCTCTGTTTCCGGGCAGCTGTCATTGGAATCCTCCGTTCTTCCCCATGTTTTGTCGATTTTGACCATTCACGTCAAATAGCGCTGCACATTGAATACATATGCTCCATTATTCCATCATATAATATACCAATAAAACCAATCTGATGTATTTATCAGGCTTTAGTCTTGTATACATTTTGCAGAATAAATTATAGCAGATTTCAAAACTTTTGCAAGATGCA
>CAMNOL010000137.1 GCA_946546815.1 uncultured Oscillospiraceae bacterium
GCATCCCTTACCGTCACCAGAGAACCTTCGATTTCTGCAATCTCAAAACGGTTGCCGTTGAGGAAAATGCTGCTGCCTTCCTTCAGGTCGTAGATCATTTCCTCACGGGAAAGCTGCTTCTTTCCGGGCTGGACAAAGAGCGTCACGCCTCTTTTCTGCGCCTCTGCCTCCATGCTTGCAGCCGGAGTGAACAGGGAGAAGGTTCCAGCTTTGAAAGCATTCACGTCAGCGTAAATGTCCATCAGCCGCTGGTACTGTTCATTTCCCTCATCCAGCTCGGAGAGGGTCAGGCGCATGGCGTCCAGAATCCTGTCCAGCTCCGTGGAGCCCTCCAGCATCCCGGCGGTGCGCTGCGTGGTGTCCTCATTCTGGTAGGTGTTGAGGAGCGGGGAATGTGCTCCTCTCAACCGAAAGAACTGAACCACCCGCCTGGCCAGCTCCCGCACTTCAAAGCCGGGAATCTGGTCGATGTCCTCCTGGGTCAGGAATCTGCCGGAAAGCACCAGCTCCTGTACCCGTTTGGAATACTGGTTCCAGTTCAGCTTGTACTCCACATCGCCCCGACGGAAGGAGACACCCTTGCCGTCGTAGTCCAGAAAGCTGTTGTCAGCGTGGGAGATGGAGTGACTGTATCCCATGATACCAAACTGATCTTTGAAGTGCTTTGCCTGCTCCTGGGTGGTGTGCCCATGAATCATGAAGGAATAGGTGGCCAGCCTCCAATCGGGGGTGGCACTTCCTCGTCTCAAAATTGCTTCTGTGACTTCATCCTCAGTGATAAAAACAGTTCGCTGAGCGGTTGCAAGGCTGGACATGGGGTACGTCCTCCGCTCATTGTCCAGGTTCTCCATCCTCTTCAGCAGAGCGTCCGGCTGATGGAAATGCCAGTGCAGGAGTGTTTTGTCCTCCTGATAGACGGTCAAAAAACCGTCCATCTTTCCACGAATCTCCCGCAGGCGGCTGAGGTTCTTCAGTTCCTCCGCAATCCTTGCGGTGCTCTCCGGAAAGCCACCGCTGAACAGCTCTTCCTCCATGAAAAAGGGAAAGGAATGTTCCCGGTTGTAGTCCTGATGGAGATACCAGATCTGCTCCGCCACATCCAGGAACTCCCGGTCAATGGCCTGACGCACCACCACTTCCGGCTGGTAGAGGCCGTGCTCCAGCAGAGAACCGATGCGGTTTGCTGCCTGTTCCCATGTGCATAGTAAGGCATTGTCCGTCTGGATGGTGTCGCCTTTGGCCACATGGATGCCGGAATTGTCGTACCATGCAGCATACTTTTCGCCGTCTACAATCAGGCCCAGACCGCCGTCCCTTTTGCCGTCCCCGCAGAACTCGCTGCGGAGCATGGCGGGAAAATCATTGCCACGAAGCTGGTGGTGAGCGATGACATGCAGCACGCCGTGGCGCTGGTTGCCGCCAGAGCGAAGAAACTCGTCCACCACTTCCGGGGACACATCAACCCCGGACAGCGCTGTGCCGTCCGGGGTTGCGGTATCACTGTTCAGTTGTGGCACCGGTTCCTGTAGGGTAGGGGAGGGGTTACTATCCCTTACTGGTAAATCAGGTCGTTCAGGACGGTCTCCTGAGCTGACTGCATCAGATTGTTCATCTTCTGCACCCAGAGCATCTGATTCTCCTCCTTCAGCGCCTCGGTCACGCCCTGCTGCTCTGCCATCTGCGCCACCAGAGCGTCCTCCATCTTCTGGGCCTGTTCGTCCACCTCCCACAGGTGGCTCCACCACTGGCCCTTCACGGACAGCATCTGAACCAGCCGGGAGTTGTTCTCCAGCAGGTACTTCTGCCGGAGCTTTCCGTACTTGCCCAGCGTTTTCTCCTCGTCCGGAATCGTCAGGTTCGGGTACATCAGCCCGTCCGGTCCCTCGTGGTACTCCAGCTTCACTGCCATGGTCTTGTCCTCCTTGTTCAAATGGTGCTTGTTGTGCGCTTTCGTGATTTAAAGTATAATAGTCATCGGCGCCCTGATTGTCAAGCCTTTTCTCAGGGTTTTCCCGCTGCTTTGCCTGCTCCTGGCGCAGCTCCTGCTGCATCTGCTTGGAGATCTGCCCGATGATGGTCAGGGTCTCCCGCGCGCTCTGGGCGATGGTTTCGCCCAGCAGGGTCAGACTGTCGGAGGTGTTGAACTCCGTGATGAATTGAAAGTCCTCCGGCTCAAAGTAGTCGCCGGGAAAAATGCCGCAGCGCTCCAGCAGCATATACTCCAGACTGGCGCTGGACAGGGCATAGAACCGGGCTTTGAGATTGTCCCCGTCCAGTTCCTCCAGAAAGCTGCCCACTCCGCGCTGCTTCAGTTCCTCCAGAATGGTGGAGGACTCGGCGCTCATGGCATCCGCAGCCAGTCCGTGGAGGAACTCGTCCAGCGTCAGCGTCTCCGGGCTCTGGTCAAAGCGCTCTGCCAGCCGCTTGACCAGATCCGCTTCGTTCCCGGCAGGAATCCGCCACAGGTAAGGATTCTTCCCGCCGATGCGCTTCACGGTATCGGCTACGTCGAAAACGTAGCTCAGCCGGGGGCGTTCCGAGCGCTGGTCGATGAGGGCAATGCCCCTCGTTCCGGCCTTGACCACCCGGTTGAAGCGGCTGTTCCACAGGGCGAAGGTAGCGCAGGCCGTGGCCTCCGGCTTCTGGGCGTGAATCAGGAGCTGATCCTGGAAGGAGTAGCGGTACATCCGACTGGCGGTGTCCAGATAGAGCATCCACGCCTGGGGCGACTGGGCCACATCCTTTGTAATCTGTTGGGAGAGGTCGTAGACCTCCTGATAGGTTTTTGCCAATTTCTCACCTCATTTTCTTGGGGCGGGAAAACCCGCCCCAATGGTCAATTTGGTGTCCTTATTTCAAAGGAAAGGCGTAAATCCGGTAGTTTTCCCGTCCCCGCAGAATCCTCATGTGGAGCAGGAATCGAAA
>CAMNOL010000138.1 GCA_946546815.1 uncultured Oscillospiraceae bacterium
TTATTTTTCCTCCAACTCCAGCAGCGGGACCACCAGTGAAAATCGGCTTCCCACTCCCGGCCGGCTGAGTACCTCTATGCTGCCGTTGTGGCGCTGGGCGATCCACTGTGCAATAGACAGCCCCAGTCCGGTGCCGCCGCTCTCCCGGTTGCGGCTCTCATCGGTGCGGTAAAACCGCTCAAAGACCTTGGCAAGCTCTGACTCAGAAATGCCCTGTCCGGTGTCGGTGACAGAAAAGACGCAGGTTCTGTCCCGCCGGACCAGTCCGATGCTAATCTCTCCGCCCTGTTCTGTGTACTTGACCGCGTTGTCCACCAGAATCCGCATGGCCTGCTTCATCAGGCGCATATCCGCTTCCGCCATCAGCATGGGCTGAATTTCCCCGGAAATTTCACGCCCCGTCTCCAGCAGCTGGGTCTCATGCAGCACTTCCTCGGTCATGTCAGAAAGATTGACCACCACCCGGTTGACCTTTTGGGTCTCGTTGTCGCCCCGGGCCAAAAACAACAGGTTTTGTACCAGCTGGCTCATGCTCTCAGCCTCCTGGCGGATGGCGTTGATGGCCTCCTGACCGGCCTCCGGGTCGTTTTTCCCCCACCGGTCCAGCATATTGGCGTACCCCTGAATCACGGCAATGGGGGTGCGCAGCTCGTGGCTGGCGTCGGAGACAAACCGGGCCTGCGCCTGGTAGCTGCGCTCAATGCGCTCCAGCATGGCATTGATGGCCTCTGCCAGCACGATCAGCTCTTTTCTTCCGCCGGTCAGCTCCAGTCGGTCGCTGAGGTGGGCTGCGTTGATGTCATCCAGTTCTTCCACCAGCTGGCGCAGGTCGCTGAGCTTCAGGTTCTCCCTGCCCAGCATATCAGCGGTCTCCTCCAGCGCTGCCAGCGGCGTCATGACCTGTCGGATCATCCTCCCGTTTCGGGACAGCTGCACCAGCAGCGCCACTGCTTCCACCGTAAACAGCACCATCCACGCCCAGTGGGTTCCGTCAAACCCCAGCATGATAATGGCGTTCAGCACCAGATACCCGAACAGGCTCCGGTAAAACAGCCGGGTAATCAGCCGCTGTGCGGCGTAACTCCGGGAATCGTATTCCATGGGGCGCTCCTCCTCTCTCCTGCTGTTGAGGGCTCCGCCCTCAAACTCCCGGCAGGATTCCATCCTGCACCTGTCAGGGGGGACTTTGAAAAGTCCCCCCTGAACCCCCGAAACGTTCATTCTGTTCCAATTGGATTCAGAAACGAATTCCGGAGGGTCAATAATCTGTCTTATTCCCGGACAAGCTTTAGGGAGGCGCTGATTAAATCTCTCGGATGGCTGGACGAGGATATTTTTCGTCCAGATAGTGGCCAAATTCCGCAGGAATCCTGACGGATTTCAAGGAAGGTGTCGAACCGGAATCAGGCAAGCTGCCAGTGGCAGGTTGCCCCGGTTCGATCAGATGCACACCTTGAACCGCTATTTGACGGGAAATAGGCCGTCCAGACGCCGTAGCTTGATTAAATCAGTGGTTCCTTAGAAAGCCGGTGACTGAAAACCTTTCTCAGCGAATGGTGTAGCCTACCCCCCGGACTGTCTCAATGAGTTTTCGTCCAAGCTTTTCATCCACTTTACTGCGCAGGAATCGGATATAAACATCCACCGTGTTGGTCTCGCCGGCGTAGTCGTAGCCCCAAACCATATTCAGCAGCGCACTGCGGCTGAGCACCTTGCCGCGGTTTTCCATCAGGCAGTGCAGCAGGTCAAATTCCCGGCGGGTCAGCTCCACCGACTGTCCCTTCACCAGCACCTCCCGGCTGTCCGGGCGCAGCTCCACACCGTCCACACGGTAGGCCTTGACCTCCTGTGCGGACTTGCTCCCTTTTCTCAGGTTGGCGCGGATGCGGGCCAGCAGCTCTTCGATGGCAAAGGGTTTGGTCACATAATCGTTTGCCCCGGCGTCCAGACCGGAGACCTTGTCCGCCACATTGTCCCGGGCGGTGAGCAGAATCACCGGAGTGCCGCTGCCTTCCTTTTTCAGCCGCCGCAGCACCTCCAGTCCGGACAGCTCCGGCAGCATGATGTCCAGCAGGATCAGGTCGGCGCCGCTGTTCAGGGCTTTTTCCAGTCCGGTGCGCCCGTCAAAGGCCTTTTCCACCTGATAGCCCTCATAGTTCAGCTCCATTTCCAGCATCCGGGCCAGCTTGACTTCGTCCTCTACAATTAAAATTTTGTCCGCCATTGAACTGCGCTCCCCTCACTTTTGCTTGCCAATGTGCTGCTTCACATCGTCCCGGGCGTTCTCCGCCCAGTCATCGATCTGATTCACCACTCGATTGATTTTCTGTCCCCCCATTTGGGGCCCGGCAAAGCGGTAGCGCCAGCCCAGGAAGATGCCCACCATCAGAACGCCCACCACCACATACCATGCGATAATCAGCAGTGCGATCAGTGCCCCCAGCGGGCACTCAATTTTCCTTGTTTCGTCATATTTGCGATACGCTTCCAGCCGGTTGCTCACCAGAAAGCGCCAGATCCACTGCACCCAGCCCGTAAACGTGGAGGGCAGTTCTTCTCTGTGCTCTTCCGGTTCCCTCTGGACCGGGAGATGACTCCCCGTTCCGTATGCTGCCGTAACGGCGGTGGAATAATATCCCACTCCGGCATTCTCGATGATATGGGATTGCTGCAGCCACAGCAGCGCCTCCAGCCCGTCTCCATTGGCCGCGCTCAGCGCCTGCTCCGCCTGCTCCGGAGTCACCCCGGTCAGCTCCTGTATCTGCCGTATTTTTTCTTCTGTCAGCTTCATATCTGTTCCTCAACCGTATCGGTAAGACC
>CAMNOL010000139.1 GCA_946546815.1 uncultured Oscillospiraceae bacterium
CATGCTTGAAAAGAATGCCAGCCACGAGAAAGGAAATGCCGCTGGCCACCTGGGCCGTAATACGTGCCGGGTCTGCGCCCCGGACACCCATGGACCCGTCCACATTCAAATCCATGAACGCGTACTTGGACAGAATCATAAACACCGCCGCCGTGAGCGCCACAATGCAGTGGGTGCGGACACCCGCTTCCTTAGAGCGGCGGGAGCGCTCCATTCCCACAATGATGCCCAGCACCGCCGCCACCACTATGCGGAACAGGAACTCCAGGTTGTCGTGACTGGTCAAAACTCTCTCCGGCTGGAATTGACTGAATCCCGGTATCATAAAACAATCTCTCCTCGCTATCTCTTGTTGTGATACTTTTATTATATGCGCGCCGGATGGGTTTGGCAAGTGCTGTCCTCGCTGCTCTGGTTCAATCAGAACGCTGAGCGGGGTCACTTCTCCGGTTCGCTTTCCTCCAGCACAAAGTGATTTTTTCGGAAGGAAAGCAGTCCGTCCCGCCGCATTCTTCCCAGCTCTGCGGACATGGCGCTGCGCTCCACCGCCAGATAATCCGCCAGCCCCTGCCGGTTGAAGGGGATGTCAAACTCCCGGCTCCCCTTCCGCCGGGCGCAGGCGGACAGATAGGACAGCAGCTTCTCCCTGGTGGTTCGCCGGCTCATATGGCCCAGCTTTTCGGTCAGATACAGATTCCGCCGTGTGCTGATGGTGAGCAGATTTTGCAGAATCTGACCGGAGGCCTTTTCCTCCCGTTCCCCCAGCAGGCCGGGCCAGTCAGCCAAAAGGATGCGGCCGTCCTCCCTTGCCACCACGTCGCTAGCCAGCGGAACGCTGCCCGCAATGGCATATGCCTCCGCAAAGATGTCACCCGGGCTTATCTCGTTGAGAATGTGCCGGTTCCCCCAGTAGTCCATCTGCTCCACATGGACCTTGCCCTCCAGCACCAGCCCGATCTGGCGGACAGCGCAGCCCGCAGAGAAAACAACTTCTCCGGCAAACACGCTGCGCACCCTGACAGCACTGCCGGAGAGCAGCGTCTCCGACTCCTTTTCCCCCACTCCGTGGAACAGCACCGAACCCCGGATCAGTTTCATATCCCCGGCGGACAAAGCCGATGGCCTCACCACGATTTTCCCTCCTTCATTTTTATTGTTTTGTTGGAAATCCAACATACATGATGAAGTAAGTATAGTACACTGCAAGGGAAAAAGCAAGCAGAGACTGTTCAGACAGGAGGAAATCAAATGGTCAGAAGAGTGATTGAAATCGATGAGGAGAAGTGCAACGGCTGCGGTCTGTGTGCCAAAGCCTGCCACGAGGGAGCCATCGACATGGTCAACGGCAAGGCAAAACTGATGCGGGAGCACTTCTGCGACGGACTGGGGGACTGTCTGCCCAACTGCCCCACCGGGGCCATTACCTTTGTCACCAAGGAGGCCCCGGAGTACGATGAGGCGGCAGTCAAAACCGCTCAGGCGGAAAAGCTGGCGGCGGAACAGAAGTCCGAAAAGCCCCAGGAAGAGATTCAGAAGCGGCTCCATGCGCTCCATCAGGGTGGCGGATGTCCCGGCTCCAAAATGCGCATGATGAACCGGGAACAGAGCCCCGCCGCACCTGTTTCCGCCCAGCAGAGCCAGCTGGTCAACTGGCCGGTGCAGCTGAAGCTGGCTCCGGTGCGCGCTCCTTACTTTGACGGGTCCAGGCTGCTCATCGCTGCAGACTGCACCGCCTATGCTTACGCCAGCTTCCATCAGGATTTCATCCGCGGGCGGGTGGCGCTCATCGGCTGTCCGAAGCTGGACAGCACCGACTACAGCGAGAAGCTGACGGCTATCATCCGTGAAAACAACATCAAAGAAGTGACCATTGTCAGAATGGAGGTCCCCTGCTGCGGCGGCCTGCAGAGAATGGCCCAGCAGGCCATTCAGCAGAGCGGAAAGTTTATTCCCTGGCAGGTGAGAGTCATTTCCATTGACGGAGAGATTGTGGAATAAACAGAGGAATCGGTTCCAAATCCGGGATTCAGGAGAGCAGAGCACTCCCCCTCTCTACTGCGCCGGAAAATGAATCATTTGAATCAAACAGGAGGAAATCAAACATGAAGTACAGAGTCAATGAGGGCTGCATCGGGTGCGGCGCCTGCACCTTCGCCTGCGCCCAGGTCTTTTCCATGAGTGACGAGGGCGTGGCTGTGGCCATTGAGGAGGAAGTTCCCGCCGAGCTGGAGGACGCTGCCGCTGACGCCATGGACGGCTGCCCTGTGGCTGCCATTGAAGAGGCGGACTGAGTCTCATTCACAAAACAGCTGAAAAGAAAGCTCCGGCGGCAGCACGGAAACGGACCGCATTGCCTGCGTTCCCTGTTTGGCTGGCTGACCGGAGCTTCTCACAGCTTTTTTATTTCACGGATCTTTTTTCAGAAAATACCTTGACTTTCCAAAAAACTATGTTAGAATACATATCGTCAGAAATGCAGAGAGCATTTCAGCCGTTTGCAGAAGTGGCTGAGTGGTCGAAGGCGCACGATTGGAAATCGTGTAGGCGTTGATAGCGTCTCAAGGGTTCAAATCCCTTCTTCTGCGCCAATTCCTCAACTGTCCGGGGGACAGTTGGGGAATTCTTGCTTTGTACGGTTCTTCTCAACGTCATTCAATTCTTATAAGAAGGGATTTGAACTGCTGATTTGCGGCGCAGCCGCCACCTTCAGACGCGGACAGGTCCCTTCTTCTGCGCCAATTCCTCAACTGTCCGGGGGACAGTTGGGGAATTTTTG
>CAMNOL010000140.1 GCA_946546815.1 uncultured Oscillospiraceae bacterium
GAGTTTGTGGATAAGATTCTGGTGCATGAGCCGGAGAAGATTGACGGAGAGCGCAGCCAAGAGATTGAAGTCCACCTGAAGTTCATCGGCAAATTCGACCTGCCTGCACCGGAGCTGACAGCGGAGGAACTGGCTGAAGAGCAAAAGCTCCGGGAACGCCGGGCGAAGAACCGCGAGAGTACCCGCCGTTACTATGAGCGCAAGCGGCAGCAGAGGGCTGAAATGGCCCAGGCTGCGCTGGCCTGAATCAACAGAGCAAAACAGCCCGCCCAGTCGTGACGATTCACGGCTGGACGGGCTGTCTCTTTTGAGGGAACGCTGAGATTTCCGTTTTGAGGGGTAAATTTGCCCCGGTAGCAGGGAGTTTTTTCCCGTGACTGGCGGAGGATGTGTCGGGATACCTTCCACATTTCGCAGAGCGTGCGCGTTTCTCACAGTGTTCTCTTGTTCCGGCGTATGGCCGACAGCCGATCCATGTCGCCGTTATGGATAGCGTGCTCCAATGCGGTCACGATGTCGCCCTTGCGCTTCAGGAAATCCGGCCCGGTCAGGTTTGCCGCCACAGTGTGATGGGTGATAAAGGCGCAGTCGCAGGTGAGGTGCTCCACAAAGGTTTTCAGCTCCTCCAGCATTTCCTTCTCTGACAGAGGCGTAAACTCGCCCCGTTGCGCCTCCTCCAGCAGCGGCGTTCCGGGGAACAGGGTCAAGCCGCCGGTGCCAACCACCATAGGACGGCACTGACTGAAAATCTCCGCAGAGTGGATAGCGTGCTCCTCACTGTGTTCCCTTCCTGCCACGCCGTTGAGGAAGGTCATCCAGTAGTCGATTCCCGCCTCCTCCAGCTTGTGACACTGATCCAGAATGTCCTGGGATCCGTAGCCCTTGTTGATTCGCTCCAGCGTCCAGTTGTCGCCGCTCTCCACGCCCAAGGAGACTTCGCTCATTCCCAGCTCCTTCAGGCTTTTGAGCTGCTCCACGGATTTGTTTCTCAGGTCGGTTACCCGTCCCACGGTGTAAATGGTCTCCATTTTGGGCAGATACCGGTGAATCAGCTCCAGAATGGGGGCCAGCTTGTCATAGCTCATCACCAGCGGGTTAGCGCTGAGGAGCTGAATGGTCCTGGCCTCCGGCACCAGCCGGGCAAGCTCCTGCAAGTCCTCTTCAATCCACTCCCTGGGCTGGAGCCGGAAGGGAACGTCCTTGTACATGGTGCAGAATTTGCAGGCGTTGTGGGTGCAGCCCTGGGTGACCTGCAAAAGGGGAAAGGTGGGCCAATAGGGGTTTCGATAGACCGTTTCTGTAAAATGCATGGTTCCCTCCTCACAGCTCTGTGACAAAATGCTCCATGCTCTCCCGCTTGAAGTGCCAGGCGTTGGGCTTTGCACGTTCGTTGGGATAGCCCAGAGCCAGCATCATCACCGGAACGATGTGTTCTGGCAGACCAAAGGTGTCCACTACTGTTTTGGAGTCAAAGCCCCGAATCCATACGCTGTGAACTCCTAGCTCCTCCGCCTCGTACATCATGGTGGTGGCGGCGATGCTAGCGTCCTGCTCACCGGAGTTGTAGTTCTGATAATAGCGGTCACCGGGGTTTGTCCACACCGTGCGCAGGTCGTAGCACACCAGAACCACCAAGGGCGCGTTGTAGTGGAACCGGGTGACCTGCTTCAGCTTGTCCATGGCTTCCGGTCTGCGGATGAGATAGAAGCGCTGGGGCTGGTAGTTGCAGGCGGTGGGGACGATTCGCCCCGCCTCCAGAATCCGTTCTACCTTCTCCTGCTCTACGGCCTTTGGGGAGAAGAATCGCTCGGAGTACCTGTTTTGTGCTAAGGTCAGAAAATCCATTGCTGTTCGCTCCTTTTTTGTTTTCTGCCCCCATTGTAAGGGAAACGCTTGCAAAAAGACAGAGACAGAATTATAATCCTGATAGAAAACCATACAGAACTTCATTTCTGTAAAAATCGGAGGGATTACATGGCAGAGCGGACAAAGCTGTGGATTGCAGCGGCTATGAAACGGCTGATGGCGAAGAAGAGCATCGACGAGATTCGGGTGACGGAGCTGTGCCGGGAGGCGGAGATTCAGCGCCCCACCTTTTACTATCACTTTCGGGACAAATATGAGCTGGTGGCGTGGATGTTCTGTCACTCAGCCTTTGAGACGGACGTGCTGTCTGTGGAATCTGCTGCAAGGGCCATGAACCAGATGAAGCAGGATTTCCTCTTTTACAAGCGGGCCTATGAGGACAACTCTCAAAATCCGCTGTGGGAATACATGTTGGAGTATTTTGTGGAGCGCTACACCCGGGAAGCGAAACGGAACCTGCACGTTGACACGCTGGACACGCAGACTCAGTTCAGCATCCGGCTCTACTGCTACGGCACACTGGGAATGACCCGGGAGTGGCTGCTGCGGGACAACATCACTCCGGCGGCCACGGTGGTGGAGATGATGTTCCGCTCCATGCCCCAGAGCCTGCGGAGCATCTACTTCGGAGAGGGGGCGAAGTGAAACAGAAGGGGCATTCTATGGTGGAGACTTCTCACAATTCCAAGTCCCCTCGGCCTCGTTTCTGTTGCCTGCTCCTCTGTTGCTGCCGTGTCTGCTCCTCTATGGCCCGGTACGCCTCCGACATCCCCTTGACCGATTCCTTCAGCGCCTTGCGCTGGTTGTTGAGCCGTTCCTGTTCGCTGAGCAGGGCGGCTTTCTCCTTTTTCAGAGCCGGAATGCTGGGCACCTGGTCAAC
>CAMNOL010000141.1 GCA_946546815.1 uncultured Oscillospiraceae bacterium
CCCGCTTCCGCCGCTCCTCCGGCTGTGCCAACTGCACCATGTTCCACAGCTGCAAGCTCCGGAAAGACCGCCCCTGCTCTTACTTTTCTTGAAAGAAAAGTAAGCAAAAGAACTTCAACCGCTTCGCACGCCGGCGGTTCCTTCCCCCGCAAACGGGAAAAGCTCCTGTCCGCCGGGGGAACAGAGGCGATTTCTGCTTGTGTCCAGGGGCTTTATCCGTCTGTTTTTTCCTTGAAAAAAGTAAGCAAAAGAACTTCTACCGCTTCGCACGCCAGGGCATGGAACAGATTCTGCTTCTTTGCTTCTTGATTGTTTATTCTGACCTTTTATGCTATCATAAAGCCACCTTTTTCTGCGAGGTTCTTCCCATGAAATTCACTGAACGATTACAGACCCGGCCCTATCTGATCCTGGACGGCGCCATGGGCACACAGCTGCAGGCAGCCGGCCTCAAGCTGGGGCAGCGCCCGGAAATCCTGTGTTTTACAGCGCCGGAGGTGGTGGCTGACGTCCACCGCCGCTATATTGCCGCAGGCAGCAATCTGATCTACGCCAACACCTTTCAGGCCAACGGCCACAAACTGGCCGGCACCGGCTACGGTGTCCGGCAGGTCATTCAGCAGGCGATCAGGGTGGCAAAATCTGCCGCTGAGGGGACAGATACACTGGTGGCTCTGGACATCGGACCAATCGGAGAGCTGCTGGAGCCTCTGGGCACGCTGAAATTTGACGAAGCCTATGAGCTGTACCGGGAAATGGTCACCGCAGGGGAGGATGCAGGGGCCGATCTGGTAGTGTTTGAGACTTTTACCGATCTTTATGATATGAAAGCCGCCGTTCTCGCGGCAAAGGAGCACACCAATCTGCCCATTCTGTCCACTATGACCTTTGAGGAGAATCACCGCACCTTCACCGGCTGCACCGTGCCTGCCATGGCGCTGACGCTGGAGGGGCTGGGGGTGGACGCCCTGGGCTTCAACTGTTCCCTGGGTCCCAAAGAGATTCTGCCCCTGGCCCGGGAGCTGGCGGAGTGGACCTCCCTCCCCATGGTCATCAAGCCCAACGCCGGACTGCCCGATCCGTCCACCAATTTATACACCATCACCCCGGAGGACTTTGCCCGGCAGCTGACCCCTTATGCCGAACTGGGAATTCGCATCATGGGCGGCTGCTGCGGCACTACGCCGGACTTTATCCGCTGTCTGAGCAAGGCGCTGGAACAGACCATCCCCTCCGCTCCTGTGATAAAAAAACGCCACGGTGTGTGCTGCGGCGCTCATGTTACCGAGCTGAACGGTGTGCGCGTCATCGGGGAGCGCATCAATCCCACCGGAAAGAAGCGGTTCCAGCAGGCGCTGCGGGAGCGTGATCTGAACTACATTCTGGAGCGGGGCATTGAGCAGCAGGACGCGGGGGCAGACATCCTGGATGTGAACGTGGGGCTGCCCGGTGTGGACGAGCCGAAAATGATGAAAGAAGTGGTCAAAACCCTGCAAAGTGTGGTCTCCCTGCCGCTGCAAATTGACTCCTCTGACCCCAGGGCCATTGAAGCCGGCCTGCGCTACGCCAACGGCAAGGCCATCGTCAATTCCGTCAACGGCAAGCAGGAGGTATTGGACACCGTTCTGCCCATCGTAAAAAAATACGGTGCGGCAGTGGTGGGCCTGACCATGGACGAGGGCGGCATTCCCCAGACTGCAGAACAACGTTTTGAGATCGCTGAGCGGATTCTCAACGCCGCCCTCTCCTACGGCATCCCCCGGGAGGATGTGTTCATTGACTGCCTGACGCTGACGGTCTCCGCCCAGCAGGAGCAGGCAGCGGAGACCCTCAAGGCGGTGCGCTGGGTCACGGAGCGGCTGGGCCTCCACACAGTGCTGGGCGTGTCCAACATCAGCTTCGGCCTGCCGGAGCGCATTCGCATCACCGAGAGCTTTCTCACCCAGGCCCTCTACTGCGGTCTGGATCTGCCCATTCTCAACCCCAACCAGCAGCAGATCATGGACGCAGTTGCGGCCTTCCGGGTGCTCTCCGGAGAGGACAAGGACAGCGCGGTGTACATTCAGCGCTTCGCCGGCGCCGCTCCCTCTGCGCCTGCGGCGACGCCCTCTGTCCCCGGCGGGATGGACATTGACACCGCCGTTGCCAAAGGGCTGAAGGACGAGTGCGCCCGGCTGACAAAAGAACTGCTGAACACCAAAACGGAGCTGGAAATCATCAACGAACTGCTGATCCCCGCTCTGGACAAGGTGGGAGAGCGCTACGAGAAGGGGGAAATCTTCCTGCCCCAGCTCATCAACTCCGCCAACGCCTCCTGCGAAGCCTTTGAGGTCATCAAGACCAGTATTTTGAACCGGGGCGGCTCCAGCGTCAGCAAGGGAAAAATTCTCCTTGCCACGGTGCAGGGGGACATTCACGACATCGGCAAGAACATCGTCAAAGTGATTCTGGAGAACTACGGCTATCAGGTCATTGATCTGGGCCGGGACGTTCCGGTGGAGCGTGTGGTGGAAGAGGCCGTCCGGCAGGACGTGGGGCTCATCGGCCTGTCCGCACTGATGACCACCACCGTCTCCTCCATGGCGGCCACCATCAAAGCGCTGCGGGAGAGCGGTCATTCCTGCAAGATCTGGGTGGGCGGCGCGGTGCTCACGCCGGAGTATGCGGAGGAGATCGGCGCAGACTACTACGCAAAGGATGCCAAGCAGAGCGTGGATATCGCAAAAGAAGTGCTGGGATAGAA
>CAMNOL010000142.1 GCA_946546815.1 uncultured Oscillospiraceae bacterium
AAAACCTTTGTGCTGAAGCTGGGCATCGGCCTGATCACCGGATTTGTGGCTCACACCCTGGGCCGAATCAACCGCAAAACCCAGCGGAAACAGCAGCTGGGCTGGGCGCTGGCGGCGGCGGTAGCCGGACTGGGGTTCAACTGCGTCTTTGACCCGCTGGTGGGATACTATTACAAGCTGCTTTTGCTGGGAAAGCCTGCGGCCCAGCTGACGCTGGTCTGGAACATCGGCGCAACGGTTCTGAACGCTGTGCTTTCCACAGTGGTGTCGGTGCTGGTGTATCTGATGCTGCGCCCTGCGCTGACGAAGGCGGGAGTGATGGAGCAGCTCTGGGGAGATCAGATGAAATAAACACAATGTAAACCAGGTTACATTGTCGGAAGGCAAAACAATTTATAATATCTCCCAGTACAGGAGATGAATTGGCTATGGAAAACTTCCGATTTGCCCTCAACAGCACAATGCCGGTGTTTTTGGTGATCCTGCTGGGGTGGTTTCTGCAAAAAACAGGGTTGCTGAACGATGGGTTCAACAAGCCCGCAAACCAATACGTGTTTCAATGTGCGCTGCCGGTCAGCCTGTTCCAGTCCATTGCGGAAATGGATCTTTACAGCGATTTTAACCCGAGGTTCTGCCTGTTCTGCTTTGCAGTGACCACCGTCATGTTTATGGGGGTCTGGGGCGCTGCCTGGCTGCTGATGAAGGATCGGCGCATGGTGGGGGCCTTTGCACAGGCGGCGGCCCGGTCCAGTGCGGCGATTCTAGGCGTGGCCTTTGCGGTGAACATCTACGGCGACGTGGGCATGGTGCCCATGATGATCGTGGCGGCGGTGCCCTTTTTCAATATTTACGCGGTGCTGATCCTCAGCTTTTCCCCCCAGACCGACGAGGCGGGAAGGTTGATCCCACCGCCCCCCAACGGCATGGAGCAGGTGAAGCGCGCCTGTCTCAATGTGCTGAAAAATCCCATTATCATCGGGATTCTGGCGGGCATTCCCTTTGCCCTGTTGAGGATCCGGCTGCCGGTGATGCTGAATTCTGCCATTAAGATGGTGGGCGGCACCGCCACGCCGGTTGCACTGCTGGTGGTGGGGGCATCCTTCTCCGGCGGGGAGGCTCTGGAGAAATGGAAGCCCGCCGCTGCGGCGACCTTCACCAAGCTGTTTCTGCTGCCCGCGCTGTTCCTGCCCGCTGCGGCTTGGATGGGCTTTCGCGGCAGCGAAATGGTGGCTATTCTTATTATGGTGGGGTCCCCTACGACGGTGTCCTGCTACGTTATGGCAAAAAATATGCACAACGACGGCGTGCTCACCGCCAATGTCGTGCTGTTGGCGACGCTGTTCTCCTCGGTCTCCATTACGCTGTGGCTGTTCGTACTGAGAACCTTTGCGCTGATCTGAGGAGCGGCTTCCGCTTATGATTAAATTGAGGCATGATACAGATGGGAATGCTGATATCCTGCCGGAAAGAGGAATGAAAATGCACAATGAATTGACTGCTGATGACATCAGGCAGATGCAGGAGGAGCTGGACCACCGGCAGAGCGTTTTGACGCCCCGGCTGTTGGAGGAGGTCAAAACCGCCCGGGCATTTGGCGACCTGAGTGAAAATTTTGAGTACAAGGCGGCGAAGCAGGAGCTCAACCGAAACCGCAGCCGTATCAGGTATCTGGAGCGGATGATTGCCACAGCGCGGATGCTGAAAGACACCTCCGAAGCAGATGAGGTGGGATTGTTTGACAAGGTGACGGTTTGGTTTGATGAGGATGAGATGGAGGAGGTCTTTCGAATCGTCTCCACGGTGAAAATCGATGTGAACAGCAACCTGATCAGCAACGTTTCTCCCCTGGGGAAAGCACTCCTTGGCCGAAAAGCGGGGGAAACTGTCACCGTTACCGCCGAAAACGGCTACAGCTATCCCGTGACCATTCGCTCCATCGAGAAGCGGGACGACGACGCGGACATTCCGCTGAATTCCTATTAATGGAAATGTGGTTCAATCTGGTTTGAGCATTTACCCCTGCCCAGACAGAAAGAGAAAAAAGAAGTGACCCAACGATACCAGCATCTCGTCGGGTCACTTCTGTTGTGATTTGAAGTCAAGTTTCATTGAATAACCTCTCTTTCATTTGGATTTTTTTCAGGAGGTAAAACAAGTATGAAAAACATCCGCTATCTGGATGGAACAAGGAAGGAAGGCTGAGTAACGGGTCAGCTGCCGAGACGCTGAATCGGATACGTTTGTGGCACCCTTTTCTTTGCCTGGATACAATTTACCACAGCTGCCAGAAAATGTCAAGTACTTTTTAAAAGTTTTTTCAATTATTTTTTGACTTGATCCTGTATCGTCTATTGGGGAGAGGCCAACGCTCCGGATTGTCAAAAAGGAGCCGTCCCGAAGGACGACTCCCGTAAAAATTGAGCGGAAAGAGAATCGGTGCAACCTTACAGCACGGCGTCCAGACGCTTCTGCAGGTCAGCAGTCATCTCTTCGAAGCCGGGCTTGCCGAGCAGAGCAAACATGTTCTTCTTGTAAGCCTCAACGCCGGGCTGTAGACTCAGTTCACAGGTGCCGGGGGCACGTGTGAATGAGTCGCATGAGAAAAAGCGCGAAGCGCAACCTTACAGCACGGCGTCCAGACGCTTCTGCAGGTCAGCAGTCATCTCTTCG
>CAMNOL010000143.1 GCA_946546815.1 uncultured Oscillospiraceae bacterium
CCCTCCGCCACAGAATGGATGTAGTTCTGCACCGGTGTGAAAAGATCCCGTTTTTCCGGGTTTTCATCGCCGTTTCCATCGCTCACCCTGTCTTTGAAGCGCTCCTCAAGCATCGTGGGTGCTTGCATCGGATTCGCTGCCGCAGCAGCGAGCAGAACCTGCACGCCGCCCAGCTGACTCTTGGACAGCTTGCCTTGAATCCTTTTGCCTCTCTCGCCATCCAGCAGCCACTGAGCGCGCTGACGGCGTTTCCTGATGGCAGTGCCCTGTTCCTTCACCTCAGCGGCATCGCTTTTCTGCTCATAGCGGCCCGTAACGTCTTCCAAATTGGGCAGGAACAGCACTCTGCCCCAGCCCTCCTCCTGATACTCTCCCAGACCGGACCGCTCCAGCTCCCTGAGCCGTTCCAGTGCAGGCGGCTGGGCGCACTCAATGCAAAACAGGCTGCCCGACAGATAGCAAGTGCGGATGGGCAAGCGGGTACCCAGCTTGCGGTTGAAGCCCTGCTGCTGCCCCACGGTGGTGGAGCACATCAGTCTCTCCACCTTCACGCCGCCCAGCAGCGACTCAAGCCATGCCTTGTCAACTCCACGGGGCTCCCCATTTTCATCCAGCAGCATCAGGGGGGAGAGCAGCATCATGTACACTTTCGTCCCTACGCTCTCCCCGTCCTTGTAGCCGTAGGCAGCGCTCTCCGGCGCCTGATTCGTCCAGCGCAGGGAAGTCAACTGGCACAGGCCGAAGCCGGCGTGGATGTTGGCGCCCAGGCGCAGCGCCCCATTGTCCTCCCTCAGGGCATCGACCACTCGTTCTTTGAGCTCCTCGCTGCACTTGTCCGAAAAGAGCACCATGCCCTCGGCCTTTTGTCCCATCAACAGATGAGCGGTCTGGAACAAGCCGCCGGGCTTGTCTCCCCCTGCCTTCTGCATGTCCAGATTGATTCGGGTCTCAGCCCCCAGCCTGGGGGACCAGCCCCGGATACGCACCTTCTCCTGTCCCTCTTCTTCCATCTTCTCCAGGGTGCAGAAGCTGCCCAGCTTGGAGCGCTTGGTCTCCGGACGCACGTCCCCCTCCACCAGGAGGGAATAGAAGTTGTTGCCCAGCTTGTCCTCATAAAAGCCCATGGGCACAGGAATGGCTGGCTTTTCGCCCGGATTGCCGGGAATCAGGTCAGTGAAGCGCACCTCTCGCAGCAAAAGGCCTTTGTTGGCCTCAAACCACGCCTCATCCCGCCGGGCCAGGCGGTTCATCACCACGCCCCGTAGCGTATTGGCACTGATGCACCGCTTGCTCTCCAGATAGGTGTTGTGGCTCTCGTTCAGGTCGGTGACCCGGACGTTCTCCACCAGCTCCAAGGTGCAGCGCAGGCAGCTTCCGGTGCCCTCCACGGCCACTCCAGCGCTCTGCAATTCCTCGCCCAGCTCAAAGCGCACCCGACCAAACCCCCGGGTTCGGCTGGTGCCGACGTACCGGATGCAGCGCAGTGCGTTTTCCACCAGCTCCTGATCCTCCCCGGCGAAGGTGACGCTGCCCTGAAACCTCGTTCCCTTGCGCACGCAGGCGGCCACCCGCAGGGTGCCGTCCTTTACGGTGCCGGTTTTCGGGTCGATGCTGGTAAAGGTCCGCTGATTCAGCAAATCCATGCTGCTCTGCCCCGGGGCAAGGGTCAGCGGAGAGACGAACACCCGGCGCTCTCCCTCGGCGCCGTGCCAGTTGTCCTTGACAGAGTCCTCCTTGCTGTCCGCAGCGCCGAAGAGCTCCTTGAGCACCTGCTTCCCGTCCGCTCGCTCTTCCCAGTCCAGCCAGTTTTCCACACTCTCCCGCAGCAGCCCTTTGAAGGTGGAGCCTCTGAGGTAGGGCGCTCCCTGCTCATCCACCTTGACGGCGATGTCCTCCGCCCCGGGGATGCTCATGCCGGAGCCGAAAATGGTGTCCGAGAGCAGGGTCATCATCACTGTCTTTTTCACTTTTCCAGCTCCTCTCTGTTCAGAATCATCATGTGATCCACCAGCTCCACAGCGTCAAAATACAGGCTGCGCTGGTAGTAGCGCTGATCTTCTTTCCGTCCCTCCGCTGTCACAGGGGTGAAGCTCTCCTGCTTGCGCTTTTCCCCTGCCGCCAGCTCAGACAGGCTTGTCACCTGGTCATTGGCCCACTTTTCCATCTCGTTCAGACCGTTTTCCCGGATGAAGAGCCTGGTTTCCCACTCGCCCTGCTTCAGGGGCACACGCAGGCCCTTGAGCTTGCTCCGGGCCACTTTGTCCTCTGCCTGATCGGAATCCTCCTCAGTCAGGCTGCCGCTGAGCTTGTCAAACAGCTTGAGGAAAAAGCCGTAATTGCGAAAGCTCTTCTCCGTCCCGCCGATGACTGCCAGGGGCCGCAGGGTCAGGGTGCGAATGGGGTGCTCCTTACTGCTTCCGTCCCCGGTGTCCTCGGTGAGGTAGTCCTCCCGGCTCTCGGACACGCTGCCTCTTCCCTGACCGAACTCAATGTGCCAGTCGATGGTGGAAATGCGCTCCTTCTCCTCCTCGCTCTTGTTCTCTTTCAGCTCGGCTGCATAGCGCTTTGCGCTGGAGCACAGCTCCTCGCTGAGCTCGTAGGCACGGTGGAAGGGGTATTTGGTGTGCACCATAGCCAC
>CAMNOL010000144.1 GCA_946546815.1 uncultured Oscillospiraceae bacterium
GGACCGCATCGTCATTACCTACAGCGAATACGACAACCGCTCTACGGACTGCCCGGTGGTGGATGAGCTGACCTATCAGATCGACATCTGGTGCTTTGACCGGGAGACGGCGGTGGAGCTGGCCGGACTGGTGAACCGGGCCATGCTGGAGCTGGGGCTGAAGCGGACGTACATGAGCGAAGTGGTGGAAAATGGTGTTTTTCAGCGAAAAACCATGCGATTTGGACGGAAAATTGACAAGCGATGGATGCGGCTCATGGACTGAAGGGGCGCAGACGCTGAGAGAACCTGAAACGGATCAACAAGGACAGAAAGGATGATGAGTATGACACAGGGGATGGCCAGCATCGGCATCAAGCTGAAGGTCAACGACGTGGAAATGAACTATGTGCAGGAGATCGGCGACATCGGAGGCACTCCCTCTGAGCTGGACGCCACCTGTCTCAAGGACAGAATGAAGAAGAATGTCCCCGGCGTGCAGGACGTGCAGGCGTTTGAGGTGACGTACCTCTACGACAACAGCGGCGCGGATTCCGATTACCGCAAGCTGCGCGCGCTGCAGACGGCGGGCAACGTGGTGCCTGTTTCGGTGGAGTTCCCCGACGGCACCAAGTTCGGCACCACCGGCTATGTGAGCACCTATGTAGACGGGGCAAAGGTGGATGAGCTGATCACTGCCAAGCTGATCGTCAGCATTCAGAGCGAGTGGAACGTGACCAACCCCACCGCGTAACATCGCAGTACTCGGGGCCGGCAGGGGGAAGAGGCTCTGCCGGCCCTTCTTTGGTAAAAAGGAGGTTTGACATTGAAAAGATCCTATACACTGAAGCTGGACGGGGAACAGGTACAGCTGCGGCTCACCGTGGCGGGACAGCGGACCCTGCGGAAGAAATATCAGGAGGACACCCTGCAGACCGTGCTGGAGGCGGCGGCAGATGGGGAAAAAATGGCGGCAGTACTGGATGCGGCGCTGAACTGGGCGGGAAATGACAACCCCATCCGGGACGGGGAGGAGTTGTATGACCGGCTGGTGGACGAGGGCTGGAGCGGCCAGACCCGGTTCGGCGGCCTGGCGTTTGACATTGCGGCGGAGTCCGGACTGATCAGCCCGGAGCAGGCGGAGCAGCTCAAAGCGTCTATGGAGCAGGCGGTGGAGCAGGCGTTTCAGCTGCTGAACGAGGAGTCCGACGACGATGAGGACCAGGACGGCCCTTTCGGGAGGGACTGACCGAGGAGGAGCTGGTGAAGCTGGGCTGTGAAGAGGGGCTGTTGCCCTGGCAGGTGGAGGAGATGACCTGGGGGGAGGCGGCGCTGGTGATCACAGCCCGGCAGGAGGGGCAGCGCAGAAAGGCCCAGCGCCTGGCGATCATCGCCTGGGAGCAGGCCGGGTTGACCGCACAGGCGGCGCTGGCCGGAAGGCTGCCTGAGGTGTACGAGGTGTTCCCGTTCTGGACCGAGGAGGAGCTTCGGGAAATCCGGCTGGAAAAGTATCGGACGATCATGGAACGCATGGCGGGCAGCGGGCAGCCGGCCCGGGGTCAACAGACCGGATGCCAGCCGGAATCGGAAGCCGGGGACAGAACGAATACCTGAGAAATGGGGGGATGAAATGAGTGAGAAGTCAGAAAAGAACACTGGTTCGGTGAAAACAGCCCACAAAACCGGGAAACAGTCGTTGGCCGGGCTGAATCGATCCCTGCGGGGGCTGGAACGGGTGACCAAGGCGCTGAAGCAGCTGAGCGCTGTCACCGCGGCGTTGAGCACCCGGACAGCAAGGGCGAGCCGGTCCCTGCGGACGCTGCTGTCCTTTGATGAGATCAATCGGCTGAATCCGCCGGCCAGCCGCTCCAGCAGGAGACGCAGAAAAGCATCCCGGCGCAAGAGCGGCAGGCGCAGAAGCACCAGAAGCGGACGGAGCAGCCGGAGCAGACGCACCGGAGGGAGCACCCGAAAGCGGATGGGGCTGCTGGAGCGGCTGCGGAACCGTCTGGGGAAGCTCTGGAAAAATCTGAGAAAGTTTCTGTCCTCAAAAAAGACAACGGTGCTGGACGGGTTCCAGAAGCTGATACAGGGGGCAGAAAAGCTGAGAAAACGGCTGAAGGAGGCATTTTCCCGGGGCTATGAGCGGGTCATCAAGCCGCTGAAGGAGGTGGGAGGCTCCGTGCTGGATTCCGTCAGGGAGGATTGGGAGAACATTCTCAAGCTGATGGAAGATCAAAAGAAGCACATCCAATGGGTGATGGACGACATCGCCGATCTGTGGGACAAGGCAGTCAGCGCCGGCGGAAGAGTCAGAGAGTGGCTCAGCGGACTCGTCAGTGATACGGGACAGTGGGTGCAGGATAAAATCGTGGCGCCGTTTCAGGGAATTTTTACAGTGGGACTGCCGGGGGTGTGGTCCAACGTGAAGGAACTGTTCGCGACGAACCCCACCCTGAAAGCGAATGTGCAGCTGGTGAAGGACGGCTGGAACACGGTCTCCGGCTGGGTGAAGGACCACATTGGCAGCGGAGTGAGCAAGGCCATCGCACTGGCAAAAGACAGCTGGAGCAGCGTTGCAGGCTGGGTCAGAGACCACATCGGC
>CAMNOL010000145.1 GCA_946546815.1 uncultured Oscillospiraceae bacterium
GTGCCGCGGATGATGTGGTAACGAACACCGGGCAGGTCCTTGACACGGCCGCCGCGGATCATGACCACGGAGTGCTCCTGCAGGTTGTGGCCGACACCGGGGATATAAGCGGTGACCTCGTAGCCGTTGGACAGGCGAACACGGGCGATCTTACGCAGAGCGGAGTTCGGCTTCTTCGGAGTGGCAGTACGGACTGCGGTGCAGACGCCGCGCTTCTGGGGAGAAGACAGATCGGTCTCGCGATTCTTCAGAGTGTTCTTACCCTTCTGCAGTGCGGGGGACTTGGACTTTTCGATAGAAGTCTGACGACCCTTACGAACCAGCTGATTAAAAGTAGGCATGAATCAAGTTTCCTCCTTTCCTCAGGAAATCAAATTTTATTCTAACGCAATAACCGGAAGATTATTCCGTTAAAACCATAAAAACCGGAAGAATTCAGGTTTCTTCCTTCAGCAGGGCGGCGGCGGATGCTCCCACGGAGATGCCGCACAGCGCTCCCAGCTCCTTCATGGACGCCAGCCGCTCCACCGGAACCTTCCGTTCCAGGCACAGCTGCTCCAGCGCGCCGGTGAGCTCCGGATCTGCGTCCTCTGCCAGGAACACCGCTTCGGTGTCTGACCGGCAGACCGCTTTCCGGGTCTGTTTGAAGCCCACGACCTTTTTTCCCTTGTGAAGTCTGGAAATCAAGCCCATGAACCTCCCTTTTGAATTGCCCATGCATGAATCATTGTAGCATAGCAGGGGTCATCCGTCAATAAAAATTTTCCCACATTTTGAAAAAAAAGTCCCTTCCGTTCCGTCAAAACGACAGAGAGAAGAGGACTTTTTTCCTTTGCGGGGAGACGGCCTCCGCCGCCGGCGGGGCGGTAGGGAACCCCTTCCGGTTCCCCGCCTGTTTCCCCCTGCCTCCGTGGCCGGCCACCCGAAAAATCAGTACTTGGGGCTGGCCACGCCCAGGATGTAGTGGCCGTTGATCTTGCCGCCGCTGGATTTGGTCAGATGCATGTGCACCTTCCGCACCGCGTCGCTGGTGTTGCCCTCCACCGTGGTGATGTTGACCTTTTTGCCGCTGTAGGCGGAGCTGATGACGTAGCCGATGTGGTGGGCCACGCCGCCCTTCACGTTGGCGTAGAGGATGATGTCCCCCACCTTGGGCCGGTACCCCCCGGAACGGACCTGGCCCCAGCTGTGGAAGCGCTTCTGACGCTTGAAGTAGCCGTGGTAGTACCGCACGGCGGCGTACTTGGGCACCACGGAGTAGCTGACGCCGGCCTCACGGGCGCACCAGTTGACGAACATGGCGCACCAGGGCTGCTGGTTCATGCCGTAGTAGCGGCCGTACTCGGTGTAGTTGCCGCCGCCGTGGCTGGTGCCGTTCATCTGCTTTGCGCTGCTGCCCTCGTGGTAGCCCAGCTGGGACAGGGCGATGGCCACCACGTTTTTGCGCTTGCTGCCCAGCAGCTTCAGCGCGGTCAGCGCCTTGTAGTACTTGCTCTTTTTATAAACGTTGCAGTAGCTGAGCTTTTTGGGGCTCTGGTACACCGTGACCGGCACGGTGAGCACCGCTTTCTTGCAGTTTTTGGTCTTGGGGGCGGTGATGGTGATCTCCGCTTCGCCGACGCCCTTCATGGTGCACACGCCCTTGGCGGAGACGGTGACCACCTTGGTGTTATTGCTCTTGTAGGTCAGCTTTCCGTCGCCGCTGGTTTTGGCCCCCAGCGCAATGGTGTGGTTTTTGGCGTACTTTTTCGTGTAGCGCTCCTTGGCGGTGGTGATGGTCTGCTTCGCCGGGGTGATGGAGTAGCTGCCCTCGGCAACGACCCTGTCCTCCTCGGTGAGCTGGAAGTAGATGGTGCCGCAGTTGGTGAAGTCCTTGGTGACCTTGGTGCACTGTGCGTCGGAGTACCAGTGCTCCTGCCAGCTGTCCTGCTTTTCCGTCTCCTGGTCCTCCCGCATCAGGCGGTAGGCCGGGCGGATGGCCTTTTTCGTGTATGGAAAGGCGGCCTTGGCCTTGTAGTCGGTCTTGTTCACCTTCCACCGGACCTCCAGGGGCTCCGCCGGCTCCTGAGGCTCTTCGGAGGAATCACCGGAAGTGTCGCCGGAGTTGTCACCGGAAGTGTCCCCGGAAGTATCCCCGGAGGCGTCGGACAGGGGACCGGTCTGTTCGGACTGCGGGTCCTGCTGAGAGGCGTCGCCGGGCTCCCCGTCTGCAGGGTCCTGCTCCGGCGCCTGCTGCTCCTTCTCCTCCTGCTGAGAAGGGGCGGGCTCCTCCGCCGGTTCCTCAGCGGCAGGCTCCTCCTGCTGGGTCAGTTCCTCAACCACCTGCTCGGCGATCTTCACCTGGTCATTGGTGCCGAAGGCGGCGGTCAGCGCCGCATCGTCCTCTGTGGCGAAGGACACCGTCAGGCTCATGCCCGCCAGGGTCAGCGCCAGCGCGAATGCTGTCAAACGTCGGAAGATTTGTTTCATGACTCGCTCCTTTTCTCTCTGTTGGGGATATTTAGGGAAACACTGATTAAATCAAGCTACGGCGTCTGGACGGTCTATTTTCCGCCA